>JAQWJQ010000148.1 GCA_029248265.1 Planctomycetota bacterium
GGAAGATGTGAACCGCCGACCCGTGGACGGCCTCGGCGGCCTCCATCATCGACTCCGGGAGCGTCGGGTGAGCGTGGATCGTCCGCGAGATGTCTTCGACGGTGGCCCCCATCTCGATCGCAAGCGCGGCTTCAGCGATGAGCTCCGTGACCTCGGGCCCGACCATGTGCACGCCGAGGACCTCGTCCGTGTCCGCGTCGCTGATGATCTTGACGAAGCCGTCCGTCTCCTGGAGCGTCATGGCCCGGCCTGAGGCGGCGAAGGGGAACTGACCCGTCCGGTAGTTGAGCCCCTTCTCCTTGCACTGATCCTCGGTCAGGCCGACCGAGGACATCTCAGGCGACGTGAAGATGACGGCGGGCACGCAGCGAGCGTCATACTCCTCGTTCTTCCCCGCGATCACGGCCGCGGCGACCAGGCCCTCGTGGGACCCCTTGTGGGCCAGCATCGGCTGCCCCGCGATATCGCCCACCGCGTAGATGTTCGGGACGCTCGTGCGCATCTGCTTCGAGACCTCGAGGAAACCCTGCTTGGTCACCGCGAGCCCTGCGTTCTCGAGCCCGAGCCCCTCGCTGTAGGGGCGCCGCCCCACCGTGGAGAGGATCTGATCGCACTCGATCGTCTGCTCGCCCTTCTTGCCCTTGTAGGTGACGACCTTCTTGCCGCCCTTGTCCGTCCAGCCCTGAGCGAAGGCCTCGGTGACGAGCTTGATGCCCATCTTCTTGAGCGAGCGCTCGATGACCTTGACGCAGTCGCGCTCTTGCCCAGGGAGGGCGCCAGGCGTGCCCTCGAGGACCGTGACCTCGGAGCCGAGCTTGCGGTACATCATCCCCAGCTCGAGGCCGATATAGCCGCCGCCGATGACGAGCAGGTGCCCGGGGATCTCCTTCGGGGTGAGGGCCCCGGTCGAGGACCAGACGTTGTCCTCGTCGCAGGTGAAGCCAGGGATATTGATGGGCTCCGAACCAGTCGCGATGACGATGTCATCGCACTTGATGGTCTGATCGCCGTCGCCGCCGCTGACCTGGACCGTGTTCTTGTCCACGATCTTCGCGGTCCCCATGACGACCTTCGAACCGTAGTTCTTCAGCAGGCCGTGCACGCCGCCTGTGAGCTTGCCGACGATCCCGGTCTTCCACTCAACGAGCTTCTCCACGTCGAGATCGACCCCCTGGGTCGTGATCCCCATGACCTGGGCGTGTTTGATCTTGTCCAGGAGAGTGCCCGCGGCGATGAGCGCCTTGGAGGGGATGCAGCCGACGTTGAGGCAGGTCCCGCCCCAGTACTGCTTCTCAACCACAGTGACGTCTTGCCCGAGCTGGGCGAGACGGATACCGCAGACATAACCGGCCGGGCCGGCGCCGATGACGACGACTTTGCGCTTGGGAGCCATAGCTTGATTCAGAGGGGGAAAGCGCCGTCGCCAGGCTGGGCGTGGCCCAGCTTCTCAGCGACAGCGATGAAATCGTTGTACTCGCGCCGGAGGTGGTAGGGCACCTCGGCGTAGACGTCTTCGACCAGGGTCTTCAGCGCCATGGGCGGCGCGGCCTCCTGCTCGTGAATGACCGCGTCGATCTCCACCAGGAGCTGCGCCTCGAGGTCGGCCCGCTCCCCCTTCGAGATCACGCCCCGGTCGGTGAGGAAGCGCTCGTAGCGCGCGATCGGGTCGCGCTTGGCCCAGGCCTCGACCTCCTCGTCGGCCCGGTACTTCGTCGGGTCATCCGAGCTGGAGTGTCCGAGCATCCGGTAGGTCTTCAAGACGACCATGGTCGGGCCTTCACCACGGCGTGCGCGCTCGATCGCATCGGACATGGCGCTCTGACACGCCAGGACGTCGTTGCCGTCCACCTCGATGCCCGGGAAGCCGTAGGCCGGCGCCTTCGCGGCGAAGGAGCTGGCCGCCGTCTGAGCCGATGATGCTACTGAGATCGCCCACCCATTGTCCGTGCAGACGAACACCGCGGGGACCTTCCAGACGCCCGCGAAGTTCAGCCCGCTGTGGAAGCCGTTCGAGCTGGTCGCGCCATCACCGAAGTGAATGGCGTGGACCGTGTCCTCGCCGCGCCGCATCGAGGCGAAGGCCGCCCCCACTCCGTGGGTGATCTGCGTGCCGATGACGCTCGACCAGCTCGGGTAATTTGTCCCCTTGTGCTGGAAGTGGTTGCACATCTGACGACCCTTGGCGGTGTCGTTCGCGTTGCAGTACATCTGCGCGACGTACTCCGCGAGCGGCAGGCCCCGCATCACCGCGGCGCCACCCTCCCTGAGCCCAGACCACAGCCAGTCCTCGCGTCGTAGCGGTGCCGCTGCCCCGACCAGGGTGGCCTCGAGGCCGGTGGCGGTACCCACGAAGCCGATCCGGCCCGCCCGCTGGAGTTTCAGCATGCGCCCGTCCATGCACCGGATCTGGAGCATGTGCACGAACAGGCCCCGGAGCTCCTCATCGGAGAGACCGGGGGGCTCTCCGACGACGGAGCCGTCCGGAGCGAGGATCTGGAGCGCGGAGGCCAACGGGGAAGACCGGTGAGGGATCAGAGGCTGAGCAAGCCGGGATCCTCGAGCAGGACCCGGAGCCAGGCGAGGAAGCGGGCGGCGTCCGCACCGTCCGCGAGGCGGTGATCCACGCTGCAGGAGAGGTTCATGTAGTGGCGGACCGCGATCTCGTCACCGTTCGGGGTCTCGACGACGCCCGGCCGCTTGACGATCCGGTGGACCCCCAGGATGGCGATGTCCGGGAAGTTGATCACCGGCGTCGCGAGGGTGCCGCCGATGTTGCCCGCGTTCGTGATGGTGAAGGTCGAACCGCGCAACTCGTCGGGCTTCACCTTGCCGTCACGGGTGCGCTGCGCCAGGTCCGCGAGCTCGGCTGCGAGGTGCAGCATGCCCTTGGACTCGACGTTGCGGATGACCGGCACAACGAGGCCGTTGTCTGTGTCCGTCGCGACGCCGATGTTGACCTCGTTCGGCATGACGATCTCCTCGGCCGCCTCGTCGAGGTGCCCGTTGAGCGACCGGAAGCGGGTCAAGCCGTTCGCCACCGCCTTCATGATGAAGGGCATGTAGGTCACGTTGACGCCGTGCTGCTTGCCCACGGCCTTGGCCTTGGAGCGCGCTGCGACGAGCTCCGTGACGTCGATCTCCTCGACCACCGTGAAGTGCGCGGCGGTGTGCTTCGAGCGCGTCATCGCCTCGCCAATCTTCCGCCGGATCCCGCGGTACGGGGTCTTCTGGACCTCGTGGAGCGTCGGGATCGGCGCCAGCGCCGCGGCGCTCGGGGCCGGGGCGGGCGGCGCAGCCACGGGGGCGGGCGGCGCGGCGACTGCCGCGGCGGCAGCAGGGGCCGCGGTCGTGGCGGCACCCGACTTGGCGAAGGCCTCCACGTCCGCGCGACGCACGACGCCGCCCCGGCCTGAGCCGCTCACCTGAGTCAGGTCGATCCCGAGCTCGCGAGCGACGCGACGAGCGCTCGGAACGGCCAGGACCTTGCCATCGGCGGTGCTCACGCGGGCAGGCTGCGCAGCGCCGGCCGTCGCCGGCGCGGCGGCTGCGGGCGCTGCGGCTGCGGGCGCAGGCTGGGCTGCGGGCGCGGCGGCGCCGGCGCCGGTGACCAGGTGGAAGATGACCTCCCCCACCGGAACCGTGGCGCCCTCATCTACGAGGCGGCTCGAGATGGTCCCCGCGGCCGGCGCCGGAACCTCGACCGTGGCCTTGTCCGTCATGACCTCGACGACCGGCTGGTGCTCCTCGACGGAGGCGCCCTCCTCGACGAGCCACTGGACGATCTCGCCCTCGGCGATCCCCTCGCCGATGTCGGGCAGCTTGAACTCGATGGTCTTGCCGCCGGCGGCGGCCGCAGGGGCCGCCTCGGCCGGGGCGGCGGCGGCGGGCTCTGCCGACGCCGCGGCCGCGCCGTCCTCGAGGTGGAAGATGACGTTGCCCACGGGCACCGTGTCTCCTTCACCAGCGAGGTGCCTGACGACGGTCCCGGCGGCGGGAGCGGGGACCTCGACGGTGGCCTTGTCCGTCATCACTTCGACGACGGGCTGGTGCTCCTCGACGACGGTGCCCTCGGCAACCAGCCACTGGACAATTTCGCCCTCAGCGATGCCTTCGCCGATATCGGGCAGCTTGAACTCGATCATTGGATTGGGGGGGGGAAGCGCGGTGTGTCTGGCGGTCGAGGCGGGAGCTCAGAAGTCGTAGACCGACTCGATGGCGTCGAGGACGCGGCGGTCGTCAGGGAGGTAGTGGTGCTCGAGCGTGTTCGGGAACGGGGTGTCGAACCCGGTGACGCGGCGAACCGGCGCCTCCATGTACTCGATGCAATGTTCTGCGATCAGCGCGCTGATCTCTGCGCCGTACCCGCAGAAACGAGGCGCTTCGTGGACGACGACCACCCGGCCGGTCTGCTTGGCCGCCTCGAGGACGCCCTCCTCGTCGAGGGGCATCAGCGTCCGGAGGTCGACGACGAGGCAGTCGATGCCACGCTGCTCGGCCGCCTGTGCCGCAGCGCGCTCCACCACCGGGACCATCGCCCCATAGCAGTAGATCGTCACGTCGCCGCCCTCGCGGACGGTCCGCAGGGTCGAGAGGTCCACCGTGTACTCGCCCTCGGGGACCTCGCCCTTGACGGAGCGATACAGCGCCTTGGGCTCCATGAAGAGCACGGGGTCCGGGTCCTGGATCGACGCGATCAGGAGCCCCTTGGCGTCGTGGGGTGTCGACGGGATCACGACCTTCAGGCCGGCGGTGTGGGCGAAGTACGCCTCGCCGGACTGGCTGTGGTACAGCCCGCCCCGGATGCCGCCGCCGTAAGGGGTCCGGATCACCATGGGCGCGGTGTACTGACCGCCAGAGCGGTAACGGAGCTTGGCCGCCTCGCTGACGATCTGGTCGAAGGCAGGGAAGATGAAGTCCTGGAACTGGATCTCAGCGACGGGGCGGAGACCGTTCATCGCCATCCCCACCGCGGTGCCGATGATCCCGTCCTCGGAGAGGGGGGTGTCAAAGCAGCGGCTCTCGCCGAAGTCCGCGGTCAGGCCCTCGGTCGCGAGGAAGACGCCGCCCTTGGGGCCGACGTCCTCTCCAAAGACCACGACGGAGTCGTCTGCCTTCATGACGGTGCGGAGGCCGTCGTTGACCGCTTGAATGAGTGTGAGGTTCGCCATGTCGAATGGGTGCAGGCGTGCGTGAGGCCCGTACGGGAATCAGAGCGGGAACTCGCCGTCGCCGGCGTCAGCCTCGCCGCGGCGCTGGGACAGATCGAAGAGGAACTCGCCCTGCTTGCGGATGTGGTCGGGGACCTCCGCGAAGACGTCACTGAAGATGGTCTCGAGTCCAGGAGCGGCGGTCGCCTCCGCGGCCTTGGCCGCGCGGTCAATCTCCGCCAGTGTGTCAGCGCGCATGGCCTCGTCTTGCTCGGGCGTCATGAGCCCCTTGCGCTCGAGGAAGCGGCGGAAGCGGTCCACGGGGTCCTTCTGCCTCCACTCCTCCACGAGCTCAGCGGGCACGTACTTGGTGGGGTCGTCCGAGGTGGAGTGCCCGCCCATGCGGAAGGTCACCGCCTCGATGAGCGTCGGCCCCTCCCCGCGCCGGGCGCGCTCCGCGGCCTCGAGGACCGCCTGGCGTACCGCGAAGAGGTCGTTGCCATCCACCGTCGCGTGGGGCATGCCGTAGGCCTCAGCCTTGACCGCGTAGCCGTCGCTGGCGGTCTGCTGCTCAGACGGGCAAGAGATCGCGTAGCCGTTGTTCTGGCACAGGAAGACCACGGGCGACTTCCAGACGGCGGCGAAGTTCAGGCCGCTGTGGAAGCCAAGGCTCGAGGTGCCCCCATCGCCGAAGCTCACCAGGTGGACGGTGTCCTCTCCGCGGAGCTTGGAGGCGTGCGCCGCGCCGACCGCGTGGGGCAGGTGCGTCCCGATCGGTGAGCTGATGCTGTAGAAGTGAATCGGCTCGACGAAGGAGAAGTGCACGGGCATCTGGCGGCCCTTGGCGCTGTCCTCGGCGTTGCCGAACATGTTGTGCATCATCTCCACCGCGGGGATGCCGTGGTAGAGCGCCATGCCAAAGTCCCGGTAGCTCGGGAAGATCCAGTCCGTCTTACGCAGCGCGCTCGCGGCGCCGACCTGGGTGGCCTCGATGCCGAGGTTCGGGATCGAGAAGCCGATCCGCCCGGCCCGTTGGAGCTTCAAGCAGATCTCATCGAAGGACCGAACGAGGAGCATCGTGCGGTAGCAGTGCAGGAGCTCCTCATCGGGGAGGCCGGCCTCGAAGCCCTTCTTCGTGGCACCATCAGGCGCCAATACGGTGAGCATGTCTGTCATGGTCAGTCTTGGAGGCGAGGGGCGGAGATCAGCTCTTGCGGCCTCGGCGCGCATTCACGAGGCGCGCCGCGAAGAATTCTCCGGCCTTGTAGCTGGAGCGGACGAGCGGACCGGAAGCCACGTAGAGGAAGCCCATGGCGCGGGCCTCGATTTCCAGCTCCTTGAAGCGCTCAGGGGTCATGTAGTCACGGACCGGAGCGTGGTTGGGGGAGGGCCTGAGGTACTGCCCGAGCGTCAGGAAGTCGACGCCAGCGTCGCGCAGGAGGCCCATGGCGTCCTCGAGCTCGGCGTGGGTCTCTCCGAGACCCACCATCAACGAGGACTTCGTGAAGACGTCCGCGTCGTGGTCCTTGGCCTGGCGGAGGACGTCCAGCGAGCGCTCGTAGCTGCAGCGCGGGTCGCGGATCTTGCGCTGAAGACGCGGGACCACCTCCACGTTGTGGGCCAGCACGTCCGGGCGCGCGGCCATGAGGGTCTCGAGCTGCGTGTCCACGTAGTCGGGGATCAGCACCTCGACCACCGTGCGCGCCGCGTGGGCGCGGATCGACCGGATGCACTCGGCGTAATGCCCTGCCCCGCCGTCCGCGAGGTCGTCGCGGTCCACGCTGGTCAGGACGACGTAGTCGAGCTCCATCTCACCGATGGCGCGGCCCACGTGCTCGGGCTCATCCGGATCGGGCGGCGCGGCGCGGTCCACGGTCTTCACCGCGCAGAAGCGGCAGCGCCGGGTGCACTCGTCCCCGAGCACCATGATCGTCATGGTGGCGTGGTCCCCCTTCCAGCACTCCCCGATGTTCGGGCAGCGGGCTTCCTCGCACACGGTGTTCAGCTTGAGGTCCCGCGTCAGGCTCTTGAGCTTGCTGTACCCGTCCCCACCCGGGAGCGGGACCTTGAGCCAGGGAGGCTTCGGCTCACGCTTGACCTTGCCCTGGGGCGCCCGCTGGGGCGCCGGAGGATCGACCGGGCTGGTGGCTTTGGGTTCGAGAGACGTCATCTGAACAGCGAAATGGGCGGGAGAGAATAGCAGAAGGAGCCGCCCTCCGTCGGGGCAGCCCCCCCTCTGTCGCACCGACTCCATGCTGAATCGACCCCTGGATTGGAATCCGAGCCGCGAGGGGCTCCAGATGAGTCGTGAGCCGTGCTCTCAGCGCCGCTTGCGCCGCTCCAGAAGGGTCCAGACGACGTCCGACACCTCGTCCTCCTCCACCGCGCCGCTCCCGTCGAGATCCCAGCGGGAGAGGAAGTCGTCCGGCCCGGACTCCACGCCCCACCGCAGCAGCACCGCCTCCGCCCGCTCGAGCTCGTCTGGCTCGACGATCGAGGAGCGGTCCACGTCCAGCTGCGCGAAGAGCAGCGGCCGCTTGCGGAGCTCCCGCTTGGTGAGCTGGCCGTCCTGGTCGGCGTCGAGGCCCTCGCTGATGGACTCCACGGTGGAGCCCGGCGGCAGGTCCACCCTGGGGCCGCGCCGGCGCGACGGCCACTCTGTGTCCCTGGGGACCTCTCCCCGCGCCCGGCGGCTCGCGAAGCGGGTCGGGTCAAGCTGACAGAACCCGTCGCCGTCTCGATCGAGCAGCTGCCAGTCCTCATCCCTGAGGGAGAACTCGCGGGGGCCGATCGACCCCCCCCCGGAGCGATCCAGGGCCTCAAACCGCTCCAGCCCGGCCCGATCCCCGAACCGAAGCTCGCGCAGGGCGCCGGGATGCCGGGAGAGCTCGTGCAGGTCGAGGCGCTTGCTCCCGTCCAGGTCCAGGGCTCCGAAGACGGCGCGCTCCGCCTCCTTCCGGTCCAGGCGCCCGTCCTTCTTCCGCTCGAAGTCATAGGGGTCGGTCCCGTCGAGTAGGCGAGCCAGGTCTCCGTCCGGGCGGACGCGCTCCTCAGGGTCCATGATCACGTCGGGCTCAAGCACCGCGGTCCGGCCATAGTCCTCAGCCGTCCGCGCGAGCTCCGCGAGCGTCACGCGCCCATCCCCGTCCAGGTCGACGCTCGCCCCGCCCACCTTCTGCATCTCCGCGCCGATGAGGAGCCCGCTGCGGTCGGCGTCCGCGTGGCTGAAGAGCCTCCGGGCGGACGCAGCCGCCGCGATGGACTCCTGGGCGTACGGCCCCAGGGTCCCGAGGACGTCCCCCTTCACGTCGAGCAAGGTCTCAATCTCACCCCGCATCAACCACCTCGACTTCGGGTGGCTCACGTCCTTCAAGCGCGTCCCGTCCTCGTCGAGCATCTTGTCCAACGGGAAGCGCTCGGCGCGGAGCACGTACCCCTCCTGCAGGCCCAGGATCGCGCCGAGCATCACAGGCTCGGCGCTGTTCGTCATGTCGTTGACGATGATGCCGTTCTCACCCGGGACGAAGGCGTACTTGCGCAGGAAGGGGGGCGTGTACCACTCCCCCACCTCGAGGAGGTCTGACGCGTCCCCAGCAGGGGTGATCGAGGCCTGCTCGAGCGACGTGGGGTCCGTGACGTCGACCGTCCGCAGGAAGGAGTCCTGCTGCCCGTTGTTCTGGGTGCGCTCCTCCACGAAGTACATGTAGTCGCGTTCGCGGGTGCGGTCGCCGCCCTGGGGAGACGCGAGGTCCACGTGGCTACGGAGCACGACGCTGTGGTAGATGGCGTTGTTGCGGCGCCGCTCCGCCGCGCCAGGCCGCCGCCGCTCCGACTCGATCAGCTCCATGTGCGCCGGCTCCGTGGCGTCGACCAGGATCGGCCCGGCCTCCTCGTCGCAGACCGCAACCAGCCGCCGCGCCTGCGTCCGCTCATCGCTGGGCTCCCCGTCTTCGTCCACGGTGGGACGACTGAACTGAAACATCACGTCGAGGTCCACGGCCCCGGCGCCGCCCCCGTCGAGGGCCAGCCCGCCGATCACCCGCGGCTTCACCGGGAGGCGCACGTCCACCACGATGAGGCCACCGGGACCATCTGCCACGTAGGCGTAGGGCCACCGGATCTCGATGTCATGCGCGTCGATGGTCGGCAGCGCCGCGACCAGCTCCAGCTCGCCGGGCTCGCTCACGTCGAAGACCTTGACCCCCCCCACGCCGTCCGCGACCCAGAGGTGCGACCCCGCGAGGGCGAGCCCCCGCGGAGAGACGGTCATGTGGAAGTCCGTCCGTCGAGGCGCACGAGGATCGCGGACGTCGAGGGCGTGTATGCCGCGCTTCCCCTCCGAGACGTAGACGTGATGGACGTGGCCATGCAGCGGGTCTGTGGCGAGCTCCAGGTCCACGATGTCCGGCAGGACGAACCGTCCGAGCGGGGCGCTCTGCTGCGGATTCTCCCGGTCAAAGCCCACGATCTCCACACCCCGCCGGTCGGCCGCCACGACCACCTGCCGTCCCAGCTGGAAGTTGCCAGACCCCATGCCCCACGTCTCCGACGCACGGTGGCACTCGGCGCATGACCTCGCTGTTGGCCGCGTCGAGTGGAGCTGGTGGTGGATCATGGTCAGCCCCGACAGCCCGTTCGAGGTGACAGGGAACTCCTGGTCGAGGACGCGCTTACCCTCCGCATTGTCGACGGTCCCCATCGTCGAGAAGCCCGTCAGGTACGGGGCGACCCGGCCCCGCTCATCGAGGCCCGCGTAGAAGCTCTTCCACGTGGTGAACACCTTCTCCTGAGTCGTCACCCGCCCTGGTGTGCGCTGCCCCGACAGGAGGTCCAGCTGGGAGAGGGCCTCGTTCCGGTAGAAGTGGAAGCCCAGGAAGTTGACGTTCCAACCGCCGTGGCACGTGTAGCAGGCCACGTTGCCGTGCTCCGCGGTCATGGCGAGCTGGGCCTCTGGGTTGTAGTCCTCGTGGCCGATGTCGATCACGTTGACGGCCTGCTTGATCCGGTGCTCAGCCCCCGTCACCTTGCTGCGCATCCACACCTCACCGTCGCGCTCGAACAGGTGCTTCAGCCGCGTGCCACGCTCGGTCGTCATGGTGGCGCGCGCCTCGGTGGACCCGTGGCACGCCTCGCAGGAGATGTCCGTGGCCTCCTCCATCTTGGAGAGCAAGCGGCCATCCCCCATCACGCCGTCGAGCGTGTGGCAGTCGACGCAATGCAGGCCGGAGGCGTGGTGGACGTCCGGAGGGGTGACCTCCTGGTCGTTCACGAAGAAGGCCCGGTGCAAGAGGCTGTCCGTCGTGCCAGGGATCTCCGGTCCGCCGGGGGCTCCGGGTGGGAGCTGGGAGAGCCCTCGGAAGTGCAGGCCGATCGAAGCGTCGCCGTAGTGGCACGTGGTGCAGGTCTCCGTCGGCGGCGCGGTGAGCATGGTGTGAGCCCGCGGGTGCCCAGGCTCCGTACGCTTCGTCGTCCGATCCGCTGACTCGCTCAGGCCGTCCTGGCGGTACGGGACATGGCACGCCGCGCAGCCGGCGCCGCGATACTCCCCATCGAACCCGACCCGCCCGCGCAAGGCGCGCCCCTGGGACCACAGGTGACACTGCATGCACTCCTTGCGGACGAGGTCCGGGAAGTGCGCGGCGAGCGTGCCCTGGTCATCCGAGGAGTCGAACTTCGGCGGCTGCAAGAGACGCTCGATCGTGCTCCCCTCGATCCCGCGCGGGGCCGAGACCGGGAAGACCGAGTAACGGGAGTCCCGCTCCTCCTGGATCCCGTTCTCGAAGAACCCGTCCGAGAGGTGTGCGGCCGTGGTGCCGTGGAGGGAGACCTTCAGGTGGTCGATGAGCTCCTGGTGACAGTCTCCACAAACGCGGTCGGCGACGCGCAGGTCCATGGGGTTCAAGAACCGCAGGTAGGCGAGGTCGTGATTCTCGGGAAGGACCCGCTCGTTGGTCTGCACAGGTGCGACGGGTTGCACGTGGGCGCGGACCTTCTCCCGCGCTTCGCCGTCGCCGCCGTGGCACTCCACGCACGACAGCGGGAACCCGGGGTGCATGTCCTCGATCCCCTCGTGGCAGACCATGCACCCCTCCGAGTCGGGGGACGCGACGGCCTCCACCACCATGGGCGCCCCGAGAATCGGGGGCGCTCCACGGTCGCCAGATGCGAACGCTCCGCCGACCACCGAGGCGAGGAGCGCGACGATCAAAGCCGCCGCTCGAACCCCCATCAGGAGTAGATTTCCCTGAGCACTGAGCCTTTCGCGTGGCGCGGATCAGCCCCGAAGAGGTCCGCGATGGTGGGCATCACGTCGATCGTCCGTCGATCATCCTTGACGACCTTGCCGCGCTTGAAGTCCGGGCCCCAGGCGACGCCGTGCACGAACCGAAGGTCGTCCGACCCGTCGCCGTGATCGAGGCCCCGACGCGAGTTGAGGTCCGCGTCCCGACCAAACTCGGGGAGCACGATGACCGCCGTGGAGTCCCGCAGCGTCTCATCCCCTTGGATTGCCGAGACCAGCTCGCCGATCGCGGCGTCGTTTCGCCGGATGACCTCCGAGTATCCGTTGAAGGAACCGTGCGCAATGTCGGCCTGTTGCAGCACAACGCCGATCATCCGCGGGCGGAAGACCGAGAGGAGGTTGCGCGCCAGCTGGATCGCCTTGGCGTCCCCGGCTCCCGCACCGGTCATGCCTGTCACGCCACGGCCGAGCTCCTCCATGATGTAGCGCTCGACGCGGGCGCGCGACGTCTCCGCCGCCGACGGCGGGGCCCCACCCCGCAGCACTCGCCGGAGCTCGGCGACGCGCTCAGCGTCAGACCCGGCGAGCGGACGCGGCGTCCCGAGCTTGGCGACGATCCCCTTGAACTCCTCGTTGAAGATCCCGTCCCCATCGAGGGTGGTCGCGCCGTACTTCTGGCCGTAGTCCGGGTGGAGGCCGTAGGCGTAGTTCACCTGCTGAGCGCCCCCAGAGGTGGTGACCCAGACGTCACTCGCTGCCAGCCCGAGGTCCTTCCGGACGTACTCGAACAGCGTCGGGTCCGGTGCCCTGCTGTTGTCTCGGATGCCCCGCGCCTCCGAGATCCCCGTGACGATCGACATCGACGCCCCGAAGTGGCCGAGGTTGGCCGTCCTGAGCCGGGTGAAGAGCACCCCCTCGTCCGCCAGCCGCACGAGGTTCGGGACCTGCTTCGGTGAGCCGAACGTCTCCCGGCTCCGAACGCCACCCGCCATGATCACGAGCACCACGTGCTTCGTCTTGAAGCCGGGCCGGAGGGGCCCGATGGCGGCGGCGAGCGGCGAGGAGGCGCCGAGGGCGCCGACGCCAGCGGCGGCGCGCAAGAAGTCGCGGCGCGAGGGGGGGCTGTAATCGAGGAGGCTCATGATGACTCGTACTCTGGACTGCTCAGGAGCGTGTAGAGGACGAGGGTCGGGCCGTCCCCCGCTCCGGATGCCACGCCGGTGAAGGCGCTCTTCTCTTCGTCGGTTGCCGCGCGACCGAGGAGGCGCTTGAAGACGTCCTCGACCCAGGCTGCCGCGTCTTCGAGCTCGGGGCCGCGCGGGGCCTTGGTCCCCTCGGCCTCGAGCAACATGCGTGCGATCGTGGACCTCAGGGGGGCGGGGTCACCAAGGCCGTCGAGGGCACTGCGCAGCGCCTCCGTCGTCTCGGCCGTGGGCGGCGGAGCGCCCAGGTCGACGTGGACCGCGCGCACCCAGGTGCGGTTGGACATCGGGGCCCCCCTGGCGACTCGTTCGGCGTACGCGTCTGAGGCCAGCCACGCCTTCACAAAGTCAGGGAAGGCATAAGCCTCCCGGTAGAGCCGCTTCCCGGCGCGCGCGCGCTCGCGCTTCGGCATGGGCGTTCGCGTCAGCCGCTCATACTCGCGGCCCACCAGGTAACGCGCGGCGTCCTTGTGGTTCGCTGCAATCTCGACGACGTCGGACTGGCTCTCCGCGCGGCTGCCCATGAAGACCCCCGCGCGCCCGTCATAGGCCCCCTTGCCAATCTCGAGCTCCCGCTTCGACGATTGCACCTCGATCCCACAGAACTGCTCCATGACCACCGTGACGAAGGTGTCCGCCCCAGGGTTCCGGAGGTCAAAGCTGGTGGAGAGCGCGATCCGGTGCAGGGCCTCGGCCGCGCTCATCGCCCCCCTTTGCAGCCGCCCAGGGACCTCGTCGAGGGAGGTCCCCACGGGACGGAACTGATCGATGAGCATGAAGAAGTAGAGCTGCTCTTCGAGCCAGTGCTGCCACGTGAGCTCCAGCGACCAGAGGTCGTCGATCACCCGCCCTCGAGGTTGACCGAGCCACGCCTGACGCTCCTCGGCGAGAGGAGGACGGCCGAGGAGGTCGATGCAGAGCGACCGCAGCCATCGATCGTCGATCGAGGCCGCTCCGGGCGAGGCGGTCGTTGCTCGTTGGTCCACAGGCATCGGGAGGGGCGGCGCTCGTCACGCGGCGTCCGCCCCACCTCAATGGTAGTCCCCAGCCTTGATTTGTAACGACAAGATCCACGCCAGCGGCCCCCTCGGCGCCCCCGATGCCCCACCCAACGACCGCGGCCGCGGCCCCCACCAGTCGGGGGCCGCGGCCGCGCGGGTTCCACGGAGCCCCGCGGTCACAGGAACGGGTCGATTGCCTTGCGCAGGTTCGGGGTCTTCATCTTGGCGATCGCGCGCACCTGGATCTGGCGGATCCGCTCCAAGCTGACGCCCAGCTGCGCCGCGACCTCGCTCAGGGTGTGTTCACGGGGTTGGTTGATGCCAAACCGCAGCTCGATCACGAAGCGCTCGCGCTCCGAGAGGCGGTCCATGGCGTCGTGGATGCCCTCCTCCAGGGTGATGTCCTCCATGCCCGTCGAGTACACGGTCCCCTCGTCGGCCTGTCCGAGCACCTCGGCGAGGCCGCCGGAGGCGTCATCGCCGGAGCTGAACGGAGAGTCGATGGAGAGCGTCGAGCGGCTCGCGGCGAGGGCACTCTCGACGAGGTGCTCTCCGAGGTCTGCCTCTTTCGCGATCGCGGAGACCGGCGCGTCGGGGCCGAGCTTGTCGATCGCGGCGCGCACGTGCTTCATCGCCTTCTGCAGGTACACCGGGACGCGCACCGTCTGGCCGTTGTTGTAGAGGTAGCTGCGGTAGGCCTGGTTGAGCCAGTGGACCGCGTAGGTGCGGAACAAGAGTCCGCGACGCCAGTCGAAGCCGTCGACCGCCCGGAAGAGCGCCGCCGATCCTTCCTGGATCAGGTCCAGCCGGGAGACGCCGAGGTGCGCGTAGCGCTCCACGTTGATGATGGCGAGGTAGAGGTTGCGCTCGACGAGCTCGGTGCGCATGTGGTGCAGCTCGAGCCAGCGCCGACAGACGTCTTCCGGCAGCTCGCAGGCTGCGGACTCCACGTCGCGATACGTCGCGGGGTCGTACTTGACCTTGCCATCGATGTCCTCCTCGGTGAGCCCGGCCGCCTTGAGCGCGTGCTCGAGACGGAAGCGAGAGAACTCGACGCGCCGCGCGTGACGCGCCTCTTCAAGACGATCCATGATCGTGAGGTTCTCGATCTCGGCCCGCAGCTGCTCCTCGATGGAGGCCACTCCAGAGCGCTGCAGCTCCACCTCGTCGACCTCGGGCTTTCGCCAGGCCGCGGGGTCTCGGAGTTCAATGTCGAACTTCTGGCGGTTCCAGTCCTGCGCCCGGCGCTTGGCCTTCGCAGAGAAGCCGTCGGCGTCCTCCGCGTAACGGTCGAGGATGCGGTCGAGCTCGTTGAGAGTCTTGAGTGATCGGGTGGCGGTCATAGTCGTTCTCCGGGGCAGGTCCGTCTCGGACACGGCGATGCGCGGATGAGCCGCGCGTCAAAGTGTTCGGTTAGGAGTGGCCCGTCTTTCAATCTGGGGCTTCCGCGCGCCGCGACCTGCGGCGGCTGAAACACCCGTGGGGTGGAGCCAGTGCGAGTGCCGTGCCGAATCGTCTTCCTCGCGTTCCCGAGGGCGACATGGCCGCGCGCTGCCTTCCGGGGCGGTCTTCGTTTCCTCTACGCCGCCTGACGCCGAATAGTTGGGGTTCTTCTGCGCCGAAGAGAGTGATCGCCACGGCTTATGACCGCGCCCCGCATGCCTCGCGCCCTGCGATACCGGGGGCTTACGGCGACTCGTGACGTCTCCCCCAGGGACAGCGCCTGCCATCGGGGCAGTTGGGCCCGCGAACGCCCCCGCTCGGGCGTCAAAAAGGCAGCGGCCGCGGCCCCTCTCGGGGCAGCGGCCGCTGCATCAATCGTCACCCAGGGCGGTTCGTCGCAAGACCCACCGCCTGGCCGATAGGGCCCGCCAGGGGCCCCACGGCGTCAGGCGTTGAGGTCCTCTGCCCCGTAACGCTCCTGCGTCTCGGTGGGGATGAACTCCTTGAGGTGCTCGAGCTCACCGGCCTCCCGAATCAAGTGCCTCGCGATGACGATGCGCTGCACCTGGTTGGTGCCCTCGTAGATCTGGAGGATCTTCGCGTCACGGAAGAACTTGGCGATCGGATAGTCCTCCATGAAGCCGTAGCCGCCGAAGACCTGGACGGCGTCCGTCGCGACCTCCATGGCCACGTCGCTGGACAGGCACTTGGCCATCGCCGCCATCTTGGAGTTCATGGGGTTGGGCCCCTTCTCGTCAATCGCGGCCGCGGCGGCGTACGTGAGCTGCCTGGCCGACTCGGTCTTCATGGCCATGTCGGCCAACATCTTCTGGACCATCTGGTGCTGGCTGATGGGCACCTTGAATTGAACCCGGCGGTTCGCGTAGACGTTCGCGAGGTCGAGCGCCCCCTGGGAGGCTCCCACGGCCTGGGCTGCGACACCCGGACGCGCGTGGTCCAGCGTCATCATCGCGTGCTTGAAGCCCATTCCTTCGCGGCCACCGATGAGGTTCTCGGCGGGGACGCGGACGTTGTCGAAGTGAGTCTCCACCACGGGCACGCCGCGGATCCCCATCTTGTTCTCGGTCTTCTTGATCTCGAACCCGGGCGTCCCCTTCTCCACGATGAAGGCGCTGATCCTGCGCGAGCGGGAGGTGGGGTCCGTGACGGCGAAGACGGAGTAGATGTCGGCGATGCCGCCGTTCGTCGTCCACTTCTTCTCGCCGTTGATGATGTAGTCGTCGCCGTCCTTGACCGCCGTGACCGCGAGGCCGCTGGCGTCGGAGCCTGCGAACTTCTCGGAGAGGCAGAAGGCGACGAACTTCTCACCGTTGCCAATCAGCGGCAGGTACTTCTTCTTCTGCTCGTCCGTTCCGCCGAGGACGATCGGGAACGACCCCAGGGCGTTCACCGCGAAGGCGACCCCGAAGCCCGAGTCCGCCTTGGCGAGTTCCTCGGCCACCAACGAGAGGGCGAGGACGCCGGCGCTGTGCCCGCCGTACTCCTTGGGGATCCAGGTCTTGAAGAGGCCGGCCTTGGCGAGAGCCTGGGCCGCCTCCATGTTGTACTCGTGCTTCTCGTCGAGCTCGGCGGCCTTGGGGCGCACGACCTCGTCCGCGATCTTTCGGGCCAGGGCCTGGAGCTCCAGGGCCTGTTCGCTGAAGACAATATTCTGCTGCATGACGTTTTGGGCGGCCTGCTCAGGTCCGGACGCTCCCCCACAGGGGGATGGACTGCCGCGCTTCGGGCGGAGATTCTAAGCGCGGGGGGGACCCGCCTGATCTGCAATCCGCGACAGACCGTCAGGAACGGGCGAGGACGACCTGCCTGTCGGCCAGTTGGGGGTCAAATGGCTCCCCCTCGAAGCTCCCAGCCCGGCGGACGACGCTCAGGCCGCGGGCCGCCATGAGAGCGTCCAGCTCCGCAGGTTCGTACATGCGGACCTCCTCCCGCCACCGCCGGACCTCCCCGGTCGCCAGCGTGAGGAGCACCTCCTTGACCACGCGCCGGCCTCCGTCCTCGAGGGACCGGCGAGACTCCAGGACGATCCCGTCCCGCTCCTCCCGCGAGGTGGGGCGGAGTCCACGCCGGATCGACGTGGGGTTCATCAGGTCCATGACCAGGGTCCCACCGGGACGCAGGACGCGGGCCATCTCATCCAGGGCTGCGCCGTCCCCCACGTCGCCGAGGTACCCGAAGGAGGTGAAGAGGTTGACCACCGCCGCGAAGGAGCTCGCCGCGAAGGGGAGCGCCCGCATGTCCGCCTGGGCGAGCCTCCCCGACAGGCGCTCCGGAGCGCCCTCCATGTCACCTGAGGAGGCCAACAAGTCCAGCGAGAGGTCGATCCCAAAGACATCAAAGCCGGCCTCCGCCAGCGCCAAGCTGTGGCGACCGAAGCCGCAACAGTCATCCAGCACAGGGCCGTCCATGCCGCGGAGGACCTCCGTGGCGAGCCAGCGCGTCTCCTCCCTCGCCGCCGCGAGGTTGCGGTGCGCGTAGACGTCACGATAGTCGCTTCGGAATGCCTCGACGTACCAGGGTGTGGACATGGCGCAGAGGATAAGCCGCCAGGGCGAGGTCGCACCACCACCCACGCGGGCCTCACCCCCCAGACCTCACCTGGGGTCGCTCCTGGGACGGGGATGCCCATGAAGTTGCGGTGCCCACAAGGTAGTCTCCCCGACACCCCGGCTCCCCTCGCCCGTCACGGCAGGACCGCCCTGCCCCCCAGCGGACCCCACGCCCATGAGCGCCCCCACCCCCCATTCGATCTGTGACCGCGCCACCCGCGAGGGGCGGGAGGCCGCCCAGCTGGCGAGCTACGCGATGCGGAGCGTCGACACGGTGGGCCGTCGATACAACGAGTCGCCGGACCCCCACCGCACCATCTTCGAGCGGGACCGCGACAGGATCACGCACTCCACGGCGTTCCGCCGGCTGCAATACAAGACGCAGGTCTTCCTCAACGACGAGGGGGACCACCACCGCACACGCCTCTCCCACAGCCTCGAGGTGTGTCAGGTCGCGCGCAGCGTCGCGGGGGTGCTCCGGCTGAATGAGCCGCTGGCCGAAGCCCTCAGCCTCTCCCACGACATCGGGCACCCGCCCTTCGGCCACCGCGGCGAGTGGGCGCTGAACGACTGCATGGCCAACCACGGCGGCTTCAGGCACAACGCCCAGGTCCTCCGGGTGGTCGACCTCCTGGAGCGCCGGAGCCCCGACCACCCCGGACTCAACCTCACTCGGGAGCTCCGTGAGTCGCTCCTGAAGCATGAAAAGTCCGAGGACTGGCCGGAGGAATTCGGCCCGAAGCCACGCCACCCGCTGCTCGAGGGCCAGGTCGTCGACCTCGCGGACTCCACCGCCTACAACAAGCACGACATCGAAGACGGCCTCTCGGCCGGCATGTTCACCGAGGAGACCATCGAGGCCGAGGTCGAGCTCTGGCGCGTGGCCCGGGCGCGCATTGAGGAGCGCCACCCTGGCTTCCTGCGTCGGACCCCCGAAGACCCCCGGCTCCAGGTCGGGCGGACCGCGAACGAGGTGATCGGGATCTGCATCGTCGACCTCTGCCAGGCGACCCTGCGCAACATCCACGACAGCGGGATCGAGACCACGTCGGACGTCCGTGCGCACCAGACCATGCTCTGCGCGCACTCACGAGACGTGCAGCCGATGGTCGCCGAGCTCCAGCGCTTCCTCTACAAGCACTTCTACAGGCACCCCTACCTGCAGGCCTTCCGTGTGTGGGCCAAGACCGTCATCAGTGGCCTCTTTGGGGCGTACGTCTCGGCCCCTGCGGAGATGTCGACCTGGTTCCGGGAGTGGGGTGACGAGGTAGGCACTGAGCGCGCGATCTGCGACTACGTGGCCGGGATGACCGACCGCTTTGCCGTCCAGGAGTACATTCGCCTCATCGGGCCGGTGCCGCCGCTCGAACGTCCATGAACACAACGACCGGGCAGCGCTGAGTCGCCCGGCATCCCCCCCCCACCCCCACCCCTACAGAAGGCCATGGCCAAGCGAATCGACTGGATCTATCACCGCAAGGGCTGAACGAGCTGCAAGCGCGCCGACGCGTTCCTGGAGAACGCCGGCGTGACCGTCCGTGAGACGGTGAATGCAGCCAAAGAGCGGATCGGTGAGGCGGCTCTCGCCGAACTTTTCGACGGGGCCCGCAAGGTCACCGCCGCGAAGGGCAAGAAGGTCGTGGTCCTGGACCTCGCCAAGGACGCGGACGCCATGGAGCGGCTCGCCGAGGTCGTCCTCGGCCCGACCGGCAACCTCCGCGCGCCGAGCGCTCGGGTCGGGAAGAACTGGCTGATCGGCTTCAATGAGGACGAGTACGCGAAGGTCTTCAGCTAGCGGAGAGCCAGGCGGCCGGCGCGCCCGGGCTGCCCCCCCGGGGGCGGCTCGGGCGCGCCGGACTTGAAGGACCGGGCCGGTGCACCATCGACCCCAGCGACCCGAGGGTGCAAGGAGCCCTGGCCCACCGTGACCGCGCGTCCCGCACGCCGCCGCCGTCGGGTCGACCCCTCCGCCGTGGTGGACGGGACCTCCACCGATAGGAACGGCCGTCGAGCCCCAAGGGGCCGTTTGGTAGCGTGCCGCAGAGGCCTGACCTCGTCCGCGTGCATGGCGCCGGGCGCTGGCGCCTGAATCGGCCGCATCCCAAACGCTGCCCACCTGCTCCCAATGCAAACGATCATCGACCTCCTGCAGCGCCTCGACTCTCCCGCCGAACGTCTCGTCGCGGGCTGGGTTGGCGTCATCCTCCTCGCCGTCATCGCGAACTTCCTGGCGCGGAGGGTCATCGTGCGCGGCATGCGCGCCGTGGCGTCTCGCACCAAGACCCGCTGGGATGACGTGCTCGTGGAGCACCGGGTGTTCGAGCGCCTGAGCCACCTGGCTCCGGCGCTCGTGGTGTACGTGGCGGCCCCCCTGCTCCTGAACGGCCCCGGAGAGCAGGTCTATCAGGACTACCTCCGTCGCCTCGCCAACGTCTGGATGATCTTCGCAGGGGCGAAGACGGCCCATGCCTTGCTCGATGCGCTGGTGATCATCGGCCTAGAGCGTGAGGCCACGCGCACCAAGCCCGTGCGGAGCTACGCCCAGGTCGTCCAGCTCGTCGTCTGGGTCGGCGCGGGGATCCTGTCGGTCGCCGTGCTCATGCAGAAGAGCCCGGCCGCCCTCCTGGCCGGGCTGGGCGCCATGACAGCGGTCCTACTGCTGGTCTTTCGGGACACGATCCTCGGCTTCCTCGCCAGCATCCGCATCGAGGGGAACCAGATGCTCCGCGTGGGCGACTGGGTTGAGATGCCCAAGTACGGCGCAGACGGCGACGTGATCGAGATCGGGCTGCACACCGTCAAGGTGCAGAACTGGGACAAGACCATCACGACGATCCCGACCCACGCGTTCATGAGCGACAGCTTCAAGAACTGGCGCGGGATGACCGAGTCCGGCGGGCGCAGGATCAAGCGCTCCCTGAACCTCGACATGAACAGCGTCCGGTTCCTCGGGGACGACGACCTTGAGCGGCTCCGGGGCGTCCAGTCGCTGCGCGCCTACCTCGAATCCCGCAGCGAGGAGATCGCCCAGTGGAACCGAGAGAACGACGTGGACGGGCGCAGCCCCATCAACGGCCGCCGACTCACCAACCTCGGCACGTTCCGTGCCTACGTCGAGGCGTACCTCCGAGGGCTTGAACCGATCCGCGAGGACATGACCTTCCTGGTCCGCCAGCTCGCCCCGGGGCCCGAGGGCGTCCCCATGGAGATCTACGTCTTCAGCGGTGAGCAGCGCTGGGTGCAGTACGAGGCGATCATGGGCGACATCTTCGACCACCTCCTCGCGGTGTTGGCGGAGTTCGACCTGCAGGTGTTCCAGCAGCCGGGAGGGGCAGACCTGCGGGGGCTCACGCCGCCGGCCCCCGATCAGGCGGATTCGAACCGACGCTGATAGAGCCGAAAGGCCACGGTGAGCATCACCGTGGCGCCGGCAGCGAGCACCAGGAGTGAGGGGTACACCCCGCTCAGCTCCGGGGTATCGAGCACGCCCTTGCCGTACCAGAGGACGCCGTGGAAGGCGTCCATGGCCCAGGCCACGGGCGTGGCAAGCCCCGCGGTCTGCATCCACTCAGGGGTGATCTCCCGCGGGAACCAGGCGCCGCCGACCGCGCTCATGACGAGGATGACGAGCGTCGAGAGGCCCTCCATCTGCTTGCGCGTCCTGCAGGCCGTCGCGAAGAGCAAGCCGAGGGCGCTCGCGGCGAGGGCCCAGGTCAGGCTCGTGATGGCGAGCGCGGGAAGGTGCTCCATCACCGGGACCTGGAAGGCCAGCGCGCCGAAGCTGAAGAGCTCCAGGAGCTGAATGCTGGCCAGCAACATCGTGACGAGGATCTTGCCGAGCAGCACCGCACGACCCGCCTCTGCGGTCAAGCGGAGGCGGTCCAGCGTGCCCTCGGCGCGTTCCTCAAGGAGCGTCCCCGCGAAGGCCACGAGGTTGAAGAGCAGCATCATCACCGCCATGGCCGCGAACGCGTGAGAGGCGCCCGCGCTGCGCGGGAGCCCGTCCGCCCGAGGCGGTGCAAGGTCCTCGACCTCGAGCCCGATCATCGAGGGCAGCGCGTCCATCAAGGTGGCGAGCGGCGCCTCGTCCGGCTCAGCCGCTGCGCGACCGCCCTCCGCTTCACCCGCCGCAGGCTCCGCTACGGGCGGTGCAGAGTCCTGCCACTCGGCTTCCATCCCGGCCATGAGGTTCTCGACACGCATGTAGGAGCCGACGAGCTCCGCGGTGACGGCGCCACGGCTGGGCTCGGGGAGCCCCATCAACCCGGTGACCCGGTCCATCATTCCAGAGCCCAGCGCCTTGGCCGCCTGCTGGAACAGCACCGGGGAGAGCTGAAACAACATGATCTGACTCGCGATCTGCCTCGCAGGGTCCCGGTAGAGGACCAGGGCGGGGAGGGGCTGGCCTGCGACGAGCGCCTCACCGTAGCCAGAGGGGATCACCAGGCCTCCCGCGCGGTCGCCATCGGCCACCAGCCGGCGGGCGTCTGGGAGCAACTCCACGCGCAGGTCATCGATGTCCATCAGCGCCCCGACGAGCGCCTCGCTGGTCGGGGTCTGGTCCTGGTCCTCCACGGCGATGGCGACCTTCCGCGCTTTTGTCCCGCCGCCCATCATGCCGCCCCCCATCGCGGTCCCCATGACCGCGCCGAGGCCGATCGGGAGGACGAGCAGGAAGAAGAGCGCGGTTCGGTCGCGCATGAAGAGGCGCAGGTCCTTGCGCACGAGGATCAGTGCAGTCCGGATCATGAGTCGTCCTCGACGTTCTCGTCTCGCAGTGCGCGGCCCGTCAAGGCCAAGAAGATGCTCTCAAGGTCGGCAGCCACGCCCCGCACTTCGGCGCCCATCCCGTGTTCACGGAGGACCGCCGCGGCCTGCTCGAGGTCCACGCCAGGCTCCATCTGGAGCCCTGTGCCCAGTCCCGCCCGCACCGCGTCAAGGCCCCGGAGTCCCTCGAGGGTGCCCTCCGCCAGGCACCGCCCCCGATCCATGATCACGATCCGACCGCAGAGCCGTTCAACCTCGCCCATGGCGTGCGTCGTGTAGACGAGGGTCGTGCCCGCGCGGTGGATGGCCTCCACCTGCTCAAACAGGTGATTGCGAGACTGGGGGTCCACGCCAGCGGTCGGCTCATCGAGGAAGACCAGCTCCGGCTCGTGCAGGAGCGCCGCCACCAGGTTGAGCCGACGCTTCATCCCCCCAGAGAACTCCGAGACCAGCGACCTGCGGCGCTCCTCGAGCCCAGCGGCCTCCAGCCCCCACTCCACGCGCTCCCGTAGGCGCGCTCCACCGAGCCCGGCGAGTTCACCGAAGAGCCTGAGGTTCTCCTCTGCTCGCAGCCCGGCGTAGAGGGCGATGTCCTGGGGGACCACGCCAATTCTGGCCCTCAACGCCCGGCCGTCCTTGGCCGGGTCAAGCCCGAGGACTCGGACGCTCCCACCGTCCGCCGGCAGGAGCGTGGAGAGGATCCGGAGGGTCGTGGTCTTCCCTGCCCCGTTGGGCCCGAGCAGCCCGAGAGACTCCCCCTTCCTGACGTTGAGGTTCAGACCCCGCACGGCGGGCACCTCTCCAAAGGCCTTCTCAAGGTCCTTGGCTTCGATCGCGACCCCTGCGGAGGGTGGGTCGGGGGCTGAATGAAGCGTCATGCCGCGAGGCTACCCGTGGCCACCGGAGCTTATTCGTGGAGACCAGAACTTCTGAGGCGCGACGCCGATCCCTGAGGCCCAAGGAGCGCAACGGATAGCACCCGGACACGAAGTGGGCAGCAGAGGTAGACTCTCCCCCCGCGCCTCGGCTCCCCCTGTGCCCACCCCCCTCGACCCCTTCCACCGCTTCAGTCAGCCCGACCTGGCACTGCTTGCGCTGACGCACTCTTCGTCGGCCAAGGCGGACGGGGACGGGCCGAGAGACAACGAGCGACTGGAGTTCCTGGGGGACACGGTCCTGGACCTCATCATCGCCGAGGCCCTCTTCGGAGACCGCGAGGGCCACCCCGAGGGTGCCCTGACGGAGATGAAGGCCCAGGTGGTCTCCAGGCAAGCGCTCGCCGGAGCCGCACATCGCATGGGGCTCGCAGCCCACGCGCGGCTCGGACGCGGCCTCGACCGCCGGGCCCTCTCCCGCTCCATCCAGGCCAACCTCTATGAGGCCGTCGTCGGGGCCATCTATCTGGACGCTGGCATCGAGGCCGCCCGCGGCTTCGTCCTGGACACCCTCGGCCCCGAACTGAGCGCAGCTCGACAGCGCCGCGGGCGGCCGAAGCCGAAGCAGCGCTTCCAGGAGGTCTGCCAGCATCGATTCGGCGCGCCGCCGACCTATGAGCTGCTCCGGAGGCGCGGCGACGACAATGCCAGAGCTTTCCTCGTCGCTGCGGCGGCGGGCGGCGAACGGTTCCCCAGCGCCTGGGGTCGCACCGTCAAGGAGGCCGAGCACTGGGCCGCCTTTGAGGCCCTCCTCGACCTGGGCCTCGACGCCCACCCCTGACCACCGGCTGCCCCAGCTTCCCCCATGACCGAGTCCGACGCGAGGATGAGCCTCCTCGACACCTCCACAAAGGAGGGGCACGCTGGCGAGAGCCTGTCCGGAGCCGGCGTGGTCCTCGTCCAACCGGGCGAGGTGCCTTTCCCCGCTCCGGACCTCGCCCGAACGGTCCGCGCCCTCAAGCGCAAGGGGCTCGTCTCCGTGGGCAACGCCTGGGGCGGCGCCCAGGCGCTCGTCACCGCGCAGATCGCCGCGGCGCTGGACCGCCCGATCCTCGCGCTGACCTCCACGGACGGAGAAGCAGAGTCCTTCACCCTCGACCTCGCGGCCTTCGGCGTCCCGTCGACCCAGTTCCCCTCGCGGGACGCAGGCGCCAAGCGCGGCGGCGCAGACTCCGCCTCGATTCGCGCGCGCCTCCAGCTGGCCCAGGCCCTCACAGGGCCCCCAGGGGAGCGGCCGCCGGCCATCGCCGCCTCCGTCCAGGCGCTCCTCCAACCGATCCCGAGGATGCGCGACCTCGAGGCCGAGTTCGTGCGCCTCAAGACCGGCGAGGTGCTGGACGTCCGCGCCCTGCTGGAGCGCCTGGTCAAGGCCGGCTACACCCGGGAGCCCCTCGTGGAAGAGGCCGGCCAGGTCAGCCTCCGCGGGGACATCCTCGACCTCTTCCCCTTCGCCTCGGACGAGCCGATCCGGATCGAAATGTTCGAAGAGGAGGTCGAGTCCCTGCGTCACTTCGACCCCGTCGAACAACGCTCGGTCTCCACCCACGAGGAGCTCGAGGTGTGCCTGGCCTCGGACGCCGGCGGAGTGGAAGACGGCGAAGGCACCTCGCTGCTGGAGCTCCTGGACCCGAAGACCCTCTACGTGCGCGTGGAGCCGCTGCGCATCGATGAGCGCGGCAACTCGCTCAAGGTCCAATCGGCCCATCACGAGCGTGCGCTGATGGGCCTCAATAACGCCCTCTCCGAGCGCATGGTGCTCGACATCCAGAGCCTCCCTGGCGACGACCTGTCCGTCGACACGCGCTCGGTTCAAGGCCTCAGCTCCGGGGTCTCCGCCTCCGCCCCGGAGCTCGCGCGCCTCGCATCCGAGGGCACGCGGGTGATCGTCGCGTGCCTCACGGAGGCCGAGCGAGATCGCGTCAGCGCTCAATTCGAGAAGGCAGGCGCCTCGGGCCTCGAGCTCGTCGTTGGCTTCGTCTCTCGCGGGTTCCGCGCCCCGCCCTGGGGCCTGCTCATCATCGGCAGCCACGAGCTGAAGGGGACCCTAGGTGCGCGCAAACGCGTCAGCGCACGGGCGCACCAGCACAAGGTGAAGGCCCTCCAGAGCTTCTTCGAGCTCCGGCCCGGAGACCTCGTCGTCCACGCCGTCCACGGGCTCGCCCGGTACCAGGGGCTCAAGCGCATGAAGCGCGGCACGGGCGAGGAGGAGCACCTCCACCTGATCTTCGGAGGCGACGTCGCCCTCTACGTGCCCGCCAGCCGGATCGACATGGTCCAGCGCTACATCGGCGCTGGCGGCTCCGGGCTGGCCCTGGACAAGATCGGCGGACAGAGCTTTCGCAAGCGCAAGGAGAAGGTCGAGCAGGGATTGTTCGACCTCGCCTCCGAGCTGATCGAGGTGCAGGCCAAGCGCCAGCTCCGCAAGCGCGCGCCCTGGGACGGTGACCCGGAGCTCGTCCAGCAGTTCCTCGACGAGTTCCCCTGGGACGACACGGAGGACCAGACCGAGGTCACGACGGAGATGGCCCGCGACATCGCGTCTGAGCGCCCGATGGATCGGCTCCTGTGCGGCGACGTCGGCTTCGGAAAGACCGAGATGGCCGTGCGAGCGGCCTTCCGGGTCGTGAACGGGGGCGGCCAGGTCGCCGTCCTGGTCCCCACCACGATCCTCGCCGAGCAGCACCTCACGACGTTCCGGTCCAGGATGGCGGACTTCCCCATCACGGTCCGCGGCCTGTCTCGCTACACGTCGGCGAGCGAGCGCAAGGAGACCCTCGAGGGGCTCCCCCTGGGGCATGTGGACGTCGTCATCGGGACGCACCGGATCCTCTCCAAGGACGTGGAGTTCAAGCGCCTCGGGATGGTGATCATCGATGAGGAGCAACGCTTCGGTGTCACCCACAAGGAGCACTTCAAGAAGCTCCGCGCCAACGTCGACATGCTCACCCTCACGGCGACACCGATCCCGCGCACGCTGCACATGTCGCTCTCGGGAGTCCGCGACATCTCCGCGCTCAATGCGCCGCCCCCCGGGCGCCAGGAGGTGGAGACGGTCCTCGGGTACCGCGAGGATGACGCGGAGATTCAGGCGGCCTTCCGGCGCGAGCTCAACCGCGGCGGGCAGATCTTCTTCCTCCACAATCGCGTCACCTCCATCGAGGCGGTCTGCGCCCACCTGCGCGACCTCGTGCCCGAGGCGCGCTACGCGATCGGGCACGGACAGATGCCCGCCGGCGAGCTCCGGGACGTCATGTCCGCCTTCCGTGACGGCGAGGTCGACGTGCTCGTCGCCACCACCATCATCGAGAACGGAGTGGACGTCCCGACGGCGAACACGATCTTCATCGATGACGCCGACCACTTCGGCCTCTCCGAGCTCCACCAGCTCCGCGGCCGGGTGGGCCGGGGCTCGGTGAAGGCCCACTGCCACCTGCTCGTGGAGAAGCACAAGCCGCTGAAGCAGCACGCCCGCGAGCGCCTCAAGGCGCTCGAGGAGATGAACCACCTCGGCGCCGGCTTCGGCATCTCGGTCAAGGACCTCGAGCTGCGCGGCGCCGGCAACATCCTCGGCCCGCAGCAGTCCGGGCACATCGCGGCGGTCGGCTATGACATGTACTGCCGGCTGCTGAAGCTGACCGTGGAGCGCCTCGCAGCGGGCGAGACCACCGACCGTGAGCGACCGCGCTTCGAGGAGACCGAGGCGGGTTGCGAGCTGGAGGTCGGCCTGCGCGCATTCCTCCCGGAGACCTGGATCGAGAAGGCCGACGAGCGCCTCGATGCGCTGCGAGCCCTCTCGCAGAGCCCGGACGCAGAGATCCTCGAGCAGACCTTCCAGGGCCTCCGCGACCGCTATGGGCGCCCCCCCGCCGAGGCGAAGGAGTTGCACCGGATGTTCGAGCTGAAGCTCCCCCTCGACCACGCTCGGGTGAAGCACGTGGCCTGGCACGGCGACCGGTATGTCATCCAGTACTCCGACGCGGTGGCGTTCGAGCACCTCTTCGCGGGCCAGCGCCCCGGCGGAAGGCAGCTGGATATCCGCCGGATCAAGCCTGGGGTCGCCCACGTCGTGCTCCCTGGGCACCTCGGAGACCGTCCGGAGAAGGCGGTCCGCTGGCTCGAGAAGCTTGTTCAGTCGTCGATCGGTTGATCTGGGCCCCCATCGCGCTCAAGATCCGGCCATGCGCGTGCCCCAGTTCCTTCCCCACGTCCTCCTCCTGGCGGCCCCCGCCGCGGTCTCGAGCGCCGCGCTGGGTGCTCCCGTTGCGCCCTCGGCCTGCGCCCCCGCTCCCCAGCGAGCAGACAGCCAGCAGCCGGAAGAGTCCCCTGACGAGGAGTTCTGGTCACCCAGGACGCCCAGGGAGCAGGAGCTCGCCGCTCGATACGGCGACTGGAACGTCGCCGTGGTGGGCGACCAACTCGTGACCCTCACCGAGGTCCGGGAGTTCCTCCGGGACCCGAGCTTCGAGGACCCCGGCCTGGAGCTCCCTGCCGACACCGACCCGCTGCGGCTGCAGGAGATCCGGCTGCTCGCAGCGGTCGAGCAGACGATCAGCCAGGAGCTGAAGATTCAGGGGGGCCTGAACCAGGGCTATGACCCGGAGCTCGTGCAACGCGCCGTCCAGGCGGCGTTCGACAACCAGCTCGCCGTTCGTGGGGGCGCGGTGAAGCTCGGCCAATGGCTGAGCGGCATTGGATTTGACGCGACGGCCCTCCGCGAGCTCCTGAAGAAGCGGCTCCTCGCTCAGTTCTGGATGGACGCCGTCACGGGCCGATCCACGGGCGCTGCGGGCCGGATCTACGTGGATTCGTACGTCCGACCTGGCGCCCTCCAGGCCCGCTATGACCTCCTGATGGAGAGCCCGGACCCCGCGCTTGGCGAATTGATCGGGCGCCGTGCCGCCGAGCTCAGCCTGCGCCGCCTCGTCATCAGCAGCGAGAAGGAGGGCAGCGAGGAGCGCGCGTCGGCCCTCGCCGGCGCCACGCGAGAGTTCCTGCTCACGGGAGGGGGCTCCTTTGATGAGCTCGTCGAGGAGTACGCTCCCGAGAACCTCAAGGGCGAGGCCAGCCGGTTCCCCGTGAGGGAAGAGGAGGCCGCGCGGATGTTCCAATCCCTCCACCCTGGGCCTGTTATGGCCGATTTCTTGGAGGCCGTCGTGCCCGGCAAGGTCTCCCCCGTGATCCGGTACGACCCGGGAGGAGGGACGATTTATTTCATCATCTATCAGCTCGAGAGCCGTACCGAAGCCACCGAGGCGCTCCCCTTCGAAGATCTCGAGATGCAGGCCCAACTGCAGGAAGCCATTTCGACGCAGACCCGGGAGCTCCGTATCGAGCGCGGCCTGAGCGCGCTCGCTCGGACGACCCATGTGCTCCCCGTGGAGGCCCGCCGGGCCCTCATCACGGGTCGACGCCTCCGCTGAAGGTGATCGAGATCCGACGGAAGATCCGGCCCACAACCCGCTTCCGCCGGCCTCAGCGGTAGCCGGGAGAGGATTCGGGGGATAACCTCTGAACCTCGCTCGGCCCCCTGCGTTGAGCGTCAGGCGGGCCAGGACTCTCCGTCCTGCCCTCTCGCAACCCACTTCTCCAGGTCACCGGCCCCCCGTTGACCTTCCCCGCCCCCAAGGGCGGCGCCCCCCTTCAGGAAGCCCGGCGGACCCCAGCGGTTCGTCCCGGCGACGTCAACGCCATGAGCAACGACTACAAGGACATCCAGATCGAATCCTCCATGCCCAAGCCCTGGGAGGAGGAGGAGACGTTCAACGACGTCCTCTACGACTGGATGAAGAAGGGTCCCTGGCTCGCTGTGTCAGGCATCCTGCACGCCGTGGCGTTCTTGATCGTCGCGAACATCCCCTGGAGCATCTTCGAGCGGTCCAAGGAGCAGAACGTCCAGGCCACGATCGAGCAGGCGCCCGAGCCTGAGATCGAGGAGCCGGAGGAGCCCGAGGAGGAGATCGAGGAGGAGACGGAAGAAGAGCCGATCATCGAGGACTTCGAGGTCTCCGACCACAACGAGACGGACACCAATGAGGAGTTCGAACAGTCCGAGGGCGACCCGACGATGGACTCGGACTCCCCCTTCGACAAGAACAACAGCAACTCGCTGCTCGGCATCGGCGGGGGCGCCGGTGGCAAGTACGGCGGCCGCTTCGGCGGCAAGCGCAACCTGCGCGCCGGCGGCGGCAAGGGCACCGAGCAGGCGATCAAGGATGGCCTCGAGTGGCTCAAGAAGCACCAGGACGAGAGCGGCAAGTGGGACTGCGACGAGTTCATGAAGCACGACCCGTCCGGGGATAAGTGCGACGGCTCTGGCGACCCCATCCACGACATCGGCTCCACGGGCCTCGCGCTGCTCGCGTTCCTCGGGGACGGGCACACGATGACCCGCGGCACCTATAAGGACGTGGTCAAGCGCGGCATCAAGTGGCTCGCCCAGGAGCAGGACCGCGAGTCCGGCCTCTTTGGCGAAGAGATCGGCCACGCGTTCCTCTACGACCACTCCATCGCGACGCTCGCCATGTGCGAGACCTTCTACCTGGACAAGTCGACGCTGCTGAAGACGAAGGCCCAGAAGGCGATGAACTACATCAGCCGCGCGCGGAACCCGTACGGGGTCTGGCGCTACGAGGTCCCGCCCAACGGCCAGAACGACACCTCGGTCACCGGCTGGATGGTGTTCGCCATGAAGTCCGCTGAGGAAGGGAAGCTGAAGATCGACCGCGAGGCCTACAACGCGGCCATCCAGTGGTTCGACGAGATGACCGATCCCGGCACCGGCCGCGTCGGGTACTTCGAGCCGGGCTCCCCCAGCTCCCGCGTGACGGGCATGAACGACCAGTACCCCGAGGACAAGGGTGAGGCCCTCACCTCGGTGGCGCTGCTGTGCCGCTTCTTCCTCGGGCAGACCCCGGCCGACAACCCGGTCATGAAGGACCACGCGGACCTGCTCCTCCGGACGCTCCCGGAGTGGGACCCCGAGGGCTTTGGCTGCGACATGTACTACTGGTACTACGGCTCCTACGCCATGTACCAGATGGGCGGGAAGTACTGGAAGGCGTGGAAGAGCGCGCTCGAATCCGCCGTCCTCCGCTCCCAGCGCAAGGATGGCTCCTCCAAGGGTTCCTGGGACCCCGTGGGCCCCTGGGGCTACGCCGGTGGCCGCGTCTACTCGACCGCGACCATGGTCCTCTGCCTCGAGGCGTACTACCGCTACGCCCGGGTGCTCGGCACCCGCTGATCCAGAGCAGATCACCACCGTGAGCTGAAACGCCCGCGCGGTCCAACGACCGTGCGGGCGTTTTGCTTTGGGGCCGAGGGCGGGCGAACAGCGATGCACTCGCGCGCTCCGGTTCACCGAAAGGCGACCTTCTTTTGACCGTGAACCTCGCCTCGCCGCCCCCGTTCGAGTTGGCGACCCCGTGATCGCCAAGGCGGCGAGGAGCTCGAGATGAAGACCCAACAAGACCCCATCACCACTCACCGCGACATCGACTGGCAGCAAGAGTCCTTCGGCGAGGCGCTCTACGACTGGATGGAGAGGGCCCCGTGGATCGCCATCTCCGGGGCGCTTCACCTGGTGGCGTTCCTGATCCTCGCTGCGATCCCCTGGTCGATCTTCGACAAGCCCGAGGAGGCGATCATCAAGGCCCACCTCGAGGCTCCCCTGGAGCCCGAGGTCCTCGAGCCCGAGGAGCCCGTTGAGATCATCGAGCCCGACCCCCTGCCGGAGGTCGTCCCGGAGGTCGAGATCGACCAACCGGTGCAGAGCGAACGGTTCACCGAGGAGACCTCCACGACCCCAGACGGTGACCCTGCGCTCGACAGCGTCTCTCCCCTCGACAGCGTCAACCCCAACGCGCTCGTTGGCATCGGTCCCGGGGGGCCTCCCGGGAGCGCCGGTCGCTTCGGGAGTGGCGCCGGTGGACCGAGCGGCAAGCCCGGCGCAAGGAGCGTGAAGATCGCGCTCGACTGGCTCGCCGAGCACCAGGACGCGGACGGGGGCTGGGACGCCGACGGCTTCATGAAGCACGACCCCGCGGGCGACCGGACCGACGGTCCCGGCTACGCGCACCATGACATCGGGGTCACCGGGCTCGCGCTGCTCGCCTTCCTCGGGAACGGCCACACCATGACCCGTGGCGTCCACAAGGAGGTCGTCCGGCGCGGCATGAGGTGGCTCAGCCGTGAGCAGGACCGCGAGTCCGGCCTGTTCGGCGAGGAGATCGGCCACGCGTTCCTCTACGACCACGCCATCGCCACCCTCGCCATGTGCGAGTCCTACTACCTGGACCGCTCGACCGTGCTGAAGTTGAAGGTCCAGCGCGCGCTGAACTACATCAGCCGCGCGCGCAACCCCTACGGCGTCTGGGGCTACTCTGTCCCTCCGGACGGGACCAATGACACCTCGGTCACCGGCTGGATGGTGCTCGCCATGAAGTCGGGCGAGGACGCGGGCCTGCGGGTGGACCGCGAGGCGTTCATCGCAGCCACCCAGTGGTTCGACGAGATGACCGACCCGGGGACCGGGAGGGTGGGCTACCGGGAGACCGGCTCCGCCAGCTCTCGCGTCAGTGGGATGAACGACCAGTACCCCGTGGAGAAGGGCGAGGCGCTGACCTCCGTGGCCTTGCTATGCCGCTTCTTCCTCGGCCAGGACCCCGAGGAGCACCCGGTCATGGGTCAGCATGCCGACCTGATCCTCGACGCGCCCCCCCGCTGGGACCCCGAGGGCCTCGGCTGCGACATGTACCACTGGTACTACGGCTCCTACGCCATGTACCAGATGGGAGGCGACCACTGGCGTCGCTGGCGCAAGGCCATGGAGCCTGCGGTCATCGGGTCGCAGCGGATGGACGGTGCCGCGCGAGGGTCCTGGGATCCCATCGGCCCCTGGGGGCAGCCGGGCGGCCGTGTCTACTCCACCGCCACCATGGCCCTCTGCCTCGAGGCCTATTACCGCTACGGTCGGATCCTCGGCGGTCGGTGAGACCGGGGGAGGAGGGGATGACCCCCTCCTCCCCTCCCGCACCGCCGCCGCGGACCGCGAGCGGCCCTCTCGGCCCCCGAGAAAATGGCCAGCATTGAGAGCGCCCGAGGAATACTCCTGGGATTGGTCCGGAGCAAAAACTCGCCCTCGAGGCTGCGACCAACCTCCACAAGGGGCGCTCAAGTCGCTATCAGGGTGCCAGTTGCGGCGTCTTCCCGGACCACTACATTTGGGGTGCACCAAGCTGAGTCGGCCCATATACTGGGGCCATGGCCTCGCCGGATCCGCTCTTCCCCCAGATTGACCACAAGATGTTGTGGTCGGCCTACCGAAGAGAGGTCCATGAAGCCCACCAGCCCGATGGAGCCCACCGGGGGCGCTGGTCGACCCGATTCGCGAAGCACCAAGCCCGCGTCCCGCGACCAGCTCCCCTATCCACGCTCCGGCGACCCTGTCCGGTCCGGCCCGCTCGGGGCCGGCCCTGTCCAGGGCCCGCGGGCAGGTCAAGGGGCTCCAGCTAGCCCCAACCTCCCGGCCGGATCGAGCTTCAAAGATGCCGCTATCCCGAGGGAACCGGCGTCCGAACTCTCCGGCCCTGCGAACGGCTCCAGCGCGCTGAGCCAACCGCAGAGCGAGTTGACCCGTCGCGGGCACGACGCGGACTCCCGAGAGGGAAGTTCGCCCACCGGGCCCCCGTCACGTCACCCCGCTGGGGTCCCCACCCCCCAAGCGCCAGCCACCTTTCCTGAGACCCTATCCCCCCAGCTCGTAAGCATGGATCGCACCCACGCCGACGAATCGAACGCCGCCACCGCCGCCCTCCCCGAAGCCGACGCCGCGAACAGCAGCGGGGCCCCGCCGGCCAGCACCGCCGCGGGTCCTGAAGCCCCGGGCATGCAGGTCCGCAAGCGCGACGGCAACCTTGAGCCAGTCGACCTGAACAAGATCGTTCGGGCGGTGAGCCGTTGCGCCGAAGGGCTCACGGACGTCGACCCGATGCGCATCGCAACCCGCACCATCAGCGGGCTGTACGACGGCGCCACCACCTCTGAACTCGACCGGCTCTCGATCCAGACCGCCGCGTCCCTGACCGCTGAGGAGCCGACCTACAGCCGCCTGGCAGCTCGCCTGCTCAGCACCTACATCGACAAGGAGGTGCAGAACCAGGAGATCTTCTCGTTCAGCCAGTCGATCCGCCTGGGGCACGAGCTCGGGATCATCAACGAGCGCACGGCCGAGTTCGTCGCTGCGAACGCCCGCAAGCTCAACGACACGATCGAGGCCGACCGCGGCCACCTCTTCGAGTACTTCGGTCTCAGGACGGTGTACGACCGCTACCTGCTGAAGCACCCGAGCAGCCGACACGTCCTCGAGACGCCGCAGTACTTCTTCATGCGGGTCGCCTGCGGTCTGGCGCAGTCCCCCAGCGAAGCGCGCGACTTCTATCGACTGATCTCGTCGCTCCGGTACCTCCCGAGCTCCCCTACGCTCTTCAACTCCGGCACGCTCCACCAGCAGCTCTCATCGTGCTACCTGCTGGACTCGCCGCAGGACGACCTGGAGGCCATCTACAACCGCTACCAGGACATCGCGCGGCTCTCCAAGTTCGCCGGCGGGATCGGCGTCGCCTACCACCGCGTCCGCTCGCGTGGCTCGCTGATTCAGGGCACCAACGGTGAGAGCAACGGGATCGTCCCGTGGCTCAAGACCCTCGACAGCTCCGTCGCCGCCGTCAATCAGGGCGGGCGCCGTAAGGGCGCGGCGTGTGTCTACCTCGAGACCTGGCACTCAGACATCGAGGAGTTCCTCGAGCTGCGCGACAACACCGGGGACGAGGCCCGCCGTACTCACAACCTGAACCTCGCGAACTGGGTGTCTGACCTCTTCATGCGCCGCGTGGAAGCGGACGAGATGTGGTCGCTCTTCGACCCCAAGCGTCACCCGCTGCTGTGCGACACCCACGGCGATGAGTTCGAGCGTATCTACCTCGACGCCGAGAAGAAGGGCGAGTTCGAGCGCCAGGTCAAGGCCCGCGACCTCTACTCGCGGATGATGCGCACGCTCGCGCAGACCGGAAACGGCTGGATGACCTTCAAGGACACCAGCAACCGGACCTGTAACCAGGCGAAGGTCGCCGGCAACGTCGTGCACCTCTCGAACCTCTGCACCGAGATCCTGGAGGTCACCTCCAAGGACGAGACGGCGGTGTGCAACCTCGGCTCCGTCAACCTCGGCAAGTTCGTCGTGAAGGACGACAACGGGGTCGCCAGCTTCGACTTCGAGAGCCTCGGCGAGGTCGTCCAGACCGCGGTCAAGTACCTCGACCGAGTGATCGACATCAACTTCTACCCCACGGACGAGGCGGCGGTTTCCAACAGCCGTTGGCGCCCGGTCGGGCTGGGTTGCATGGGGCTGCAGGACGTGCTGTTCAAGATGCGCCTCAACTTCGACTCGCCGGAAGCCATGAAGCTGACGGCGGAGATCCAGGAGCATGTCTACCTGCACGCGGTCCGCACCTCAGCGCAGATCGCGGAGGATTCCGGCGCGCACGACGCGTTCGACGACACCTGGGCCGCCGAGGGCAAGCTGCAGTTCGACCTCTGGGACGTGAAGCCGACGCTCACCAAGGAGTGGGCCGAGGTGAAGGCGCAGATCGCCAAGACCGGCCTCCGCAACAGCCTCATCATCGCCATCGCGCCGACGGCGACGATCGCGAGCATCGCCGGCTGCTACGAGTGCATCGAGCCCCAGGTGTCGAACCTGTTCAAGCGTGAGACCCTCTCGGGGGACTTCATGCAGATCAATAACTACCTCGTCGCTGACCTGAAGAAGCTGGGGCTCTGGACCGATTCCATGCGCCAGCAGATCAAGCAGGCCGAGGGGTCCATCGAGGGCATCACCGCTTTGCCCGAAGAGCTCAGGCTGCTGTACCGCACCGCCTGGGAGGTGCCCCAGAAGGCCCTCGTCGACCTCGGTGCCGCCCGCGGCCCGTTCATCGACCAGAGTCAGTCCCTGAACCTCTTCATGGCCTCCCCCACCATCGGGAAGCTGTCCTCCATGTACCTGTACGCCTGGAAGCAGGGCCTGAAGACCACGTACTACCTCCGCTCACGACCGGCGACTCGTATTCGCCAGACCCAGGCCTCCAACACCGCGGCAGTGTCCGACGCAGACGCCGTGGCGTGCTCGTTGGAGAACCCGGAGTCCTGCGAGGCCTGCACGTGAGCCACTGCCGCCGGCGCATGGCGCCGGCGGCACCCTTGACCAACCAAACCGCACGACTTCAACCGCAACTGCACCGCTCAT
>JAQWJQ010000154.1 GCA_029248265.1 Planctomycetota bacterium
TTTGGGCTGGGAGCCACCGTGCCCGACTTCGCCGAGGCGCTCACCCTGGCGCGGCTGCACGCCGAGTCCCAGGGGCTCTACCGCCCCGTCGCTGGCCAGCAACAAGGTCAGGCCGACGCCGACTACCTGGGCCTCATCCTCTCCGTCTACTACGGGGTCTGGGGCCACGACCCGTCCGGTCAAGGGACCTCCGGGGGCTCCGGTGAGTACGACTTCTGTGACCGGTCCACCCTCCAGGCAGGAGACCCCGGCGCCCTCGCCCTGATCGAGTCCTTCTTCGCACCCAGCCAGGCCTTCCCGGCCTACCTCGCCTCGTCCTTCAGCGGCACCTTCGAGATGCAGTTTGACCCTGCGCTCGCCTACACCCACCGCTCGCGCTACCTCGAACGCGCCGGATTCCGCGGCGATATCACCGGACGGATCAACGGCAACGAGCTGGACAACACCTTCCTCGGCGGCGACCTCGCGGATCAGTTCGAAGGCCGCGGTGGCGCAGACCGAATCGAGGGAGACCGAGGAGCAGACGAGGCCTTTTTTACTGGCCTGTCCAGCGAGTACACCATCGTCGCCGTGGACTCGACAGTGACCCGCGTCACGGACACCGTCCCGGGCCGAGATGGCGCCGACGACGTCCGTCAGGTCACACGCCTGCATTTCTCGGACCAGATCATCGACCTCTGACCTGGCCACCCCTCGCTCCCCCTGTGAAGGCGGGCCGTGCACCCCCCGGGCGCGCGGCCCGCGTCGTTTTCGACCCCAGCTGGCGCCCCCTTCAACTCGGGCCCGCGATATCCCATCATGCGCCCCATGGGCTTTGATCTGGGGGGACGACGGGCGCTGGTGACCGGCGCTTCAGCGGGCATTGGTGCCGAGATCGCCCGTGAACTCGCAGCTCGCGGCGCTGACCTGACCCTCGCCGCCCGAAGAGCGGACCGACTTGAGGCGCTGGCAGCCTCCCTCCGCTCGGAGCACGGGGTCAGCGCGGAGGTGATCCCTGCAGACCTCGCGGCCCCCGGCGGAGCGGCAGCCCTCATCGACAGGTGTGGCGAGACCCCAGCCGTTGACGTCCTCGTCAACAACGCAGGGATCGGCATGCACGGAGACGGCGTCGGGCATCCCTGGGAGGACGAGCGCGGAATGATCCAGCTCAACGTCCTCTCCGTGGCCGAGCTCACCAAGCACTTCGCCGCCCAGATGCGCGCCCGCGGAACAGGCCGCATCCTCCAGGTGGCCTCGACCGCTTCGTTCCTCCCTTGCCCTGGATACGCCGCGTATGGCGCGACCAAGGCCTTCGTCCTGCACCACGCGGAGGCGCTCGATGAGGAGCTGCGTGACTGCGACGTGCGTGTCCTGGCCCTGTGCCCCGGGAGCACGAACACGGCGTTCTTCGAGATCTCGGGCAACGTACGAGGTCGGGCGCAAGTCGCCACGAGCCTCGACCCCGTCGACGTGGCTCGGGCAGGGGTCGACGCCATCGAGAGGAGCCGCCGCGTCACGGTTCCAGGCCTCGCCAACAAGCTCACCACGGCGGGATTGCGCGTGATCCCGCGTCGCCTTCAAGCCACGCTGGCCCGCAGAGTCCTCGAGTGACCGCATCACCATGAACTGGAAAACGCTCCCCGCCCTCCTCGCCTGCGCCACGGCCCCGGCCTGTTCCCTCTTCACCACGACGCCAGAGGCGCCCGACTACGGGCGGCCGCTCGCGCCGGGCGCCGCCGCGCTCATCGAGCTTGGTCCGGACGAACACCGCCCCGACATGCGGAGCACCTGGACCTGGAGAGAGCGCGAGGAGCTGGTTCCAGCCCTCGAGCGCTCCATCAGCTGGACCCGCTCGAAGCACTCGCAGCAGTTCTTCCCGATCGCGAGCATCACCCACGAGCGAGCCCTCGCGAGCCTGGAGCGCTTCCGGGAGCTCCTGGACGAGGCGCGCAACGCCGACGAGTTTGCCGCCGCCTTCGAGCGGGAGTTCACGGTCTACAAGAGCGCAGGCTGGGACGGCCAGGGAGGGGGCGTCCTCTTCACGGGTTACTGCACGCCGTTGCTGCCCGGAAGCCTCGTGCGCACCGCCAGGTACCGCCACCCCCTCCACGCGCTGCCCGGCGACCTTGTCAAGGCGGAGGACGGGACGACCCTGGGTCAGGCCACGGCCGCGGGCTTGCGCCAGTACCCCGACCGCAGGGCCGTCCTCGCCGACGCCAGCTACCGGGACCTCGAGATCGTCTGGCTCGCCGACCCACTGGACGCTTACATCGCCCACGTGAACGGCTCTGCCTTCGTCCAGCTCGAGGACGGCGAGATCGCCCGCTTCGGGTACGCGGGCAAGAACGGACGTCCGTACACCTCCCTCGGCAAGGACCTCATCGCCGCCGGCCGCGTGACTGCGGAGGACATGAACCTGGCCGCGATCCGCCGCTGGGCCGCCGCGAACCCTGGGGAGGTCCAGTCGTTCCTCGAGCGTAACGAGAGCTACGTCTTCTTCACCCCGATCGACGGGAACCCGCGCGGCAGCCTCAACCTCGAGGTCTCCGCCGAGCGCACCATCGCCACCGACAAGACCCTGTTTCCTCGCGGCGCCCTGTGCTTCGTGGAGACGGCCCTCCCCACGCAAGGCAGCGGGCAGCGCCCCTTCACCAAGCTAATGCTGGACCAGGACACGGGCGGCGCGATCCGGACTGCAGGCCGGGCGGACCTCTACCTCGGCGTGGGCCCCGCGGCCGAGCAGCTCTCCGGCGCCACACGCTCCGCCGGGCAGCTCTACTACTTCTTCCTCCGTCCGTGAGCCGAGCCGCCGAGATCGTCGCCGTCTGCATCGGGCCCGGTGGCCTCCCGAACACCCAGGTGGAGTCCTGCGCCGTCAGCCTCGACGGCCTCGAGGGCGACCGGCATCGATTCCACCTGCACGGGGGGCGTGACCGAGCGGTCTGCCTGCTCTCGATCGAGACCTACGAGGCCCTGCGGGACGACGACGTGGAGTGCCATGAGCCGGGGACCTTCGGCGAGAACGTACTTACTCGTGGACTGGAAGACGCCAAGCTCGTCGCCGGCGACCGGCTCCGCCTCGGCGAGGATCTCATCCTGGAGATCCACGACATCCGCGCGCCGTGCATGACCCTCAAGGCCGTGGACCCGCGCTTCCCAGAGCTCCTGGTCGGGCGAAGCGGCTGGGTCTGCCGGGTGGTTCAACCGGGGATTCTCCGACGGGGTGCCCCCATCGAGCGCCTCCAAGCGAACAGTAGGGGCATGGCCCGACCGCGCACGATCAGGCAAGATCAGCGGAGTTGCTCCGCCCCACCCCTTCCAACCCTCCAGATGTCCGAGTTCGAAGTCGTCTCCTACACCATCGAGCCCGTCGAGGGCGACTCCCAGGTCGCGATCACGATCCACGCCTCGGACGGCAACAAGTGGGAGTATGGCGTGCCGTATAGCCCCGACACGGGTCGCTTCACCTTCGAAGAACTGGACGTGCTCGCGACGGACTTCGGGGACGACTTCGCGGAGGAGCTCGAGGAGAAGCTCGAAGAGGCCGTCCGTAAGGTCACTGGCGGCGAGTGACCGCGCCGGGTGGCGCCGGCTGGGTCTCTGGCACCCGCGCGTCGCCGTTCCTCCCTGTCAGGCCCTCGAGCAACGCCTGCTCGGCGGGCGTCAGATCGAGCGCGTTGGTGTGCTCGATGACCGCCTCGGCCTCCGCGGCGCGCCCGGCGAGGCTCAACCCCGTCGCATACGCGACGAGGGCTGCCACGTCGCCGGGATCGGATTCCGCCGCGCGGGCGAGGTGCCGGAGACCGTCCGCCCTCTGCCCCCCGGCAAACTCGGATTGACCGAGGCGCCAGAGGACCTCGGTGTGTTGGGGGTAGGCCTCCAGGATCGGAGCGAGCCAGCGGGCGCACCGGGGATCGCCTTGCAAGAGGCGGGCAGCCTCCAGACCCCGCGCGAGCGCGACCGGCGCGTCCGGTTCACCCGCTTGAAACGCCGCCTCGAAGGCCTCCGCGGCCTGATCCAGGAGCCCGGCGCCGGCGCTCGCGACCCCGAGGCTGAACTGCGCCTCGCCGTCCCGCGGGTCGAGCGCGACCCCCGCGGAGAGGCGCGCGAGACCCAGCTCAAGGTCGCCCTCGGCCACGTCCAACGCCCCTAGCCGGGAGAGGGCCCGCGGCAGCTTCGGTTCCACCAGGAGCGCAGCTTCGTAGTCCGCGCGCGCCGCCTCCGGCTGGTTGAGGCCCTCGCGCGCGCTCCCTCGCATCTCGAGGAGGCGCGGCTCCCCAGGCGTCCGCGCGAGGAGATCGTTGAGACGAAAGAGGGCCTCCTCGGGCCGCCCGGCGACGAGGGACGCCCGAGCCGCGAGCCGGCCGGCTTCCAGGTTACGGGAGCCTGAGTCCAGGTAGATCTGCGTCCAGAGCCCCGCCGCCTCGGTCCAGGACCCCACACGCTCCGAGGCTTCCGCGCGGGCCTCCCTGGGATCGTCCACCGGGACGCTCACGCACGAGACGCCATGGAGAAGGGAGACGCCAGCCAGCAGCGCCCCCATGATGGAAGCTCGCCCCCTCCTGAGGCCGACACCGTGACCAGAGCCCTCCTCCTCGACTTCGGCGGCACGCTCGCCATCGAGCGTTCCCCCCGCGCCTCCATCTACGCCGACGCCGCCGCGAGCTCCGGGGTCGAGGTGAGCCCGGCCGCGATGTCCGGCCTCATGGCCGAGACTCACGAGTCGCTCCCGATCACGATCCCGACGGCGCGGGGGGACGCCTTTCGATACAGCCGCGGTTGGTTCGAGCGCTTCATCGAGATCATCTTCGCGGAACGGCTCGGGCTGTCCAGTACGGACACCGCTCTGGCTCAGGAGCACCTCTTCTCCGTCTACGAGGACGCCAGGACCTTCCGGCTCTTCCCCGGAGCCGCCGATCTCATCGACCGCGCCCGGGCGGACGGGTGGCGAGTCGGCGTGGTCTCCAACTGGAGCTATGCCCTGGAGGCCCTGCTGGGGGACCTCGGGCTCCGGCCGGACACCGTGCTGTGCAGCGCGGTCGAGGAGGCCGAGAAGCCCTCCGAGGCCCTCTTCCTGAGGGCGCTGGATCGCCTGGAGGCGAGCGCGGAGGGGTCCCTCCACGTGGGCGACTCCTTCGAGAACGACGTCCTTGGCGCACGCTCCGTCGGCATCGAACCCGTGCTCCTGGATCGGTCACGCTCGGGCACCCGGAGAGACGTCCTCTCCGTCCGCTGCCTGACCGAGCTCCGGCTCTGAGCCGCTCAGTCGGTCGTGATGGAGCCGCCGGTCCCCGGGGACAGGAACTCGGGGTTCAGCTCGACCGAGTAGACCTCCGGGACCGCGAGCGTCGCGTCCGGTGCCGCGTCGCCGGAGAGGCCCAGGAGCCCGTCGAAGCGAAGCAGCCGGTCGTTCTCCCGCTCCGCCACCCAGAGCGTGCCCCCGTTCCAGGCGAGGTCGCCGGGCTCGTCCAGCTGGGTCGCGGGTCCCGCGACCACGGACGCCACCGAGACAACCCGCTGGAGATCGAGGCCGCCTCGATGACGTAGATCGCGCCGTCGTCACGGCTCCCCGCCGCGCCGCCGGCCTCGTCGCGAGGAAGTCGTCGAAGACGGCGATGGTGCCGTCCGTCAGCGCGGCCTAGAGGCGGTCCGAGGGCTCATCGAGGGCCACGTCCGAGGCGGGGGCCGGGACCGCGGATGAGAAGGCGGGGGCCACGTTGCCCGCGGCAGCGCTCCCCCAGACCTTGACCGCCGGGTCACCCGCGTCCGCGACGATCATGAACCCGGCGACCTGGGCGAGCTCCACCGCCCTGGACGCCACTTGGGTCGTCTCGGAGGACGCGCCGGGGTCGAACTTGAAGCCGAGATCCCTGTCGAGGCGCAGGGCGATGCTCTGGGTCGCCTGGGTGCGGTCCCGCACCCGCCCGAGGATCCGCACCGTGGCGGGCAGGTCCGGGGTATCGGACGCCTGGAAGGCGTTCCCGAAGTCGTCGAGGACGAGGCTCTCGTCCGCCGCACCGATGATGGAGAACGACCCCGAGACAAAGTCCTTGTCCCCGCGCATGAGGGACCCGAGGAGGACCTGATCGCCCCCCAGGGTCACGAAGTCACGCTCGAAGCCAGCGTAGGTCGTCAGGTTCGCCCCGGAGTCAGGCGACGCGGCGCTCCCTCCCCCACCGCAGGCGGCGAGGAGGGGGAGAACGCAGAACGGGAGGAGGAGGGACTTGGCCATGGGGAGTGCCGTGCGCGGGTTGCTGTGGAGGTGCCACGACATCTTGCGCTCCCGCGCCACCGGATCCGCCGCACCCGGGGCCCCTTGAACCAAGCTTGATCGACACCTGACCGTCCCTGGACACCGCAGGCCGCGACGCGGCCCCGCTTTGGGGTCGGGCGAGATCCAGCCATGGGCCGTGGATCAGCCCCCCGCGATCTGGTCTACTTGGGAAGTTTGGCCGACTCGGCTGAACACCGCGCCCCCCCCACCCAAGCCCCCAATCGCGCGATGCCCCGTCGAGAAGACCTCGAGTCGATCCTGATCATTGGAAGCGGACCGATCATCATCGGTCAGGCCTGCGAGTTCGACTATTCCGGCACCCAGGCCTGCAAGGCCCTGCGTGAGGAGGGGTACCGGGTGATCCTGGTCAACTCCAACCCGGCCACGATCATGACGGACCCGGAGATGGCCGATGCCACGTACATCGAGCCCATCACCCCCGAGGTCGTCGAGCGCATCCTCGAGAAGGAGAAGCCGGACGCGGTCCTGCCGACCCTCGGCGGCCAGACCGCACTCAACACGGCCCTCGCCCTGCACGATCGGGGGACCTTCGAGCGGCTCGGCATCGAGATGCTCGGCGCCGACGCCCAGGTCATCCGCAAGGCCGAGGACCGCGACCTCTTCCGGGCGGCGATGACCAAGGCGGGCCTCGAGTCCGCCCGCTCGGGGATCGCCAATGACTTGGACGACGCGCGCCGCGTCCTGGCCCAGATCGGGCTGCCCTGCGTCATCCGCCCGGCCTTCACCATGGGCGGCGCCGGCGGCGGCATCGCCTACAACGTGGAGGAGTTCGAGGAGATCGTCTCCCGCGGCCTCTCCCTCTCCATGAACTCCGAGGTCCTCGTGGAGGAGTCTCTGGTGGGCTGGAAGGAGTTCGAGATGGAGGTCATGCGCGACGGCAAGGACAACGTCGTCATCATCTGCTCCATCGAGAACCTGGACCCCATGGGCGTCCACACGGGTGACTCGATCACGGTGGCGCCCTCCCAGACCCTCACGGACCGTGAGTACCAGGCGCTCCGCAACGCCTCGATCACGATCATGCGTGAGATCGGCGTCGAGTGCGGCGGCTCCAACTGCCAGTTCGCCATCGACCCCAAGTCAGGCCGGATCATCGTCATCGAGATGAACCCGCGGGTCTCACGCTCGTCCGCGCTGGCCTCGAAGGCCACCGGGTTCCCCATCGCGAAGATCGCCGCTAAGCTTGCCGTTGGCTACTCGCTGGACGAGCTCTCGAACGACATCACGCAGCAGACGCCCGCCTGCTTCGAACCGTCGATCGACTACTGCGTCACCAAGATCCCGCGCTTCGCCTTCGAGAAGTTCCCGAGTGCCGACCCGACGCTCACCACGCAGATGAAGAGTGTGGGCGAGACGATGGCCATCGGGCGGACGTTCAAGGAGTCGCTCCAGAAGGCGCTCCGCGGCCTCGAGACCGGCCTCGCCGGCTTCGGCCTGGACCCCAAGGCCCCGATCGACCCGGTCACACCGACGGCCGAGGACGAACTCTCCCGCAAGCTCCGCGTCCCGAACGCCGAGCGGATGGTCTACCTGCGCGTCGCCTACCGCGCCGGGTGGAGCACCGAGGAGATCCACGAGGCCACCAACATCGACCGGTGGTTCCTCGAGAACATGCGCCAGCTGGTGGAGTTCGAGCAGGAGCTCGCTGGCTCCCTGCTCGACGAGCCGCTGCTGCGCCGCGCCAAGGAGTACGGCTACAGCGACGCCCAGATCGCCGCGGCGGTGGGCGCCGAGCCCCAGGCCATCGAGGCTGCCAGGCAGGAGTTCGGGATCGAGCGCGTCTACAAGCTCGTCGACACCTGCTCTGCCGAGTTTGAGGCGGCGACCCCCTACTACTACTCGACGTTCGAGCAAGAGACCGAGATCCGCACCAGCGACGCCGAGAAGATCATGATCCTGGGCGGCGGCCCCAACCGCATCGGCCAGGGGATCGAGTTCGACTACTGCTGCGTCCACGCCGCCTTCGCGGCGCAGGAGATCGGCTACGAGGCCGTGATGGTCAACTCGAACCCCGAGACCGTGTCCACGGACTACGACACCTCGGACCACCTGTTCTTCGAGCCCCTGACCCACGAGGACGTCATGAGCATCGTCCAGGCGGTCAAGCCCAAGGGCATCATCGTGCAGTTCGGCGGCCAGACGCCCCTGAACCTCGCGAGCAGCCTCGAGAAGGCCGGCGCCCCCCTGATCGGCACCTCGGTGGACTCCATTGACCGGGCCGAGGACCGCGAGCGATTCCAGACGGTCCTGGCGGACCTCGGGCTGCGTCAGCCGCCCAACGGGATCGCCAAGAGCGTCGGCGAGGCCTTCGAGATCGCCCGCACCATCGGGTATCCGGTGCTGGTCCGCCCCAGCTACGTCCTCGGTGGCCGGGCCATGGAGATCGTCTACGACGACGAGGCGCTCGACCGCTACATGACCCACGCGGTTCAGGCCTCCCCGGACAAGCCGATCCTCGTCGACAAGTTCCTCCAGGACGCCATCGAGGTGGACGTGGACTGCATCTCGGACGGCACGCACGTCGTCCTCGGCGCGATCATGGAGCACATCGAGGAGGCCGGGATCCACTCCGGTGACTCGGCCTGCGTGCTGCCGCCCTACACCCTCTCGGACGCGCTCCAGGAGGAGATCTCGCGCGCGACTAAGGCCATGGCGAAGGAGCTCAAGGTCATCGGCCTCATGAACGTGCAGTACGCCGTCAAGGATGGCGACGTCTACGTCATCGAGGTGAACCCGCGAGCCTCCCGCACGGTGCCCTTCGTGTCCAAGGCCATCGGCGTGCCGCTGGCGAAGCTCGCCGCCAAGGTGATGATGGGCAAGAGCCTCGTGGAGCTCGGCTTCACGGAGGAGGTCACCCCCGACCGGTTCAACGTCAAGGTCCCGGTGTTCCCCTTCAACAAGTTCCCCGGCACGGACATGCTCCTGTCGCCGGAGATGCGCTCCACGGGTGAGGTGATGGGCTCGGATACCGAGCTTGGCTACGCCTTCGCGAAGGCCTACGAAGCGGCAGGAATGCGCCTCCCCCTGCGTGGGCGAGTCCTGGTGACCGTCAAGCACGGTGACAAGCGCGCCATCATCTCCGAGGCCCGCACCCTCGCCCAGCTGGGCTACGAGCTGCTGGCGACGGGCGGCACCTGGCGCGCTCTGCGCGCCGCTGGCCTCCCGGCGGAGCGCATCAACAAGGTGCACGAGGGTCGCCCGCACATCGTGGACGCCATCAAGAACGGGACCATCGACATGGTCTACAACACGCCGTCTGGGCCAGGCTCCCGCCACGACGACACCTACATCCGCTCGACGTCCATTGCCCAGGGCATCCCCTGCGTGACGACCATGTCAGGGATCCAGGCCGTCGTCAGCGCGCTCAACGCGCTGCACCAGGGACCGACCACCGTGCGCCCCATCCAGGAGGGCCGCACCATGGCGGCCCCCGAGAGCGTCCCGGCGACCAAGTAGCCGCGGCCGTCCGCGGCGAGACGTTGACCTCGGTGCCGCGGGCGGTGCCCCCCCCAGGTGTGGGGGTCGAGCAAGTGGTCCTCGCCTGCCCATGGGAAGGCGGGGCGGGAGGGAGCCCGCCGTGTGGTCGAGAATCGAGCCACTGAAGGCCGCGGAGCGGCGCGCGCCGATGCCCAGCGCGTCCCCGCTCAGGTCTCGCGCTTCACGGTGCCGGCGCAGCCTCTCGGCGACCCAAGAGGACCGCCTACGACACGAGCGGGCTCAGCACCCCATGCCGCGACGCTCAACCGCGGGCGTGGAGCCAGCCATCCCCCGGACTCCAGGACCGCGTCTCGGCGGGGCCGCCGGCCCTGGACGACCTGAGGCCCCGCCTCCGCCGACCCTGAGCACACGCGCCCCTTCGTACACTCAGGCCGATGAAGAGCTTCCGCAAGGCCCTCGTGACCGGCGCCTCCTCAGGACTCGGCCGCGCCATCTGCCAGGAGCTCGCCGCCCGGGGCGCCGAGGTCATCGCTTGCGCTCGGCGTGAGGAGCAGCTCGAGGAGCTCGCAGAGGAGCTCCGAGCGCTCGGGGCCAGCGCCCGCGCGGAGCCGCTCGACGTCACCTCGCCCGAGGCCGTCCGTGAGGTGTTCGCGAGGGCGAGCGCGGACGGGCCGCTGGACCTCGTCCTCGCCGGGGCAGGGGTCGCCGAGCACTCCGTCGAGGCGAGCGACCGCGCCGCCAGGACCCGGCAGCTCCTCGACGTCAACCTGGCCGGAGCCGTGACCACGATCGAAGCTGGCGTTGCCGCGGTGCTCCGAACCGGGGGCACGGTGGGCGTGCTCTCCAGCCTCGCCGGCACGCGGGGCCTCCCAGGGGCGGCCGCCTACTGCGCGAGCAAGGCCGCCATCTCGACCTACGTCGAGGCGCGTCAGGTCGAGTTGCGAGGCCGCCCTGTCCAGCTCGTGGACATCCAGCCGGGGTTCGTCCGGACGCCCATGACCGCGCCGAACCGCTTCCCAATGCCCTTCCTGATGGACGTCGAAGCTGCCGCCCGCCGCACCGTCGACGGCCTCGAGGCCGGCCGCTCCGTCGTCAGGTATCCCCGTCGGCTCGCGTGGCCGCTGCGCCTCCTCGCCGGGGGCCTGCCCCGCAGCGTGTGGCGGCGCCTGCTCCAGGGTGACCGACGAGCCAGCCAGCCAGATCGCCCCTAGGCGCTGGGTACGAAGAAGGCCTCGAGGGCGTCCACCGTCTTCTCCGGCCGGAACAGCAGCCACTCATGGCTGTTCTCCCCTTCGAGAACCTCGACCTCGACCCGATCGAAGGCCTGTCGGAGGCCGGACTCGATGCCAAAGGACTCCGGATAGAACTCATCCCCGCACCCGTAGAGGACCCGGACCGGCGGACCGGCACCAGCGCCCCCTGCGACCCAACGAGCGAGCCGCTCGTACCGAAAGGCCCGCAGCCCCCCGATGAGGTCGAAGGCTGGCCGGGGGCGGCTCAGCCAGTTCTTGTAGAAGCGGCCCGCTCCCTCGGAGAGCACCGCGCGCGCCGTGGGGCCATTTCCGGCCAGCCCCGTGAACATCTTCGTGTTCATCCAGGCCGACCGAGCCATGAAGGCCAGCGGAGGGCTGGACGAAGGTTGGACCGGGTTGATCGCCAGCACGGCCGAGGGGGCCGGGTGGACTCTGGCCAGGGTGTAGGCCACGGCCGCGCCCGTGGAGTGTCCGAAGACGGGGGAGCCCGGTGAGAGCACCCCGTCCCGATGGAGGGCCTCCACCGTGCGCGCCGCGAGGCCCGCACAGGACCAGAAGTGGCGCGGCGGGGTCCGCAGGCCGTTGTTGGCGAAGATAAACGGCGCGACCACCCGCCAGCCCCGCTCCGCGGCCTCCTCAAGGACCAGTCGATAGTCCAGTGGATGTCGCGCGTAGCCGTGCAGGAACAGCACATCACCACGCCCCTCCGAGGCGGCCCCTGCAGGGGGCTCCACCACCGTGACCGGTACGAACTCCCCCCGAACTCGCTGCTGGACCTGTGTCGTGATCGGGCTCATCGGAGACGACGATAGCGGACCCGCACTCCACGGGTTGCAACCTGACGCCGTGGCGGGTCTCCTTCTTGTGCCCAAGTGGCCGCCGTGACCCACTCGTCGCGGCCCGCGGCCACCCGTTGAGACCCTGACTCGGCCCCTAGCCGACTCGTATGAACCTCGGAATCCCCAAGGAATCCCACCCCGGCGAGCGCCGAGTGGCGGCCTCTCCGGCTGCCGCCAGTCGCTTCGTAGAGCTCGGCTTCGACGTCACCGTCGAGGCCGGCGCGGGCGACGGTGCGTCCTATCCCGACAAGGCCTTCGAGGCCATCGGAGCCAAGATCGGCAGCAAGGAGGACGCGTTCAGCGCGGACGTCGTCCTCAAGGTCCGCGCCCCGCGGGACGAGGAAGACGCTCGCGAGCTCGACCTCATCCGTGAGGGCGCCACGCTGGTCAGCTACGTCTTCCCTGCCCAGAACGAGGCCCTCGTGGCCAGCCTCCAGGCACGCAAGATCACGACGCTGGCCATGGACTGCGTCCCGCGCATCACGCGGGCTCAGAAGGTCGACTCCCTGAGCTCCATGGCCAACATCGCCGGGTATCGCGCGGTGATCGAGGCGGCCAACGAGTTCGGGAGCTTCTTCACCGGGCAGTTCACCGCCGCTGGCAAGGTCCCGCCCGCCAAGGTCCTGGTCATCGGCGCCGGCGTCGCGGGTCTCTCCGCCATCGGCGCCGCCCGCGGCCTCGGCGCGATCGTCCGCGCCTTCGACACCCGCGAGTCCGTCCGCGACCAGATCAAGAGCCTCGGTGGAGAGTTCCTCACCGTCGAGATCGAGGAGAGCGGCGAGGGCGGTGGCGGCTACGCCAAGACGATGAGCAAGGAGTTCATCGACGCCGAGATGGCCCTCTTCCGAGAGCAGGCCAAAGAGGTCGACATCGTCATCACGACGGCCCTGATCCCCGGCAAGCCGGCCCCGAAGCTGTGGCTCAAGGACATGGTCGAGGCCATGAAGCCCGGCTCCGTGGTCGTCGACATGGCGGCGGAGCAGGGCGGCAACTGTGACCTCACCGAACCCGGCGCCCGGATCGTGCACGACGGGGTCATTGTCCTCGGCTACACGGACATGCCCAGCCGCATGTCGACCGTCGCCAGCGACCTGTACGGGACGAACCTCGGCCACCTCCTCGACGAGCTTGGCGGCGCCGGCTCCTTCTCGGTGGACCTGGAGAACGACATCATCCGCGGCGCCATCGTCACCCACGGCGGCGAGGTCCTCTGGCCGCCCCCCGCGGCCCCAGAGCCCTCTCCTGCGGCCAAGCCCGCCCCCAAGTCCGCTCCCGAAGCGGCCCCCAGGGCGGCGGCCGCGGTCGCCCCCAAGACCGCAGGCGCCACCGCGGCGGCCTCCGACGGCGGCGGCTTCTCGGCCAAGGCCCTCATCGGCCTCGGGCTGACGGCCCTCTGGCTGTGGCTCCGCTTCGGCAGCGGAGCGGACGAAGCCATGGGCGGTGGAACCAAGAGCGAGTTCCTCCAGCACGTGACCGTCTTCATCCTCGCCTGCTTCGTCGGCTGGCAGGTCATCTGGAGCGTCACCGCCGCCCTCCACACGCCACTCATGAGCGTCACGAACGCCATCAGCGGCATCATCGTCGTGGGCGGCCTCGTCCTCGCCAACACCGAAGTCAAGGACACCCCCGCCATCATCGGCGCGGTCGCCATCCTCTTCGCCACGATCAACATCGTTGGCGGCTTCATGGTCACGCGGCGCATGCTGCGAATGTTCAACAAGTAGAGCGGCCGCACCATGGAAACTGCACTCATCACCATCGCCTACCTCACGTCGGCGGTCCTGTTCATCCTCAGCCTGCGGGGCCTCTCCAGCCAGGAGACGGCGCGCTCAGGCAACACCTACGGCATGCTCGGCATGGCCATCGCGATCTTCGCGACGGTCACCGGCTCTGGAGTCGACCGCTACCTCTTCATCGCGGTCGCCCTCATCTTCGGCGCGCTCATCGGGCGGAACATGGCGGCCAAGGTCGCCATGACCGCGATGCCCGAGCTGGTCGCTCTGCTGCATAGCTTTGTGGGCCTCGCCGCCGTCCTGGTGGGCTACGCGACGTACCTGGCCCCGCCGAAGTCCGGCGCGATCTTCGAGACCGAGATCTTCGTCGACGTCTTCATCGGCGGCATCACCTTCACGGGCTCGGTCATTGCCTACCTCAAGCTCAAGGGCAGCCTCAGCGGCAAGCCCCTGCTGCTGCCGGGCAGGCACATGCTGAACCTCGCCGCCGCCCTCGCCGTGGTGGGGATGGGCTACTGGTTCACACCTTCGACGGCGCGGAGGGGCTCGTCCCCCTCGCCGTCATGACGGTGATCTCCTTCGCCCTGGGCGCGCACCTGGTCGCTGCCATCGGAGGCGCCGACATGCCCGTCGTCGTGTCGATGCTCAACAGCTACTCCGGGTGGACGGCCTCCGCGGCCGGCTTCATGCTCGGCAACGACCTGCTGATCATCACCGGGGCGCTCGTCGGAAGCAGCGGCGCCATCCTGAGCATCATCATGTGCCGCGCCATGAACCGCTCGATCGTCAACGTGATCTTCGGCGGCTTCGGGACGGGCGGCGGGTCCGCCCGGTCGGCGTCCCCTGCGGCGGTCACTGGCGACGTTCAGGAGACCGACGTCGACGAGGTGGTTGAGCGGCTCACGAACGCAACGAGCGTCATCGTGGTGCCCGGATACGGCATGGCCGTCGCCCGCGCGCAGCACAAGGTCCAGGAGATGACCGAGCTCCTGCGCGGACAAGGCATCGACATCCGCTTCGGGATCCACCCGGTCGCAGGCCGCCTCCCCGGCCACATGAATGTCCTGCTCGCAGAGGCCAACGTCCCGTACGACATCGTCCTCGAGATGGACGAACTGAACGACGACTTCCCCTCGACCGACGTCGTGTTGGTCATCGGCGCCAACGACATCGTGAACCCGAGCGCGATGACCGACGAGTCGAGCCCGATCTACGGGATGCCCGTTCTCGAGGTGTGGAAGTCGAAGTTCGTGGTGATGATGAAGCGGAGCCGCGGCACCGGCTACGCCGGCGTCGACAACCCCCTGTTTGTTGAGCCCTGCACCCGGATGCTCTTCGGCGACGCTGGTGACTCCATGGACGGAATCGTCGGAGCGCTCCGAGAGCGCGCCGGCGCCTGACTCCCTCCTGCTCGAAGGACAGCCGCGCAGCCCGATGGGGTGCGCGGCTGTCTTTCTTTGAGACGAGCTCCTGCAGAATGGGCAGTCGGAATCCGCCTGCGACTGCGATTCGAGCGAGATCCCCCGTCTCCAGACGTGTCGACAAGGCGCGGACACCTGCCCCATCGAGCACGCCCCCACGCCTTTCTCGTTTTCGATAACGTTCATGGGCGCCGCGCACGCCTGGCGGCACTGCCTCGGCCCGTCGGCCGCGTATTTACTCAGACGTTCCCCGCACCTCCCGACCCATTCTGACTCGGATGAAGCTCCTCACCGCCCCCCTCGCAACGACCGTTCCTTTCGCACTGCTCGCCTCCACCGCAGCAGCGCAGTCAGTCTTCATCAACGACAACTTCGAGGCAGACACCTCGGCCGACTACATCATCGTGGATGACGGCTCGGCAGACGGGACACAGACCTTCGCCTATGACTACGTCGCTGCAGGTATTCCGCTCGCACCGAATTCCGTGGCCGGTGACACGGGCGGTCTGAAGCTGACCGCGAACGACACCGCGGGCGCGAGCGATGCGTGGACCCTGTTCCACACCACGCCCATCGACGCTGACTTCTACGTCCTGAGCGTGGACGTCTGGATGAACTTCGCGTCAGGGTCTGGCACCACGGAGTTCGCCGAGGTCGGCGTCGGCGGCGACTCGGTCACGTACAACTCGGTCTTCCTGCCCATCGAAGGCTCCGGCGCGTTCATCGCCTTCACCGGCGACGGCGGCTCCTCCTCGGACTTCCGCTGGTTCCGCGCGGTCCCGAACACCCCGGCCGGCGAGACCGACAACACGACCCTGCCGAACAGCCACCCCAGCTACCTCGGCCACGGAAGCAACGGGTCCGGCTCCTTCTTCCAGAGCCTGTTCCCTGCGCCGCCCTCGACCGTCGCGGGCTCGCCCGGGAACATCTGGACCACCGTGCGCATCGAGGTCGACAACCTGAACGGCCAGATCTCGTTCTACTTCGATGACGTGCTGACCTTTCAGGGGGACTTCGCGAACGACTTCAATGGCTTTGCGAGCCTGAGCGTCGCCGACGTGTTCTCGTCGGTCTCCACGGCGAACAACTTCACGCTCTACGACAACTTCCGCGTCGAGGTGCCGACGAGCACGATCGGTACGAACTACTGCACGGCCAACGCCAACTCCACCGGCGGGTTCGGCATGATGTCCGCCACGGGCAGCCCGTTCGTCGCTGACAACCTCGTGACCGTCGCGGCCTCCGGGCTGCCGGCGAACTCCTTCGGGTTCTTCCTCACCGGTTTGAACCCCGGCTTCACGGCCAACCCCGGCGGCAGCCAGGGCAACCTGTGCCTCTCCGGCGCCATCGGGCGCTACGTCGGCACCGGGCAGATCAAGAACTCCGGCAGCAGCGGGATGTTTGAGCTCGCGATCGACCTGACCCAGGTCCCGACCCCCACCGGCTTCGTCAGCGTGGCGGCGAACGAGACCTGGAACTTCCAGTCGTGGTACCGCGACGCGGTCGGCGGAGTGGCCGTCTCGAACTTCAGCGACGGGGTGTCGATCGACTTCCAGTGAGCGCCTGAGGGGGCGCCAGAGGGCGCACTCCAACGAGCAGGACGCCGCGGACCCTCGGGTCGGCGGCGTCCTGCTCGTTGGGATCCACCTGAGCGGGCGTTGCCCCCCGCTTGGGCTCACGCCGCCACGACTGGGACCGGGGCCGGAGAGGTGAGCGCCCGAGGATGGGTGGCGGCGGCCGGCTGCGGCACGCAGCCCCCACGCTCCGCTGGCACGATGAACGCTGGGGTGATCGGCCCGGCGCCATCGGCGCGGCACGCGTGGCGGCTTATTCGACGAGCCATCCGACGAGCGGACCAGGTCCGGGCGCACTCACGCAGGCCAGGGACCGCAGCAACCGTCGCCTAGCGCCCGTTCGCGTTCGAGCAGGTGAAGCACTTGTGGTAGTGGCCACGCTGCTTCGATTGGCACTGCCCCTGGGTGAGCCGATGCTGAATCAGGGGCGTCTCACCGTCCACGCGCGTGGGGCACTGGAGGGCCGGGTCCGCCTTCGGCCCCGCGGCCGCTCCTGCCGCCTCTGTCCTGAACAGCTCGGCCTGGACGGCCGTTCCTTGGTTGCTCCCACTCATCTGTGCTCCTCTCCCTGGACATTCACGCGGTGCTCGCGCTCGGTCACGTCTCTTCCCCTCACCAGAACTCTCTCTGTCGCCGCGGACGCGGGGTCCGTGGCTCCAATCGTTGGTGCGCCCAACAGGTTCTAAAGGGGCCATCGGCGGCCATCGCTCAGGATTGACCAAAAAATGAGCTTTCTGCTCCTCAGGAGTCCGCGAGGGCCCGACGGACCGCGTCCATCGCCTCACGCGCGGCGTCCGGCCCACGATGTCCATCGCGGGAGAGCTCAACGGCGCCGATGCCAGCGAAGCCTGCGCGCGTGAGACCGTCCAAGGCCTCCGCGAGGTCGAGGTCTCCCTCACCGAATGGGAGGTGCTCATGCCGCCCGCGCGGACAATCCGCGAGGTGGACATGAACGAGGCGCGACGAGAGGCGCTCGGCGACGTGGCTCACCGGCTCATCTCCCGTGACCACGCAATGGCCCACGTCGAGCGTCAGACCCAGGTCGTCGAGTGCAGCCCCGCCCCGCGCCACCAGCGTCTCGAACCCGATGGGTCGCTCCACGAACATCCCCGGCTCCGGCTCCAGGGCGACGCGCACTCCGGCCCCCTCTGCGTGCGCGAGCACCGGCACCAGGCCCTCGATGAGGCGATCGCCCAGCACATGGTCCGGATCAACGTCGAGGGTGCCCAGCACGGCTGCGGGCGCTGATCCCGCCCATAGCGAGACCACTCCGGCGCCGAGCTCCGCGGCGAGGTCGACACAGCGCCGGTAGAAGTCGATCCGCCGGGACCGGTCCGCCGGCGCGTCCTCCAGCAGCGATGGGCGGTGCTTGCGCCGTGGATCCAGGAGGAAGCGCGCCCCCGTCTCCACCGCGGCGGCTAACCCGAGGTCGGCGAGCTGCGTGCTGATCGAGGAGACCTCTCCGGGCCGCAGCTGAAAAGGGTCCAGCCCCCCGACGTCGGGAGTGATCGAGACCGCCTCGTAACCGAGCTCGCTGATGAGCTCGAGCGCCTCTGGGAGGCGATGTGACCCCAGCCCGTTGGTGTTGTAGCCGATCCGAAACATTGCGCCGCCCTCAGCCGGGACGCCTCGGCGGGGCGCCTGGGGTGTCCCCCGTCTCCACCGGAGGGGCCTCCTCCAGGCCCGCGGCTCCTTCACTGGCAGCCTCCCCAAGGGGGGCGTCGACGGAGGTCTCCCGCTCGGAGTCGGTCACGGTCTCATGTCCCACGGCGTCCCCAGGGCTCGACCCTGCTTCGTCGTCGGGGGAGGGCTCACGTCGGTCCACGTCCTCGTCGGCGTCCCATTCGCCGGACGCGATGATCCCGTCCGCCGGCTGGATCTCCACCGAGGAGTCGTAGTACTCGTGGGCGCGAGCGTCGTCGGGATCCTCGGACTCGTCGTAGGGGTCGATGGCCGCTGCGGGCGGCGGCGGGCCCGGATCCACGTCGAAGTCAGCGGCCCGTGGGATGCTCATCTCTATGTCTCGACGGACCCGGCGGAGCTCATCCTCAAGGCCAGTATCCCGCCACATCTTCGTCAGGGCCCGGCGGGCCCTCATGAAGTGCGCGACGCCCCTCAGCGCCACGTCCGGGAGTCGAGACCCGAACACCATCAGCGCGGCCGCCACGACCACGAGGAGCTCGAAGCCATTGATCGTTCCAAAGATCGCCAGGACCATCGGGATCACCGTCGCTCGGCCCGGCGCGCGAGCCGGACCAGGGAGCGGGGAATGCGAACGCCCACCAGTGCCAGGACGGCAGCGGTGATGAGCAGGAACTCCGTCGGGTTGACGGAGCCGAGGAACGCGAGTGAGGCGAGGAGCATCGGCGGAGGCAGTCTAACCGGTCGGACCGTTAGAGCTTGAAGAGGTCGACCCGACGAAACTCGGCTTCCGCACCCTCGGCCTGGAGCGCGATCTGCCCGGAAGAGGCCGTGCAATTGACCCCCTGATTGACCAGGTCGCCGTTGACCCAGATGTCGACGCTCTCGAAACGGCACTCGATCACCATCGTGTTCCACTCGCCGGGAGGCACCTCTGAGCCGTCGGTGAGGTTGAGAATGCGGCGGCGCTTCCCCTCCTCGACGCCCCATTCTTCGGGGTCTGGCCCCCGCCTCGTCTCCATATCAACCGTCTCGATGTTCTCTCCGATGCACCAGAAGTCCCCGGCGTTGCTGTGGTGCATCTGGCACTCGATGGACTGCGGGAACATGCCGTAGAGCCGGCGCGGCTCGGAGCAGTGGACGAGGACGCCGCAGTTGCCCGGCTCGCCGGTCCACCGGTACTCCACCTCCAGGCGATAGTCACGGTAGGCTCGGTCCGTGATGAGGTGCCCCTGGGGAGTCCCCAGGCTCATCAGCAACCCGCCGCGGACGACGAAGGTCGGGGGGAGGTCCGGGTTGTCGTCGGCCCCGGGGACATCCACGTGCCATCCATCGAGGGACTTGCCGTCGAAGAGCGGTTCGAAGACGGGTTCTCCGCCTGCTTCTCCACCACCGCCACAGGCGGAGAGGAAGGCTGTGAGGAGCAGGAGCGGCGCAGCCGGAAGACTCGGGGAGGGCATCGGGAGTGGGGGTCGTGACGGATGTCGTGACGGGGGTTGTGACGGGGAAAAGCCGCGGAGGAGGCGACCGGAGGGCCCAGCCTAACGGCCCACAGCATTCGTGAACGGCCCACCCTCAGATCCGCGCGGAGACTAGGCTCGGCGGTGATGGATCCCCAATTCGTCCTCGCCGCCGGCTTCTACGTGGTCTTCGTGCTGTCGACCATCCTCCACGAGGCAGCCCATGCCTGGGCCGCGCTGCGCCTCGGCGACGACACGGCCTTTCGCGCCGGGCAGGTCTCCCTGGACCCGATCCCGCACATCACCCGGGAGCCGATCGGCATGGTCGTGCTACCGATCCTGACCCTCTCCTTCATCGGCTGGCCGCTCGGCTTCGCGAGCGCGCCCTACGACCCTGTCTGGGCCGACCGCTACCCGCGGCGAGCTGGGTGGATGGCGCTCGCTGGGCCGGGCGCGAACCTGCTGCTGTTCCTCTTCGCGGCCGTCGGGCTCCGTTGGGGGCTCGCGAGCGGGCTCTTCCAGCCCCCCGAGGCCCTCGGTCTGTACTCGGTCGTCGAGACCTCAGGGACCGCCGTCGGACGCTCCCTGGCGATCTTCCTCAGCCTCGTCTTCGTTCAGAACCTGTTACTGCTGCTCTTCAACCTCATCCCCGTCGCGCCCCTGGACGGGAGCGCTGCCGCCGCTCTCATCTTGCCGCCGAAGGCGTTTGGCTCTTACTCCAGGCTGATGAGCCAACCCGGGATGTCCATCATCGGTCTCGTCCTGGCCTGGAGCCTCTTCGACCGGCTCTTCGTCCCGGCCTACCGAGAGGCGATCCAACTCGTCTACGCAGGCCTCCAGTAGGTCCGCGTCCACGCGAGCCATCCTGGGTCCCCGACACCTCGCGACATGGAGACGAAAGACCCAGGAACAAGCCCGTTTCAGACCATGAACCTGTCGATGACTCCCGCTGTGAAGAACCTGCTCTCGCTCCTCCTCTTGGCCTTCAGCTTGGTCGATCCGACCGCAGCCCAGGAGCCCTTGACTCCGCCGCCCACGGACGAGAACGGCGTTCTCAAGGTGGAGGTCTCGTTCCTCCTCGTCGACGTGATGGGGATCCTCGACGCGGAGCAGGAGATCAAGGCGGACCTCTTCTTTCGCCTCCACTGGACCGACCCCCGCCTCGCCAGCGAAGGCGCAGAGAGCCGCTTCCTCCCCCTCGATTCCATCTGGGCTCCGAACTTCCAGTCCACCAAGAACCGTGGAGCGAGGGAGATGCTCCCAAGGGTCGCCATGGTCGATGCCTCGGGCGGAGCCACTTATACGCAGCGGCTCACCGGGCGCTTCGGGGCCTCCACCTACCTGGCCAACTTCCCCTTCGACCGCCACCAGATCTCGTTCCCGTTCTTCTTCGCGACGAGCGAAGGAGTCGTGGAGTACGCCGTCGAGCAGGGACCGGTCGTCGAGATCTCGAACCTGCTCTCGACCCCTGACTGGGAGATCAGCGGCGCCTCCATGTCCACGGAACCGCTGCGGGTCAGCGAGGCCCTGCCGCCGGTGCCCAGCGCCACGCTCACGATCCAGGCGAGCCGGATCACCACACACTACATCTGGAACACGATTCTCCCGCTGATCGTGATCGTGATGATGTCGTGGACCGTCTTCTGGGCGCCCCCCGCGCAGATCGCCGTCCAGTTCGGGTTCTCGGCCACCTCGATCCTGACGGTCATCGCGTACCGCTTCGCACTCGCGAACCAGGTCCCCCCGCTCTCCTACAGCACGCGCCTCGATGTGTTCCTGAACGGCGCCTTCATCCTCGCGTTCCTCGCGCTCTTGGAGGTGATCCTGACTGCACGACTCATCTACCGGGAGCGGGTCGCGGCCGCGGAGCGGGTCGACCTCCACGCCCGATGGGTCTTCCCGCTCCTGCTCGTCGCCGTGGCCGCGCGCGCCTTCGTCCTCTAGACCCGGCTCACCCGCCGCTGCTCCCCCGGAGGAGCCAGAGGTTGCGAGCCTGCACCAGCGGGCCGGGGAGGAACCCGGCGATGAAGATCGGGTCCCCACGCTCGCACACGTACGCCAGCAACAGCAGGTTGCCGGAGAGGCTGAGCCACCAGAAAGACGCCGGGAAGTGAGCGTCGCCCGACTGTTCACTGGCGTACCACTGGACGACGAAGCGCGAGCCGAACAGCGACTGCCCGAGAAAGGCAATGCCGGACCAGAGCGCGTCGACCGTGCCGTCCGCCAGGTTCTTGAGGGCCAGAGCCAGGAAGGCGAGGCCGCTGAGCCCGGCGAGCAGCAGCGCCGGACGCTGGCTGAGTTGACCCGCCTTGGACCCGAGATAGGCGATGGAGACGTTGCGCAGATAGATGATCAACGTGAGCCCGTAGCCGAGGCTCAGGGGCAGGTCGCCCAGGACGACCGCGTAGCTCCCGAGGAGGATCGCGCCGCCGACGGAGAGCCACCAGAACGCCCGCGGAGCCACGCTCCGACCGGCCCGCTCCGACAGCAACCACTGGACGAGGAACCGTGAGAAGTAGCAGGCGTTACCCAGCCAGCCGATTGCCTCCATCCAGGTCATGTTGAGCGGGGCCCAGGTCCCGAACCCCGCCTCGAACGGAGGCGCGCAGGGTCAGCCCGCCCGGAGGCTAACACGCCGCGCTCGGCGCTCAGCGGTTGCGATAGACCGAGTGGCACTCGAGGCAGCTCTCGGCCACCGCGTCGTAGGCCAACTCCAGTTCCGCGGAGCGGTCCACGCCCGGCTCAGATCGGCAGTCCGTCAGGAGCTCGACGAGTCGCCCCGTTCCCTCTCGGCTGTCCGTCAGCCAGGCCCGAAAGTCGTCCGCGAAGGTCGCCGTCTCGTCCATCTCAGAGCATGCGTCGAGATGCTGCAGGACCGTCGAGGCTGAGCGCAAGGGGTCGATGTCGGGGTGATCTTGGCTCTCCACCCAGCCGTTCTTGCGGATGAGCTTCACCTCGTCCCAGGAGCGCGTCAGGGTGACCATCGCCTCGCGCAACCCGGAGAAGCGCTGGGCCGAGAGGAAGTCAAAGTCGTACGCCGCGGTCTCCTCGGCGGTGGGGAACTCTGCGGTGGCCACCGTCAGGTAGAGCCCCTCGTACTTCTTCGCCGTGGTGCACCAGTGCCGCATCTCAGCGATCGCGCGGTCTCGGTTCAGCCCGTCCAGCGCGACCGAACCGATCGCCGCTGCGGCCGGACCACGATGGCGGCCGTGGAAGCAGTGCACATAGAACGGAGCCTCGTACTCGCGGAACGCCTTGGCGATCTGGAGGACCTGGTCGTCGGTGATCCCCTTGTACTGGATGGGGACGTGAACGTAACGCAGGCCCAGTTCTTCCGCGCCCTCGACGTCTGGGGCCTTGCCGTCGACGGAGAAGATGGTCTTGACGCCCCATGCACCGAGCTGCGCGAGCGCCTCTCGATCCACCGGCTCGCTCCCCGTGATGATCCGGTCACTGAACCGGTAGACGTTCTGCAGCCCCGGGTAGTTGCCCGGCGGGACCGCAGGGAGGGCGAACTCGCCAGCGGCATCCCAGGCGCTGCCCTCGAGGGGGAGGGGAGGCGCCACCTGAGCCTGGGCCACGCTCGCGGACCGGGACATCACGACGCCGTCCCCTGCCTGGCAGGAGGTCACGGCGACCGCGAGGATCAGGGCGGCGCTGGCTTGGAGGGAGAATCGCATGGATCAGGACGTCGGCGGGACGCCCTCCCCACTGGCAAGGGGCGTGCCATCCCGGCGCCAACACGCCTGCAGGCCATGAATAGACCCTCTCTGCGAGGGGGTGTCACGGGACCGGAACAGGGCTGGACGCGGCAGGAGAGGATAGCCGGAGAGCCCTTTTCCAGGGGGAAGAGGCTGCTCCGGAGGTGGCACCACGTGCCAGGACGGGTCAGTCGCCCCGCAGCAGCCGCGCGCGGGCCGCTGGATCCAGGCCCACGGAGCACCGCTCCAGAGCCACCAACGCCGCCCCGACCAGGTTGGACGCCCTCGCAGGCGTACAGCGCGCCGTCGGGACGCGCCGCAGGACAGCGGCGTGCACGAGCTCTCGGTAGGCCGGGACGTTCTCTCCGAGGCCGCCCGTGAGCACCACCTCCACCTCTCCACCGGCGAAGTCGAGGGTCCTCCAGACCGCTTCGGCGCACTCCGCGAGGGCATCCGCACCCCGCTCGAGGAGCCGAGAGGCCTCGGGATCGCCACGCTCAGCGGCCGCCGTCACCAGCGGCGCCAGCGCCGCCCGACGGGCCCGAGCGTCGCCCTCGCCGTCGATGGCAGGAAGCAACTCCCGCATGTGCTCGAGGCCGAGGGCCTCCATGACGCTGCCTTCCAACGACGTGGAGGGCCCGCGGCCATCGAAGGCCCTGGCCGCCGCGATCATGGCGCCCGTCCCCAACCAGGTGGCGCTGCCCACATCATCCAGCAGGCTGCCCCAGCCACCGGACTGAAAGGTCCGGCCGGAGCCGTCCCGGCCAAAACACGAGCTGCCGGTACCCGCGATGAGCGCGATCCCGTCGCCCCCACCCAGCCCACCGGCCAGCGCGCCCACGAGGTCGATGTCGACCTCGACAGCCTCGAGGGACCCCATCCCAACCTGCGCGACCAGCCGCCGAACCAACTCGCGGTTCGCAGCCGTCCCCACGCTCGCCATCGCGCAAAAGACGGACTCAGCTGGCCTGGGCTCACGCCCTGCGCTCGCCCACGCACCCCGCCAAGCCTCCCCGAGGTGCTCGCCGAGCTGCGCTTCCCCCATGTCGTGGAGGTTCCCACTCCCGCTGGTGCCCTCGCCGAGCCGCCGCCCCTCTCCGTCGACCAGAAGGACGCGTGTGCTGGTCCCGCCGCCGTCGATCCCGATGGCATGGACCGTGGAAGAGAGCGCCTTACTCACCCGACTCCAGGGCCTCCAGCGCCTGGTTCACCCGCTCTCGGTCCGGGTCGAGCTCGAGCGAGCGCCCGTAGGCCGCGCGGGCCTCCTCGACACGCCCGAGCTTGGCCAGCACGTTGCCCCGGTGATACGCGACGCGCGCGAGGTTCGGCATCAGGTCACCCAGGGGCCGCGCCGCCTCGTACTCGCTGAGGTCCGCGAGCGCTCGCTCTAGCTCGAAGCCCCCGTTGGAGCGGGCCTTGGCCGCCTGGTACATCGCCTGGAACGAACGCTGGTTCCTGGGCTGCTCCACAAGGCGGTCGAACTCAGCCGCGGCGGCCTTGTACTCGTCCCTCTTTGCCAGGAGCTCGCCCACGTTGTAGATCACGTCCGGATCATCCGGCTGATCCACCTGCAGGGCGCGGAAGCCCGCCAGCGCCTCGTCGATCCGCTTGTCGTCTCCCACCAGCAGCTGGACCTCCCAGAAGTCGCGCCGGAAGGGGTCGAACTCGCCGAGCTCCTCGATGAGCCCACGGGCCTTCTTCTTGTTCCCGATGGGCCAGGGTCCGAAGGCGTAGACGATGATCTGCCGCACGCGCGCGTCCACGTTGGCCGGGTCCAGCGCGACTGCCGCTGCCAGCTCCGACTGGTATCGCTTCACGTCATCGAGCGCGCTCACCATGGCGGACAGGCCCCCCGTCTCGGCCTCGCGAACGACCCGCGCCATGATCGTCTCGGCGAGGATGAAGTGGGCCTGACTGTTCCCCGGGAGGAGCTCCACGCCCGCCTCCGCGAGCTCGAAGGCGCGGTCGAGGTCGCCCTTCAGCCGGTTGCCCTCGGCGAGCAAGACCGTGAGCAGCCCCTGCTCCTCCCCCGTCGCGCTGGCCAGGCTCGCCTCGATCCGGGTGAGCACTCTGTCCACCGCCGCACGGTCCACCATCTCACGGAGCGCGGCGAGGGTGGGGAGAGGTGCAGACTCATCGCCTGCCTCCAGCTCGATGGCCCGGGCGCCGCTACCGCTGGCGCGCGCCGCCTCGATCTGCGCCTCGGAGAGGTCCGACACGTCGTCCCCGGCCCTCATCCAGACAGCAAAGCTGGCGATGGAGACGGCGATCAGCGCGAGGACGAGGGTGATGAAGCGAGCCATGGGTCGGAGGATAGGCGACAGAAGCCGAGTTCAAACCGGCTAGCGCCGCTCCAATCCTGACTCCGCGGGTGAGTCCCGCCAGGTGGGGACCTCCGGCCGAGGGATCCAGTCCACCCCGTACAGGGAGGCAAAGGTGGGCGCGAGGCGATCATCCGTGAGGGTCAGGTGGAAGCCCACCAAGCTCGGCCCCAGGTCCTTGCCGCGCCCGTTGAAGGTGGTGCGCCCCCAGCGCGTCCCCACGGCGACGAGGTCCAGGGAGTTGAAGGAGCGGGCCGTGAGGTCCAAGGTTGCCGTCCCGAGGAGTTCACACTCGATCCCGTGGGGGGTTCGCCGCCTGGGGGTCCAGTTGTCTTCCCCGAGGAGCCATGTCTCCGCCGCCTGGGTGCGCGTGCCCCCGGAGAGCTCGACCGTGGCCTTCGAGCCGTCCACCATCACCACTCGCCCCACCAGCCGCGCGAGCTCGACTTCGGCCGGCGCGAAGGGGAGGGTCTGCCCCCGCGCGTCGTCCACGAGAGCCAGCTGCGCGAGGCGGTCGGCCAGCAACTGGAGCTGGAGCTCCGCGCCCACCTCCACCGCGTCCGGAAGCATCTCCGCGACCTCACCCTTGGAGCACCACAGGGTGTCCCTGTTCCACCGGTTGGAGGGGGTCGCATCCAACCCGCCCGGCGAAAGGTCACGCGAGATGCGCGAGATCACCAGCCCCCCCTCGGGGAAGCCATCCTCCCATCGGTGAGCCGGGGGCTGGGCCGCCTCGGGATCCAGCCGCCGCTCGTCCATCGACAGCTCGCCCCAGCGCTTCAGAGCCGTATCGAGCATCGCCCCAACCCGCTCCGGTGAGCGGGAGTTGATGCGCCCCAGGACCCTACCCCCGGGCGCGAAGACCCAGAAGCCCTGCCGGGTCCCGCCATCGGTGATGCGCTTGCCGCCGTTGCTCCAGCGCTGGAACAGGACGCAGTCCTCCTCAGATCCGCGCTGCAGGCGCCAGACCTCGTCCGCGGCGCAGGTGAAGCTGCTCGCCCGTTCGACGACCTCCTCGGTGAAGACAGACCTCCGGTCCGCCAGTCCATTGCCTCACGTACACCCGAGCGGATGCCCGTTCATCAGCCAGAGCAGGAGCGGCCGCCCCTGTTCGCTCGCGCGGCCGACCCCGTCGAGGAAGGTAGGCTCCCAGGGGATCCGCGCGAAGCGCATGTCCACTTCACCGGGAAGCAGGTGAGCCCGCCATGCCGCGAGGTCCGAGCTGCGCAGCGCGGGCGACTCCAGCGCCGCGTCCGCGACCCCTTCGATCGTCCGGGCGCGCGGCGCCTGAGCGGGCGCATCCTGCTGAAGCGCCGCGGCAAGAAGAGTGATGATGAGCATGCAGCGAGCGTACTCGCTGGCGGCGCAGCCGTCGAAGGCGAGCCGCTCCTGCCCAGCTTCAGTCCATGTGGGCGACGACTCGCTCGTCACCCATCTGGAGCTTCAGCGCCACCCGCTGAGCGACCTTGCCGAACATGTTCTCCCACGTCCGGATGAAGCCCTTGACCGAGACACGGCGTATGAAGTCCACCGTCGTCCAGTAGCGCGGGCCGCGCAGGCCCTGGGCATTGGCATAAAGCTTGGCCTGCTCGGACACCATCCACTCGCTGTGGAGCATGTAGAGCACGAGGTAGAGGCGGCTCAGCCAGATCTGCCGGATCATCGGCTTGATGAAGCGCATCATCCACGGGTTGCGGATGACGATCGGGAACAGCTTGTGGAGGTTCTCGATCTGCCGCTTATTCTCGAACTCGATGGACGAGGTCCGGTTGAACTTCACCGGGAAGTCGTCGTACGCAGCCACCGCGTAGCCCATGTCTTCCGTCATCTCCTCGATGTCGAACATGGGGTACGGCTGCATGATCGAGACCAGGGGGTGGTCAACCTTGCAGCGGATGTTGAGCTCCACCGTCTCGAGCTCGTCGTCGAGCGAGGCCCCGGGGCCGCCCAGCATGTTGAGGGAGCCGAGGCGGATGTCGTACTTCTTGATCCAGCGGGCAGAGTCCTCAAGCTGCTGCAGAGTGGTGTTCTTGCGGAAGACGGCGTTGCGGATGTAGTCGTTCGCCGACTCGAAGGCGATCCGCGCGTAGACGCAGCCGGCCTTCTTGAGCTTCTCGATGTGGTGCTCCCGCGTCATGTTCGCCATCAGGATGACGTCAAACGGCAGGCCCACCTCCTTCGGGTACTTCTCGCAGAACTCGTCGAGCCACTTGCCGGAGAGGTTGAAGATGTCGTCGAGGAAGTGGACGAACTTCAGGTTGTACTTGTCGCGGACGTCCTTGATCTCGGCGATCACGTGATCCACAGTCCGCTTGCGCACGTACTTCGAGTTGGTGGTTCCGACGACCTTCTTCTTCAGCGCGTGGTGAAAGCAGAAGGAGCAGTTCATCGGGCATCCACGCTGGGTCACGAAGACCTTGCGATCACTATCCCGGTAGAGCGACCCCGCGTCGTAGACGATGGACCGATCGGGGAAGCCCAAGGAGTCGAGGTCGGGGACCGGCGGACGCTGGGAGTTCTTCTGGATCTCGCCGGTCTCGCGGTCGCGGAACCACATGTTCTGCACGAACTGGTAGTCCTCGCCGGCCGAGAGCTTGTCGAGCAGCTCAACCATGGCCATCTCACCCTCACCGCGGCAGATCGCGTCCACGTGCTCGTTGAGCTCGATGATCTCGGGGCTGAACGTGGGGTGCGGGCCTCCGAAGAGGATGAAGATCTCGGGGAACTCGGTGCGGATGCGCTTCGCAAGATCCAGGAAGTACAGGTGCATCCCGGTGGTCACCGAGAAGCACACCACGTCCGGCCCGTAGTCCTTCGCCTTCTGGATCCAGTCCGTGTCGGGCAGGAAGAGCGCTTGGGCATGGTGCCCCGCGTCCTTGATCGAGCGGCTCAGCCACATGAGCCCGAGCATTTCCTGCGGCAGGTAGTCGTTGATGAAGAGAACCTTCATCGACTTGACCGGGCTCCGGGAGGTGATCGCCGTGGCCGTCTCGGGGCCGATGTCGGTGAGCGTCATGGGTGCGGGGCGTTGTGCGGCCGAGGACCGCTTGGGGCACAGCCTTCTCCAGGAAAGCGTCTAGCTGTTGCGCTGGACGTCGAAGATGGCTCGCTAATGTTATCGGCATGTGCCCCCCCTGGGCCTGTGCCTGAGGGATCTGGGAACCTATGGATCTCCTCCTGACCACCAAAGTGCTCCAGAAATGAGACGGTCTCAGGCCGCGCCGGTCCTCAAGCCCGCCTCGCCGCCTGGTCGAGGAGCCCCTCGACGCGCGCGAAGGTTCGCTCACGGTCGAAGCGTTCCTCCCGACCATGGGCAGCCTCAACGAAGCGCGCTGCCAGGTCTGGATCGCCGAGAATTCGGCTGATCGCCACCGCCAGGGCCCCCGGCGCCGACGGGTCGACCAACAGCCCATTGACGCCGTCCTCAACCACCTCCGGGTTACCGCAGACGCCGCTGGCGATCATCGGCGTGCCGATGGCCTGGACCTCCAGCAGGGTGTGGGACAGGCCCTCGTACTCGCTGTTGAGCACGAACACGTCCGCCGCGCGGATGAGAAGCGGGATCCGCTGGTGGGGCACGTTCCCCAGGAAGACAACTCGATTCTCGATGCCCAGCTCCCGGGCGAGCTCCCGCCATGGCTGCTCCATGTCACCGTCCCCAGCGACGAGGAGGCTCACATCATCCTCCAGCTGGGCGAGCGCGCGGATGATGCCGTCCACTCGCTTCCAACCCATGAGGCGGCAAATCGTGAGCACGTAGCGCCCACCCGGGTCCAGCCCCAGGGCGTCCCGCGCCGCATCACAGGTCTCAGGCACGTCGCCGGACCTCGGCCCGTGATAGGCGTTGAGGACGGTGACGGCCTTGTCCGCGTGCACGCCATGCTCCTTGACCAGGATGCCCCGCAAGAACTCGGAGCAACAGATGATCCGAGACGTCCACCTCCACCAGCGGCGTTGGAGCACGCGGGTGAGACCGACCTTCCACCCATAAGAACGCCCCTGGAACGTCACGATGTCGTCCCCATCCGCCCACCCCTTGCGGTGAGCGATCTCCCAGGCCCCATCGACCATGATCCGGATGACCACCGGCCGCCGGCGCAATCGAGCGGCCAGGACATGGAGCAAGGCCAAGTGCTCCTGCACGTAGACGACGTCCGCCCAGGCGGCCGCGCGGAGGACCGCGAAGAAGGCTCGTAGATACCGCACAGGGAGCGGGCCACGCGGAATCGCCGTGACCTGAAAAGGGTGCCCGCTCGGTGCGGCTTCGCTGCAGAACGCGATGACTCGGACCTCGTGACCGTGCTCCACGAGGAACCGGCCAATGCTGGGTACGTACACCGCTGGCCCGCCCAGGTCAGGCGGGAAGACGGGGGACGTGATCAGGACGCGCATGAGAGGAGGAGGAGAGCCGCGGCGTGCGGCTGGTTGAGTCTACGCCGCTCGCACCACGACTCGCAGGGACCAGCCCGGTCTCCGAGGACCGCAGGCGCTAGAAGAGGGTCAGGCGTGCATCAACCAGGAACTGTTCTCGGCGCCGTCCGCCGTGCCCGGCAACGGTCCTTCCACATCAAAGATATCGAGCGCGGCGCTGCGCTCCAGGCAGGTCCGGATCGCCTCCATAAGCTCCGCCGCCTCCGGGGGCTTCTCGAACCACTGGTGCATCCCCATCACGAGCAGACGCATCAGCTCGGTCCTCGAGCGCGGAGCAGAGACGACGATGATCGGAGCTTGGGCGAGGTGCTCCAAGCCGCTCAGGACCTCAAGGAGCTGTTCGCCCCAGGCGCCCGGCAGGTCGAGGTCCATCACGATCGCGTCGATCTCCGGGTGGGCGCTCGCGCAGTCGAGGACACCGATGGCGTCCTCGCACGTCAGCGGCCGATGCCCCAGGGCCCGCACCAAGGCGGCGTAGTGCTCCCGTGTCTTGGGATCTTTCTCGGCGATGAGGACCTTCTGCATGGCTCAAACAAATGGGCTGGTGACGAGTGCGCTCTCGGGCGCGTTCATCGACCGCCTCACCGGGCCGCCACGAAGCGTTTCCCCGTTCCCTTCGGCGTGCCTCGTTTTGCCCCAACCCCGCGAGCCCGCCGTCTCGAATCCCAGGCGAGGCTGTCTCAAATAGACGACCGGCGGGCCCCATGGTGGAGCCCGCCGGTCACGTTGGTCCCTGGGCAGCCGTCGCCGCGCTCTCCGAAGGCGGGGTACCGGTGCCGATCCCGGCGCCCCTAGACGGGGACGTTGTCCCGCTGCTCCTCGCGCTCGGCCTCGATCTTGCGAAGGCGATCAAGGGTCACATCAGGGGTCGGATACTCACCATTGAAGCACGCGTTGCAGAACTTCTTGATCTTGGGATTACCCACCCTGGCGGCCGCATTCATGGCGTCACGGTCGAGGTAGACCAGCCTGTCGACGCCGAGTGACTCAGCGATCTGATCGACCGTCCGATCCGTCGCGATGAACTCGCGCTTACTCGCCATGTCGACGCCGTAGGGGCAGGGGGCCACGAGCGGAGGACTCGTGACGCCGAAGTAGACCTTGCGGGCACCAGCACTCCGCGCCGTGTCCACGATGCGGCGGGACGTGTTGCCGCGCACCACCGAGTCATCCACGAGCAGCACATCCTTCCCGTTGAACTCGAGCGGGATCGGGTTCAGCTTGCGGCGGATCGAGGAGGTCCGCGCCGCCTGGTTGGGCATGATGAAGGTCCGCCCGATGTAGCGGTTCTTGACGAGCCCTTCGCGGTACGGCACCCCGAGCTCCGCCGCGCACGCCTGGGCGGCGTCACGTGAGCTGTCGGGCACCGGGATCACAGCGTCAGGCATGGGGGCGCCCGAGGCCTTCCACTGCTGCGCCAGCGCGATCCCGAAGCGGTGCCGCGTCTTGTAGACGCTGATGTCGTCGATGAACGAGTCGGGACGCGCGAAGTAGACGTACTCGAAGATGCAGGGGCGGTGCGGTTGGTCGCTCACCTCGCGCCGGTGCACCTTGCGGCTGGAGTCCACGAAGACCGCCTCTCCCGGGCCGATATCGATGGTCCGCTCGTATCCGTTCACGTCGAGGACCACGCTCTCCGAGGCGCACGCGAACCACTCACCGTGCTCATCGGTGCGCTGGCCGAAGACCGCCGGCTTGATGCCGAACGGATCACGGAACGCGACCATCCCGACGTCCGCGATCGTCGCGCAGACCGAGTAGGCCCCCTTGACCTCCCGGTAGACCCGAGCCACGGCGTCAAAGACGTCGTCCACCGTGATCTTGCCGTCACTGGCGTTGTATCGGTCCGCCAGGGCCTGCTGGAACACGTAGAGCAGGACCTCGAGGTCGCAGGTCGAGTTCAGGCGGGTCATCTTCGAGGTGAAGCGCGAGTCCGACAGCTCGACGTAGTTGGTCACATTGCCGTTGTGAACCATCGCGGTCCCGATCGGGAACGTGTGGTGAAACGGCTGAGCGTCCTCGTTTCGGTTCGCGCCAACCGTTGGGTAGCGGACGTGCCCGACCCCGAGGTTGCCCTGGAGGCGCCCCATGTTCGACTCGTCGAAGACCTCGACGACGAGGCCGAAGCCCTTCTTCACGTTGAACCGATCCGTGAAGGTGGTGATCCCTGCCGCGTCCTGGCCGCGGTGCTGAACCGCGAGGAGCCCCTCGTACAGCTCAGGTGCAACGTCGACGCCGTCCGGGCCAAAGATTCCGATGAAGCCGCACATAGATATCTGTCCCTTGAAGTCGCGCTGGTTCTGGGCGTTCGCCGCGGCGGAGGTCGCCTCCGGCTCGGGGAGAGGGTACCCGGAACAGGGCCCGTTACCCCCGCCGGCGGGGGTTTCCTCTGCCGGTCCACCGGCGGGGCTCGGGACGTCCCTCCGGGTACGAGCCTGAGCTTGCGGGCCCGGAAGGGCGTAAGCTCTTGGAAGCCATGAGCGAGCCTGCCCGAACCACCGCCCGACTGCTCATCGTCGAGGACGACGCGGTCTACCAGAGGATCCTGCGTGCCCACGTGCAGCGCCTGGGAGACCGGGTGGCCCACGTGGAGCAAGCGGCGCGGCTGGAAGAAGGCCTCGCCCTGCACGGGGCATGCCCTGCGGACCTGGTCCTCCTGGACCTCACCCTCCCCGACAGCCAGCCCGAGGATACGCTGGCGCGGATCAGGGAGTTCACACGCAGCGGGGCGGGGGTTCTGGTCCTCAGCGCCCTGGACGACCCTGAGGTCGCCCAGGCCGCCCGCGACGCAGGCGCGCTGGACTTCGCTGACAAGAGGGAGGTCTCCGCCGAGCGGATCGCCGAGGCGCTCGACGCCGCTGGGTCCGCCGCGCCCGTTCAGGCCGAGGGCCTCATGGCCACGCCTTCCCTTCCGCTGCGGGACCTGGACAGCCCCCGACGACTCGCCGCCCAGCTGGTCCACGACGCGAAGTCCTGGCTGACGAACCACAGCTTCCGCCTCGCCGCCCTGAGGCGCACCGCCGGGCCTGGGTCCGAGGAGCTCATCGAAGGCCTCGCTGACACAGCGCGAGCCCTCGAAGCGCTCCTCGACGCAGGACGCGGCCTCGTCATGGACGAGACGGCCCCTGTGAACCACGAGCCCATCGAGCTCGGCCCGTGGTTCGCTGAGTGGATGACCCGGCGAGCTAGCGCCGGCGATGGGCCCCCCGTCCACTTCAAGGCGCCGGAGGGTCGCCTCGCCATCACGGCCGACCCCTCCGGGCTTGAGGTCGTCCTCGAAGCCCTCGTCGAGAACACTGTTCAGGCCGCCGGAGACGGCCCGGCCTCCCTCGAGTTACGAGCCCTCCCGGCCTCCCCAGGCCAGGTCCTCGTCGAGCTCCTCGATGGTGGCGGCCCCTGGGACGTGGAGGCGTACGAGCGGCTCACGCAGGCCTTCCAGAAGGGTGAGCGCGGCAGCACTCGAGCCGGGCTCGGCCTCTACAGGGCCCGGCGGTGGATGAACCGAATGGGCGGCCACCTGGAGCTGGTCCGGCGGGACGACGCCCCGGGCGCCCTCGCTGTTCGTCTCCGGTTCGAGGGCGTTTAGCGAGCGGTGGTTAAGGTGCAGGGCCCCCCCCCTCCACGCTGACCATGCTCCGACTCTTCGCCACCGCGCTCCTCTCGATCTCGACCGCCGCCGCCGCGGGCGCCGCTGACCTCCGTCTCCCCGCCGTCTTCTCCGACGGCATGGTCCTCCAGCGCGAAGCTCAGGCTCCCGTGTGGGGCTGGGCGGCCCCAGGGCAGACCGTCAGCGTCTGCGGGACCTGGAAGGGCGCCAGGGCCGCTCGCGTCCAAGCCGGTGAGGACGGCCGCTGGCGCACGTCACTCGAGACCCCCGCCGCGGGGGGTCCCTTCCAGATCGAGTTCACGGCTGGGGAGCAGAGCGCCAAGGTCGACGACGTACTCATCGGGGAGGTCTGGCTCTGCTCCGGTCAATCCAACATGGAGTGGACCCTCGACCTGATCCTCCCTGCCGCCCAGCGGAGCGCTGCAGTCCCCGAAAGGACCGCCAAGGCCGACCGTCCGCTGGTGCGCTTCTTCGACATCCCCAAGACGACGGCTGAGCGCCCCATGGAGGACTGCGACGCGCGCTGGTGGGCAGCCTCGGGCGACGACGCCCTGCGCTGCAGCGCCGTGGCTTACTTCTTCGCCTGCGAGCTCCAGGACCGCCTCGACATCCCCATCGGGTTGGTCGTGTCCGCCTGGGGCGGCACCCGCGCGGAGGCCTGGACCAGCGAAGAGGTGGTGGCCGGATTCCCCCACCACGCCGCCGCACTCAAGCGCGTCCGCAACGCGGACCCTGCCACTCATGCGCGGGCCGTGGAAGCCTTCTGGAAGCGAGTGGATGACAGCCGCTTCTGGACGAAGCCGTTCAGATCACCAGCGTTCGACGACAGCGCGTGGGAAGTCCAGACCCTGCCGGCGCACTTCGAGGCCGGCCCCGTCGGGGAGCACGACGGCGTCGTCTGGTACCGCCGGACCGTGGAGGTTCCCGGTGACTGGGATGCCCAGACCCTTGAGCTCACCCTGTCTCCCATTGACGACATGGACGAGACCTTCTGGAACGGATTCAGCGTGGCGTCCACGCTCAGCCCCGGCTCCCACTCGAAGATCCGCAGGTACTCCATCCCGGCACACCTGGTCTCGGCTGGCGCAGCGACCCTGTCGGTCCGCGCCATTGACACGGGCGGGCCGGGTGGCTTCGCCCCCGGGCAGGGCGACCCCGGCCGGCCGGCCATGCGCCTCTCCTACGGGGGCGAGGACCTCGACCTCACCGGGGAGTGGCGGGTCCGGCGCGGCGCTCCGGTCCAGGCGCTGCCCTCCGTGCCGGCCCTCGAGCAAACCAGGAGCAGCACCCCCGCCGCGCTCTACAACGGGATGATCGCACCCATCCTCACCTACGGCATCCGCGGCGCGATCTGGTACCAGGGCGAGGCCAATCGCTATCGCGCCGAGGAGTACCGGGAGCTGTTCCCGGCCATGATCACCGACTGGCGGAACCGCTGGAGCGACCCGGAGCTGCCGTTCTACTTCGTCCAACTCGCGCCTTACACCTACGGCGGGGGAGACGACGGCAAGACCGCCCTTGTCCGCGAAGCGCAGGCCCTCGCAGCCCAGGAGCTCGCCGGTACGGGCATGGCGCTGACCGCCGACATCGGGAACGCTCGGGACATCCACCCGGTCAACAAGTGGGCGGTCGGCGAGCGCCTCGCGCGCTTCGCCCTCCGAGACCTGTACGGGGAGCCTGGCGTGATCGCCGAGGGCCCTCGCCTCCGCCGAGCGGTCTCCCGCGGCGGCGAGCTCGTGCTCGACTTTGACCACGTGCACGGTGCGCTCGAGGCGCAGGGCGAGGTGATCGGCGAGTTCGAGGTCGCCGAACAAGACGGAGTCTATGTCCCGGCCGCGGCCCGAATCAGCGAGGACGGCCAGCGGGTCATCCTCAAGAGCGAGGCCGTCACCTCACCGGTGGACGCTCGCTACCTCTGGAACGACGCCGGCTACAGCCAGATCATGGGCGGCGCCGGACTGCCGATGGCGCCCTTCCGGACGCGCTGAGGCGCTCCGGAACGCCGGGGGGGCCTACCGCGCCGCCGCTACGGGCGGCTCGCAGCGCCCTTGTTGAACCGGTCCGGCGAGAAGAACTCGGGGTCGATCGCGCTGATGGGCTGACCCAGGATCATCTGCGCGAGCCCCTCACCGATGCTCGGCGCGAGCTGGAAGTCGTTGCCTGAGAACCCGGTCACCACGAACAACCCAGGGATCTCCTTCACGGCACCCACGATCGGCCGCTCATCGGGGGTCAAGGTGATCCAGGCTGCCTGGCCGCCTTCGTCGTCCATCCCCCGGTAGATCGGCATGCGCGCTTCGAGCCTGGGGCGAGCCCAGTCTCGCATCTCGTCGCCCACGGCCTCGTCCAGGCTCTCGGGACGCTCGAGTTCGGGGAGCCCGTCGAACCCGAGGCGGCCCACACGCGTGCGTTTGGCCGAGGGCTCACAACGCAGGTGCAGCCCGTTGACCCGGTCCAGGATGACCGGGTGGGCGGCGGGCATGAGGTCGAGGGGGTCGGGACGGAAGCGGGTCTCCACGTCGTCCTCACCGCCCTCGTCAATCTCCTCGAGCGCCGCGGGGTCCGGCATGTGCACGAAGTGCTCCTCAATACGGACCACGCGCAGGGGGTATGAGACGCCGAGCTCCTTGAGGATGATCGGGGTCCAGGGACCCGTCGCGAGCACGACGTTGGGCGCGAGGAACTCTCCCTCGCTCGTCGCCACACCCACCGCGCGACCGTTCTCCACGAGCACCGTGGGGTTCTCCACGCCGGTGCGCGTGCTGGCCCCCCGTGTACGAGCGAGCGCCGCCAAGGTGTCGATCGTCCGGCGCGGGTCCACGAAGCCGCCGTTGGGCTCGTAGGAGCCGATGGAGTCCGCCGAGACCTCGATGCCCGGGCAGATCTGTCGCATCTTCGTCGCGTCCACGATCTGCACGTCGATGCCGATCGAGCGCTGCATTTCCACGTCCTCGCGGAGCGCGGCCACCTCGTCGGGGTCGCTCCCCGCGACCACGAGCACGCCGGTGCGCCGGTAGCCGACCGAGCGGCCGACCTTGGTCGGCATCGTGGCGTAGACCTTCAGGGCATCCCGAGCCATGCCGGCCAGCGGGCGCTCGGTGTAGCCCTGGTGGATCACGGCGCCCGTGCGCCCTGAGGAGCCGGAGCCGAGCCGCCCCTTCTCAAGCAAGATGACGGGCTCGGTCAGGGGATCGCAGCGCTTGGCTGCGCTAAGGGCCACCGAGGTGCCCATGGCACCCCCGCCCACGATGAGGATCTTCGCTTTCACTTGGACCTCAGCTTAGCCGCCGAGGGCCCCGACGGGCTCAGCGAAAGTCCACGGGAGGTCGGGGTCGCACTCCGAGCTTCTCATAGTTGAAGCCGCTCTCGAGCGGGTCGTAGGGGCCGACAGGCGAGACGTCGAGGTCCGCGCGAATGTCTCCCTCGCGGCCGAGACCCCAGAGGGTCGCGTTCAAGAGCAGCCGCCGCATGTCCTCGCACTCGAAGTCCCGGGCGCTGCCCATGGTCGTGTGGAAGACCCGGCTCTCCTGCCCCGCGTTCCCTGTGAAGGTCCGGGTCCACGCCACCGGGAGCGCGATCTTGTTCTCGTTCGGGGGGCCGTCCGGCGTCCGGCCAACCAGGGGCTGCCCCATGAGCAGCGGCACGCAGCGCGCCGGGAGCTCGCCGCCCTCCGGATACGTCCGGTACACGTCCGTGGTGCCCCAAACGTCGTCGACCCCGACGAGCACGGGGTGCCCCGCGTTCTCCTCGACCACGCTGGCCCGCGTGGAGTCGCGGCTCCAGTTGCCGTGGTGGCCCCGGAAGGACCCGCCGAGCACCCCCTCGCCGAAGGGCACGCGCTCGCCATCCACGCGGTAGTCCCAGTCAATGAACCCGTGGTTCGCGGTGCGGATCGCGAGGATCGGCTTGCCGGAGTCGAGGTACCCGTAGATGGACGCCAGCTGCTCGGAGGGGAGGGAGAGCAAGCGCGTGTAGAAGACGGCCGCGTCGGCGCCCCCGAGGTGCTCGAGGCCCGGGATGTTGTGGACGATCTCCTTGTCCTCCCATTTGATCTTCGAGGTCGGGTCCACCCGGCCCTGCTCGTCCTGGGCGAACAGCACGGTGGTGTGCATGCCGTGACGCTCGGCCAGCATCCGCGCCAGCATCGGAGTGCACTCCTCGCTCCGGTACTCCTGGTCGCCGACGACGAACACCACGTGGGGCGCGTCCTCCCCGCCGTCCTTGGCGGGGTAGGTGAGCCAGCGCGGGTCCTCGGGCACCGGGTGCGTCCGCGGCGCGGGGATCTCGTTCACCGTGTAGTAGGCGTCCCGGTGGAGCAGCGGCTCGCCGGCCTCGGAGCGGAGCGCCACGAGGTCGAACTCGTGGACGTGCCCCTTCTTGAGCGTGTCCAGCACGACCCGCGCGGAGAGCCCGTCCGCGGAGACCGTGACCGAGCGGACCTCCGGCACGGTCCGGTCCACCTCTGGGCCGCCGTAGGCCCCGTGGTAAATGTGCGTGAAGGTCCCCATGACCCAGTTCTCCGGCTTCGAGGCCGTCTTGGCGTCCAGCGGGAGGGTGAAGCGCACGTCGAACCCGTCGGGGTTGATCGTGATGCGCTCCACCTCGAAGGGTGTCACCCCGGTCCACTCCAGCCGCTCGAGGGCGAAGGGCTCCAGGCCCCGCACGGGCCAGCCCCGGTTGGTCCCGCCCGCGATGAGCTTGCCCTCGGGGCTGAAGTGCACGTCGAGCAGCCCGGTGGAGAGCCCCTCCCGGAAGGGGTAGCAGGCTCCCTGCCAGACCCCGTTCACCTGCTCCGTCGTGGCGCGCAGGATGACCGAGAGGCTGAAGTCGCCCAGGAACATCTGGTCTTCGAAGGGGCCAAAGCTCCCTCCGGTGTCGTCCACGGTGAAGCCCATGATCGAGCGGCCCATGCGGATGTACGGGAAGACGATGGCGTAGGGCGTCAGCTCCGGCACCCGCTCCTGCTCGGTGAGGATGCGCGTCCCGGAGTTCGGGACCGTGGGCGCGTCGCCGAGGTTCGGTGCGTAGGGGTACCAGTTGAAGCTCACCGGGTGCCCGTGAAAGCTCCCCTCGGTGACGGCCTTGAGGCTGCACGACGAGTTCCAGGGGCCCTGGCTCTCGATGTAGAAGACCTGCCCGTTCTCATCGGGGCCAATGCCGCCGGGGCTGCGCAGGCCGCTGGCGACCGGGATGGTCTCCCCGTCGGGAGTCACCTTCAGCACCCAGCCGCGGAACAGCGCCCGCGAGTGGTAGGAGTACGACAGCCCCAGGGCGACGTGCACGTTGCCCTCGGCGTCCGGCCCCGTGCCGAAGGCGTACTCGTGGTAGTTCTCGTAACCCCAGCCGGCGGAGACCACGTCGAAGCGGTCCGCGCGCCCGTCGCCGTCCGCGTCGGAGACCCGGGTCAACTCGCAGCTCTGGGTCACCAGCAGCCCCCCCTCCACGGCCTCGAGGCCGAAGATCTCGTCCATGCCGGACGCGAACAGGGTGTAGGTCGGCTCGGGCTTGGGGTCGTCCACGCCGTCCACGAGGTAGATGTCCCCGTGCCGCGTCCCCACCGCGATTCGTCCGTCGGGGAGCGTGGTGAAGGCGCCCGCCTCCACGGTGAGCTCCTCAGGGATCGGCAGGCTCACCACCCGGTAGTACTTACGCTCCTCGGTCTCGGTCCCCCACTTGGAGCCGAGGTCCTCGGCGGGCTGGGCCGCCGCCGCAGAGGCCAGGGCGAGCGAGGTGAGGGCGAACAGCGCGGCCGCGCGGGGATCAATCGGCGAGGTCATAGGTGAGCTCCAGGGTCGAGGGGCCAGCGGGGAGGGGCAGGTGAAGGAGGAGCTCGCTGCCGCTCTCCACGGAGCGCAGCTCGAACCTCTTCGGCGTGAGCGGAGTCAGCGGCGCCACGGTCAGCCGGAGCTTCCCGAGGACGAAGCCGCCGCTGTCGGGGGCCTCGACGAGCCCCGCGAGGGCGCGAAAGACCATGGGCCCAGCCTCCGGCGAGTCGAAGGTGATGGAGCGCCGGAGCACCGTGCGCTCGCCCTCCTCCGCGGGCACCGTCCGGTCCTCCACCTCCACCGCGCCGATGGAGTAGCGCAGCGTGGGGACGCCGTCCCCGTCCAGGTGATAGCCCCGGAAGCGGTAGCCGTGCTGGCGCGGATAGGTGGGGTCGGGGTTGACCGGGTTCTCCTCGGTCTTCACCGGCCGGACCGGCCAGGGGTCCGGCGTGTCCGCACCGGGCGCGAAGGCGAGGTCCCTCGGCAGCTGCACGGCGCGACCCCGCGGGTTGAAGTCGCCGGCCCCCTGCCCGTTCCAGTTGACCGAGACGAAGTCACCGCGCCAGAGCCCCGCGAGGGCCCCGTTGTTGGCGTCGAAGGCGTAGTTCAGGCCCTCCTGGAAGCCCACGGCCACGCCGCGGAAGCCCGCGATCCCGCTCCGCCCGCGGTAGAGGCGCGCGCGCCCCTCCACGTTGACGTCCCAGCGGGGCTGGTCGATCCCCCGCGGGTTCCGCGCGGAGCGACCCAGGGCCAGGTAGTGCCAGATGGCGCCGAGCTGGCGGTCCGTATCCGCGTCGAGGAGGGTGTCGTACACCGGCTCCCCGCCCGGCCAGGACTCCGGCATGACGATGTCCGCGACCTTGGAGGTGGGCTTCACCATGAAGTCCCGGAACCAGCGCTCGCGCAACCGCTCGGGCGTGGTGATCAGGTCGACCCCCTGGAAGCCCGGGGCGTCCTTGGTGTTGAACTGGTGGCAGCTCACGCACCCCAGGCCCGTGGTGCCCAGCATGGTGCGCGCCGCCTCGCGCGCCTCCTTCCAGTCCTCGCCCTCTGGCTTGGGGAAGACGAGGGGCTCCTCGGCGTCGAGGGCCTCCAGGTGACCCGGGAGGTCCGCCACGTTCGCATCGCCGAAGACAGGCATGCGCGTGTGCATGTACGGCCGCACGGAGGCCCCGTCGTGGAGCACCCGCTCGAGCCACTCGCGGCGGAGCTTGCCCCCGACGCCGCTCAGGGTCGGCGGCCTCCGCGCCGGCTCGCCGAGATCCGGCTCGTCCGTGGTCAGGAAGCGGTCCAGTGACGCAGGAACCCCGCCCGCCCCGTCCCGCTCGTGGCACGCCGTGCAGCGCAGCGCGGCCATGGTGGAGGTCAGCTGGGCCTCGGTGGAGCGGGGCTCGTTCAGCTGCCCCGCCGCCGTGACCAGCGCCGCGCGCTGTGCGCTGCTCAGGTCATAGGACGGCAACCCCGCGGGGGGGGTCTCGGACCCACAGCCAGCCCCCAGCGGACCGGCAGGGAACGGGATCGGCGGCTGCACCCCGCCCACTTCCCCGTGGCACGCCGCGCAGCGCAGGGTCCGGAAGTGCTCCCGCCCCGCCTCAACCAGCGTGGCGTCCAGCGCCTGGATCGCCCCCGCAGGGGCCGGGTCGAGGAAGGCGGCGAGGTCCGCGGCCTCCCGGCGGTCGAGGTGCATGTCCGGCATCAGACCGCCCGGACGGTGCCCGAGCGGCTCGAGGAGGAACGCCGCCAGCCCGCTCGACGTGTACTTGCCGGCCACATGGTCCAGGGAGCGCCCGCCCTCGGGGAGCGGCGCCGGGGCCCCGGCGGAGGGCCGCTCGCCGTGGCACATGACGCAGCCCACCCTGTGGTAGAGCGCCTCACCACGCCCAGGCTCGCCCGCGAGCGCCGCAGGCGAGTCGGCGGTCGGCGCGGCCTCGCTGGCCAGGAAGGCGGCGAGCTCACGCGCCATCGCTGCCTTCTCGCTGGAGCTGCGGCCGGCCATGAGGTCGGGCATCCGGGTGCCCGGCTGTGCCTCTGCGGGGGCCTCGAGGTACTTCAGGAGGAAGTCACCACGGAGGCGCGCCGCGGCCAGGCTCAGGTCCGGTGCCAGCCGCTGCCCCGCCCCCGCGAGGTCGTCGTGGCAAGCGGCGCACCCGAGCCGCGCCAGCTCCTCGCGCCCATCGACGGCGGAAGGCTCAGCGAGCACCGGGGACGCTGGCCCTGCCGGCGAGGCCAGCGGCCACTCGGCGACGGGCGCCGCTGCGGCGCAGAGGGTGGCGAGGACAGGCGCGAGGGCACCGAGCGCGGCGGGAGGGACCTTCATGGTCACACAATAGGGCACCGTCGAAACCCCGACCGCTCCGCACGAAGACCATTTCCCAGGCTGCCCCAACCGCCGGGACGATGGTGCAGGAAGAGAGCACCCGCGGGCGGCGGTCGCCGCCCGCGGGTGCATTTATAGGCCCAGCCCAGTCGGGGCGCGGTCCGACCGGGCTGGTAGCGAACGGGTCGAGGGGGTTGATCCGTTCGCGTTAGGTAGGCACCGGAGCGTTTCCCAGGAGCGTGTTGAGGGGGGTCACGCGTCACTGGAGCACAGCTCCGGGCCTGGGCTTTTTCTTCCAGACACCAACGAGTCCGCCTAGGCCCCGGAGAGCGGGGCACGTTTCCGGACATTTATTCAGACCCCGCTCCCTCGGGCCCCGCCGCCCGCCCGTTCCCGTCCTAGAATTCCCGCCCATGATCCCCTCGCGCAAGACCCGCACGATCCGCATCGGCTCCCTCCAGGTAGGCGGCGCCGCGCCCATCGCCGTCCAGAGCATGGCGGCCACGCGAACCCAGGACATCACAGCCACCCGGGGCCAGGTCGAGCGTCTCCAGGCCGCTGGGGCCGACCTCATCCGGGTCGCGATCGACTCCCCGAAGGACGCCGAGGCCCTGCGAGAGATCGCCCAGGGGATCCACGTGCCCCTCTCGGTGGACCTCCAGGAGAACTACCGCATGGCCGAGGCCGTGGCGCCCTTCGTCGCGAAGCTCCGCTACAACCCGGGTCACCTCCACCACCACGAGCGCACCAAGTCCGCAGAGGAGAAGGTCGCGTGGCTCGTGGACGTCGCTCGCCGCAACGACTGCGCCATCAGGATCGGCGTCAACGCCGGCTCCATCGCGCCGGAGTACAAGGAGCGCTATCCAGGTGACGACGTCGCCGCCATCGTCGCCTGCGCCGTGGAGCACTGCGCCCTCCTCGACGGGCTGGACTTCCCGAACTTTGTCGTGTCCATCAAGGACTCCGACCCGCGCCTGGTCATCGACGCCAACACGCGCTTCGCCGAGGCGCGCCCTGACGTGCCCATCCACCTCGGTGTGACCGAGGCGGGGATGCCTCCCGAGGGGATCATCAAGACCCGCATCGCCTTCGAGCAGCTGCTCTCCCGCGGGATCGGGGACACCCTCCGTGTGTCCCTCACCGTCCCCTTCGACAACAAGGGCCAGGAGATCGAGGTCGGCCGCCAGATCATCGACGACGTCTCGAACGGCCGCTTCCGCTCGGTGCCGCCGAACTTCTTCGACGGCCTCAACATCATCGCCTGCCCCTCCTGCAGCCGCGTCGAGAACGAGAAGTTCATCGACCTGGCGGAGGACGTGAAGCGCATGACCGAGGACGCGAAGGAGCACGACATCACGATCGCGGTCATGGGTTGCCGCGTGAACGGACCGGGCGAGACGGACGACGCCGACCTCGGCCTGTGGTGCGGCCCCAAGACCGTCAACCTGAAGAAGGGCGAGGAGTCTGTGGGGGCCTTCAGCTACGACGAGATCCTCGAGCGGATGAGGGTCGAGCTCGACCGGCTGATCAGCGAGCGGACCTGACCCCCCACGAATCCTGCCCACGCGGCGGCTTCACCTCCCCTATCCTCAAGGCACCGCCCCCATGAAGATCCTCGTCGTCGAAGACAACCCGAAGATGGCTCGCTCCGTCGAGATGACGCTCACCGAGAGCGGCTTCGATGTGGAGACCGTCGACACGGTGTCCGCGGCCAAGGTGCGCGCCGCTGAGCAGGCCTACGACCTCTTCCTGCTCGACCTGATGCTCCCCGATGGGGACGGGATCGAGCTCTGCGGAGCCCTCAGAGCCAGCGGGATCGCCTCCCCGATCATGATGCTGACCGCCCTCTCCGGTACGTCGCGCAAGGTCGCCGGACTCGACTCTGGCGCGGACGACTACCTGACAAAGCCCTTCGAGGTGGACGAGTTGGTGGCCAGAGTCCGCGCCCTCCTGCGCCGCGGCGTCACGGCAGACGTCACCCGGCTGAAGTACGGCGATGTCGAGATGGACCTGACCAAGCGCACCGTCCAGCGGGCAGGGACCAAGGTCGCCATCACCACCAAGGAGTTCGCCCTGTTGGAATTCCTGGTCCGAAACCCCGGCGAGACCTTCACGCGGAGCACCATCACCGAGCGCGTGTGGGACATGAGCTACGAGCCCTCCAGCAACGTGGTCGACGTCTACATCTCCAACCTGCGCCGCAAGCTCGACAAGCCGTTCGAGACGAAGCTGATCCACACCGTGGTCGGAACGGGCTATCGCTTCGGCGCCGCCGACGACTGAGATGGCTCCCGAGGAGGTCGAGCCCATGCCCGCCCCGTTGCGGCTCTCGCTGCGCGCACAGCTCACCATCTGGTTCGGGATCAGCTTCGGCGCTGTCCTGGCCACGATCGTTGGCGGCATCGTGATCCTGGACCAGGGGCGGCTCTTCGACCCCACCAGGTCAGACTACGACTGGCTGATCCGCCTCGTCGGGATCGGCACCTTCGCCGCCCTCCTGGGCGGGATCATCGCGGCCTGGGTCATCGGCGGCGTGGCCCTCGAGCCCCTCCGGAGGATCACCGAGACCGCGCGCGCCATGGCCCCCGAGCGCATCGAGGCGACCCGGGTAGAGATCCCGGAGGTGGGCGTGGAGGTCAACGAGGCGCGCCTCGAGCTCAACCGTGCCCTCGACCGGATCGAGGCCGGATATCAATCCCAGG
>JAQWJQ010000181.1 GCA_029248265.1 Planctomycetota bacterium
GCCCCGCGTCGACCTCGGTCGACGCGGGGCGCCCTCCTTTGGTCTGTTCCTATACGACCGGGAGGTCGTGCACCGCCGGCGCGGACGCAGGGAATCACGACGACCCCCTCGTGGCGCGGACGCGAGGCGGCCGGAGCGGCCGAGTTGGCCGCGCGCTGACGGGGGCGATCATGGACCGCCGGCGTTCACTCGATCCGTCGGGCGCCCGGCTCAGCGGGGCGCGGCGATACAGTAGAGGTGCTCGTGCGTGCGGAGGTAGATCTCTCCGTCCACCACAGCCAGGGTTGAGTTGGTGGCCTCGTCGATCTCGTTCTCGGCGAGGACCTCGAGGCCCTCAGCGTCGGCCTTGAAGACCACGGTGGTGCCCGACTGGGCCAGGAGGTACATGCGGTCCCCGGCGCTCACGATGGAGCCCCAGGTGCCGCCCCGCGCCACGCGCTTCTTCCAGTCCGGGAGCCCTGTCGCGGGGTCGATGCACCAGAGGATCCCGCGCATGTCCGGGATGAAGATGCGGCCGTTCATGTAAGCGCCGGAGGCGCAGTTGCTCATCTGGGCGGCGTGGCGCCAGAGCTGGCGCGGGCCGGACTCGGGGCCGAGGGGGCCGAGCTTCACGCCGAGGGTCGGACCCTCCCAGCCACCAACGAAGACGCAGGTGTCGCCGGCGACCACGGGGGAGGAGTAGGTGAGGTTCCCGCGCGTGCCGCGGATGCCGTCGCAGGTCCAGGCGATGGAGCCGGTCTCGAGGTCGTAGGCCACCACTCGCGTGGGCTGGCCGCACACTAGGAGGGGGCGGTCCCCTCCCTGGGTGATGATCGGGGTGCACCACGAGCCAGCGATGCGGCGGCTCTCGAGCTCCTCCGGCGTCCGGACATCGGGCTCGTCCGTCTCCCAGAGGGTCTCGCCGGACTTCAGGTCGAGGGCCGTCATGAAGCTACGGGCGCCCGGGCCGGTGTTCAGGTAGACGACGCCGTCGCGGATCACAGGGGAGGTCCCGTAACCCCAGATGTGGCGGAACTCGCCGAGGTCCCGCGACCATGCGAGCTCGCCCTCGAGGTCATAACAGTGCAGGCCCGCTGAAGCGTGCCACACCACCACTCGGTCGTCGCTGACCGCGGGGGTGGTCCCGCAGTAGGGGTTGGTCTCGTGGGTGGGCATCTTCTCGTCGATCTGGACCGTACGCGCCCAGAGGCGCTCGCCGTCCGCGCGCGAGTAGCACTCCAGGGTCCGCCCCTTGCCTTCGGTGTCCTCGGGCGTGGTGAGGAAGACGCGGGCACCCTGGATCACGGGGCTCCCATTCGCGGGCAGGCCCAGGGCGACCTTCCACTTCACGTTGTCCTCGGCGCTCCAGCGCAGGGGCGCCTCGGCGCTGGCGACGACGCCGTCGGCCGTCGGTCCACGCCAGGAGGGCCAGTCCTCTGCGGCGGCGGCGGGAGCCAGGACAAGAACGAGCAGGGAGAGGGGGGTGGCGCGGTGCTGTGAGATCTTCATGGTCGTCTCCGAGGATAGCTGGGCTCGTTCGCCGGCGCGCGGCGGCTTCCCCGGAGCTGTCCAGGATCCCGGGACCCTTCGGCACAGGACTCGAGGAGGACCTATCCTGCGGGACCCTCCATGGGAGGCCCGCCGTGCCAAAAGACCAGAGCCAACTCATCTACCTCGATCACGCCGCGACGACGCCGCTGGACCCCAGGGTGCTGGACGCGATGCTCCCGTTCCTGACGGGGTCCTTCGGCAACGCCTCCAGCCTCCACGCGGCGGGGCGCGAGGCCTCCGGCGCGGTCGAGGAGGCGCGGGGCCGCGTGGCCTTGGCCCTCGGGGCGGACCCGAGGGAGGTCGTGTTCACGAGCGGCGCGACCGAGGCCAACAACCTGGCGCTGCGAGGCGTGGCGAGGGCCCCGGCCCACGCGCGGCGTCCGCGGCGCGTGGTGACCTGCTTGACCGAGCACCACGCGGTGCTCGATCCACTCGCGGGGCTCGAGGCCGAGGGCTTCGAGGTGGTCCGTCTCGGGGTGGACCGTCGGGGGCGTGTGGACCTTGATCGCCTCGACTCGGAGCTGGCACGGGGCGTGCTGCTGGTCTCCCTCATGAGCGCGAACAATGAGACCGGCGGTCGGCACCCGATCGCGGAGATTGGCGCGCGCTGCAGATCACACGGTGCCCTGTTTCACACCGACGCGACTCAGACCTTTGGCAAGGAGCGGCTGGACGTGGACGAGGCGTGCGTGGACCTGCTGAGCCTCTCGGCCCACAAGCTCTACGGTCCCAAGGGGGTGGGGGTGCTGTACCTCCGGCGCAAGCGGCCCCGGGTCCGGGTGGAGGCGCTGCTCGACGGCGGTGGGCACGAGGGAGGGCGCCGCTCCGGGACCCTGAACGTGCCGGGAATCGTCGGCCTTGGCGCGGCGACTCGCATCGCCGAAGCGGAGCGTCGCGCGGACGCGGAGCGGATCGCTGGGTTGCGCGATCGCTTCGAGGCGTCCCTCGCCGCCGAGGTGGAGGGCCTCTCGGTCATGGGGGACGTGTCGGACCGGCTCCCCGGCCACTCGAACCTGGCCTTCCCAGGGGTGGACGGGGACGACCTCCTCAAGGGCCTCCCTGGTCTCTGCGCCTCGACCGCGGCCGCATGTACGAGCGCGAGCCTCGAGCGCAGTCACGTGCTGCGAGCGCTCGGGCATGATCCTGCGGGTGTGGCGGGGAGCGTGCGCTTCTCCCTGGGCCGTACCACCACCGCCGGCGAGGTCGAGCGGGCGATCCGGCTCATCCTCGATGGGCTCCACGCCCTGCGAGGGGGCTGACCGCTCGCGCGGAGGGGGCGCCCGGGAGAGGGTCCGGCGCGCGGCCAGGCCGGCGCGGGAGTGAAAGGTCCAGGCAAAGGCCGACTGTGGACGCTGGAGGGCCCGATCCTCTGGCCTGGAGCGAGTACCATGCTCGCGCTCGTCCGCGCGCCCCGTGTCCTCCCGAGGCGCCGCCGTCCCCCCGCACTCACTGGACCGCATGATCCCCCGACCGGCCCTCCACCTGGCGACCGCGGCGCTCTTCGCCCTCCCGTCGCTCACCTTCTCCGCTCCTGCTCAGGAAGGCCCCCGCGGCTGGCTGAGTTGGCGCGGCCCCGACCAGAACGGGACCTCGGCTGAGGTTGGCCTCCCGGGGGCGCCGGACCTCGAGGAGAACCTGGCCTGGACCTACGAGATGGCCGGGCGCGGCACGCCTGTGATCGCCGACGGCAAGCTCTTCGGCCTGGGCTACGACGGGAAGGGAGAGACGCTTCAAGAGGTGCTGTTCTGCCTCGACGCCGCCACGGGCAAGGAGCTCTGGACGCGCCGCTTCCCGGACTTCATCAGCGATGTGATCTACACGCGCTACGCCATCGGCAGCCCGACGGTGGATCCGGCGACGGGGAACGTCTTCGCCCTCACCGGGCCGGGGCTCATCCATGGCTTCACCCCCGACGGGGAGCTGCTCTGGCAGCGGTCCATGATGGAGGACCTCGGCCGCCTGACCTTCCCAAACGGCCGAGTCGGAGCACCCCTGATCGTGGGGGACCTGGTCATCGTTCACTTCATCTTCGCCGCCTGGGGGCCGGACTTCGGACCCGCTCGGGACCGGTTCTATGCCTTCGACAAGCGCACGGGCGAGGTCGTCTGGGGCGCGACCCCTGGCGGCCCGCCGAAGGACAGCTCCTTCTCCATGCCGATCGTGGAGCTGCGCGACGGCCGCTTCGTGTTCTACGCGGGCATGGGGGGCGGCTACACCTCATGCGTGGACGCCATGACCGGCGAGGTCATCTGGCAGTACCCGTTCAGCATCGGGGGCATCAACTCGAGCGCCCTGATCCATGAGGACAAGCTCATCGTCATCCACGGTAAGGAGAACCGTGACTCCAGCGTGATCGGCCGGATGGCCGCCCTGGACCTGACCGCGAAGCCCGGCGAAGACGGGGTGCTCCCCAAGTCGGCAGAGCTGTGGCGCAACGACCTGGTCGCCTTCACCAGCTCACCGATCCTGGTGGGGGACACCGTCTTCGCGACGACCCTGACCGGGGAGTTGAACGCGATCAACGTGAGCAACGGCGAGGTCATGTGGCACGAGAAGCTGGGCGACAGCCAGCTGCATGCCTCGCCCGCCTACGGCGACAACAAGCTCTTCATCCCGCTCGCGGACGGCACGTTCCACGTCCTCGCCCTCGGCGGGAGCCGGGCGGCCAAGCTCGGGGTGGCGAACCTCGGCGGCAGCTGCCTCGGGGCGCCGGCGATCGCCGGCGGACGGGTCTACGTCCACACCACGGAGCGCCTGCACTGCTTCATGGAGAAGCCTGGCGACCTGCCGGCCTGGCCCGCGCAGCAGTGGGCCGTAGAGGAGGCGCCGGAGCTCGGCGCGCCGATCCAGCTGCAGGTGGTTCCGTTCGACCAGACCGTTCGCGTCGGCGAGCCCATCGACCTCGAGCTCCGCTGGCTCGATGCCTCCGGGCGGGTCGTGAAGCAGGTGCCCTCCACTGACGCGCAGGTCACCGTGGCGGCTCGCCAGAAGGCGCCCCTCGCCGAGCAGCAGGCGGGCGGGTCATGGGTCGCGGCGAACCCCGGCGCGGGCAAGGCCACGGTCAAGCTGGACGGTGTTGCTGGCTCCGCCCGGGTCCGGGTCGTCCCCAGCCTCCCCCTCGCGCAGGACTTCTCGGGGTTCCAGCTGAACCAGGCTGAGGGGACGTTCGCGTTCCCTCCGGGCGAGTGGCTCGGCGGGCGCCTCAAGTGGAAGGTCATCGACAAGGACGGTGAGCGCCTCCTGACCCGCAACATGGCCAACCCGCTGTTCCAGCGGACCATGACCCTGTTCGGCGCCGCCGATGACTCCAATTACACCGTCCAGGTGGATGTGATGTCGGACGGCAACCGCCGGACGCTCTCCTCGCCTGGCGTCGTGAACCAGCGCTACCAGTTCGTCCTCAAGGGCAACTACCAGGAGCTCGAGGTCAGCTCCAACATGGAGCACTTCAAGCAGAGCGCCAAGTTCCGCTGGAAGGCGGGCATCTGGTACACGCTGAAGACGCGCGTCGATCTGCAGGACGACGGCAGCGCCATCGTCCGTGGCAAGGTCTGGCCGCGCGACGAGGCGGAGCCCGAGGCCTGGACCCTCGAGGCCACGGACCCCCACGGACACCGCTGCGGCGCAGCGGGCCTGTACGGCTTCACCCCACAGAGCCGCTACACCATCTACATGGACAACCTGAGCGTGACCCCCAATGACTAGGCACCTTCGCACCCTCCCTGGCGTCGCCAGCTCTCTGCTGGTCGCCTTCGCCACCGCGTCATGTGCGCTGGCATCGGCCCCGTGGCTGACGACGACCCCCGCGGCCTCCAGCGCCCAGGACTGGCCTGCGTGGGGCGGCGGCGAGTCGCGGAACATGGCCTCGACGGTCACCGGGCTCCCAGGTGACTTCACGGCCGGCGACTTCAAGCCGGGCACGGATGAGGTGGACATCTCCACGACCAAGAACGTCCAGTGGGTGGCCAAGCTCGGCTCCCAGAGCTACGGGAACCCCACGGTCTCCGGCGGGCGGATCTTCGTCGGCACGAACAACGACTCGCCGCGCGACCCGCGCTTCAAGGGGGACCGCTCGACGGTCTACTGCCTGGACGAGAAGACGGGCGACTTCATCTGGCAGCTCAACGTGCCGAAGCTCGGCACCGGCAAGGTGTCGGACTGGGAGTACCTGGGCATCTGCTGCTCGCCGACCGTGGACGGGGACGAGGTCTACATCGTCACCAACCGCTGCGAGGTCATGTGCCTCGACGTGCACGGCATGGCCAACGGGAACCAGGGCTACCAGGACGAGGGCAAGTACATGGCTTGGCCGTCCACGGAGTCCATGGAGGTGACCGACACGGACGCGGACATCCTGTGGGTGTTCAACATGATCGACGAGTGCGGCGTGTTCCCGCACAACATCACCACCAGCGCGGTGCTGGTGGCGGGCGAGCGGCTGTGGGTCACCTCGTCCAACGGGGTCGACTACGGTCACGTGGAGACGCCGGCCCCCAACGCGCCGAGCCTGCTGCTTCTGGACAAGCAGACCGGCGCGCTGATCGGCGAGGAGGCCTCGGGCTGCTCCTCGCGTATCTTCCACTCCAACTGGTCGTCGCCGGCCTACCTGCGCAAGGGCGACACCGAGCTCTGCATCTTCGGCGGGCCGGACGGCTGGCTCTACGCCTTCAAGCCCGAGCCCATCGAGGGCCCCGACGGGTGGCCGATCCTGGACGAGGCCTGGCGCTTCGACGCCAACCTCCCGGAGTACCGGACGAAGGACGGCGAGGCCATCAAGTACACGGACCGGGACGGGCCCAGCGAGGTCCTCGCCACGCCCATCGTCCACGACGGCAAGGTCTACGCGCCCATCGGCCAGGACCCCGAGCACGGCCCCGGCGTGGGCAACCTGGTGTGCCTCGACCACACGGGCAAGCAGCTGTGGAACTACTCCAAGATCAACCGCTCGCTCTCGACCCTCGCGGTCTACGACGGGATGGTCTTCGCCTCGGACTTCTCGGGCTACGTCTACTGCCTCGACGCGCTGACGGGTGAGGAGTACTGGATCTACGACACCAAGGGCCACATCTGGGCCTCGCCCTTCGTGGCCGACGGCAAGGTCTACATCGGCAACGAGGACGGCTTCCTGACGATCCTGCCGGCCCGCAAGGACGCCGACCCCAAGAAGGAGATGGTGGAGGTCGACATGGTCAGCCCGGTGTACGCGTCGGTGATCGCCGCGAACGGCGTCCTCTACGTGGGCACGCACACGCACCTCTACGCGGTGGCGGCTGGCGCCGACGCGGCCAATGAAGAAGAGGGGCGCTGAGGGCCGCATGTCTGGCAGCGCACGCTCTGGATGGGGCCTCATGGCCGTCATCACGGTCCTCCACTTTGACTTCTGGAACTGGGAGACGACCTCGGTGGTCTTCGGCTTCCTGCCCACGGGGCTCGCGTGGCAGGCGGGGATCTCCCTCGCCGCCGCTGCGGGCTGGGCGCTGTTGATGAACGTGGCCTGGCCCTCGCGGGTCGAGGAGTGGGCGGCGCGGCCGTCCGCGCTCTCTGATGAGTCGCTGGAGGACCCCTCGTGATGGCCGTGCTCCTCCCCGCCGCCGAGGCGGCCTCACGGACGCCGCTGCTCGTCGTCGGCTTCTACCTCTTCCTGCTGATCAGCCTCGGCGTGGTGTCCAGCCGGCTGTTCCGCGGGACGTCGGCGGACTTCTTCGTGGCGGAGCGGTCCATCGGGCCGTTCCTGCTGCTCATGAGCGTGTTCGGCACGACCATGACCGCCTTCGCGCTCGTGGGCTCCACGGGCAAGGCGTGGGAGCTCGGCAACGGTGTCTACGGGCTCATGGCCTCGGCCTCGGGGATCGTCCACTCGGCGGTCTTCTTCTTGATCGGAATCAAGCTCTGGGCCATCGGCAAGCGCCACGGCTTCCGCACCCAGGTGCAGTACTTCCGGAGCCGCTTCCAGTCGAACCTGCTGGGCTACCTGCTCTTCCCGATCCTGGTGGCGCTGGTCGTGCCGTACCTGCTCATCGGGCTGCTCGGCGCTGGCGCCGTCATGCGCGGCGTGACCGTGGGCATGTTCCCGGAGACCTTTGCGGGGACCACGTTGCCGAACGGCCGGGTGATGTTCGAGGGCTCGCTCCCGCCCTGGGTCACGGGGCTCGTGGTGTGCGCCGTGGTGCTCTTCTACATCTTCGCCGGTGGCCTGCGCTCCGCGGCGTGGGCGAACGCGTTCCAGACGATCGTGTTCATGATCACGGGCGTGATCGCCTTCGTGCTGATCTCGAGCAAGCTCGGCGGCATGGAGGCAGCGACCCAGGCGGTGATCGACAACTCGGAAGACCACATGACCCGGGCGCGGATCGGCAAGCTGCAGTTCATGAGCTACATGTTCGTGCCGCTCTCGGTGGGTATGTTCCCGCACCTGTTCCAGCACTGGCTCACCGCCAAGAAGGCGTCGACCTTCAAGCTGACGACGGTGGCGCACCCCCTGTTCATCGGGATCGTGTGGGTGCCCTGCATCCTGATCGGCATCTGGGCCGCGGGCGCTGGCATCACGCCCCCGGGGGGCAACCCGAACGCCCTGCTGCCCAAGATCGTCCAGACCCTGCTCCAGGACCCCTATCTCACCGGCCTGCTCACCGCGGGCATCCTGGCGGCCATCATGTCGTCCCTGGACTCTCAGTTCGTCTGCCTGGGGACCATGTTCACCCACGACATCGTGATGCACGCGGCGGGGGAGGAGCGCTTCTCCGACCGGGCCCAGGTGATGCTGGGGCGGGGGTTCATTGTCTTCGTGGTGGGGGTGACCTACCTGCTGACGTTCTTCCCGCCGCCCAAGATCTTCGACCTGGCGGTCTGGTGCTTCAGCGGCTTCGCGGCCCTTTTCCCCCTGGTGTTTGCGTCCATTTACTGGCGCAGGACGACGCGGGCGGGGGCCATCGCCTCGGTCCTGGCCATGGTGGTGACCTGGAGCACCTTGTTCTACGAAGGGCTCATCAAGCCGACGCTGGCCGGCGAAGAGATGGATGGCGACTTCCTGGTGGCCGGAATGATGCCGGTCACCCTGATCTTCGCCGCCTCCACGGCCGCTCTCGTCCTCGTCAGCCTGATGACGAAGCCGCCCTCCGACGAGCACGTCGAGCAGTTCATGGTGGAGTCCTGATCCACCTCACCTCTCTCCGAGCATGACCGCAGTCTCCAACGACCGGATCGAGGCCGCCCAGGCGGCCCTCGACGCCCACGTCCGCGACATCATCGCGCACCATTTCTCCCCCGAGACCGGGACCCCGGTCTGGCTGGACTACGCCAAGGCGGCGGGCTGGGACCCGCGCGAGGAGGTGCGCTCCTTCGCGGACCTGATCGAGCGCTTCGACAACTTCGACGGGGAGCGGTTGCGCACCGACGCCCACGAGATGTGGATCCCCCGCGCCTTTGCGGGTCGGCCCTTCACGATCTTCGAGACCGGCGGTTCCACGGGCATGCCCAAGCAACGCATCGGCTGGGACGACTACAAGCTCGACTACGAGGAGTTCTCGGAGCTGCTCGATGACGAGGCCTTCCCGCCGGGCGGCTACTGGCTCATGGTCGGCCCCACCGGGCCCCGGCGCCTGCGCCTCGCCATCGAGCACCTCGCCAACCACCGCGGCTCCTCGTGCTACTTCGTGGACCTCGACCCGCGCTGGGTGAAGAAGCTGATCTCCTCGGGCCAGGGGGACCAGGCCAAGGACTACATGCGCCACGTGGTGGACCAGGCCCTCAGCATCCTGAAGCACCGCAAGGTAGACGCGCTCTTCACCACCCCGCGGCTCCTCGAGGCGCTCGGCGACGAGATCTCGATCCCCGACGCCGGGATCAAGGGGGTCTTCTGCGGCGGCACGGAGATGGACCCCCAGAACGTGCGCTTCCTGTGCGAAGAGATCCTCGAGGGCCAGGTCGGCTTCGTGCCCACCTACGGCAACACGCTCATGGGCCTCGCCTGCCACAAGAAGGGCTTCGAGAAGGAGAACTACTCGATCACCTACTACGCGCCGCAGCCCCGCGCGGTCCTGCGCGTGACCGACCCCGAGGACTCGCGCAAGCTCGTGGACCACGGCGAGTGGGGCCGCGTGGAGCTCACCACCCTGACCCATGAGTTCTTCCTGCCGCGCTTCCTCGAGCGCGACGCCGCCAAGCGCATCGCGCCCTGCGAGGACTTCGCCTGGGATGGCGTGGCCGAGGTGAAGCCCTACGCCAAGAACGAGGAGAAGATCGTGGAGGGAGTCTATTGAGCGCCGCGGCCAGTGACGTCCCGCACTTCCCGGTCCTGCGGGCGGGCAAGGAGTACTCCAGCCTCGACCGCGTTGAGCTCACCTCGCACCGCGACGGCAGCGTCGTCGCCTCGGTCAGCCAGGCGAACGCGGGGCTCGTCCGGCGCGACATGCGCAAGCTGGACCAGAACACCGAGCGGCTGCGGGCCATGCCCATGGCCGAGCGGATCGAGCGCTGCCGTGAGGCGGCGCGGATCTTCCTGGAGGACGACCTGCCCATCGGCGACGGCGTGATGCAGTCCGCCGACGACTACGTCGCGCAGCTCAGCTCCACCAGCGGCCTGCCCCACGTGATGGTGCGGGCCAACATGGAGAAGTGCGCCTTCGTCCTCGCCGAGATGACGACCATCCTGCGCGGCCTCATGCGCGGCATGGACCCCGGCGTGCTCGACCAGGGCTACGGCGACCACGACGGCGTGCCCGTCTGGTACACGCCCAGCGCCCGCGCCCTGGGCGCGGTGCTCCCGAGCAACTCGCCCGGCGTCCACTCGCTCTGGATCCCGTCCATCGCCCTCGGCGTGCCCCTGGCCCTCAAGCCGGGCCGCGAGGAGCCCTGGACGCCCATGCGCATCGCGCGGGCGATGATGGCCGCGGGCTTCCCGTCGGAGGCCTTCAGCCTCTATCCCACCGACCACGAAGGGGCCGGCACCCTGCTCGAGTGCTGCGACCGCTCCCTGCTCTTCGGCGACGCCCGCGTGGCCGAGAAGTACGCCGGCGACCCACGCATCGAGATCCACGGCCCTGGCCGGAGCAAGGTGCTGGTGGGGGACGACGTGGCGGACGACTGGGAGCAGTTCATGGACGTCTACGTGGACTCGGTGGCCCGCAACGGCGGCCGGAGCTGCATCAACGCTTCCGCGATCTACATCCCGCGGCACGGAGACGCCCTCGCCGAGGCGCTCGCCGCGCGCCTCGCGCAGATTGAGCCGCGCCCCCACGACGACCCTGACGCGCAGATCGCCGCCTTCGCGAACCCCGCCTTCGCGGACATGATGAGCGGCGCGATCGACGCGGGCATCGAGAAGGGCGGCGCCCGCGACGTGACCATGGCGGCGCGGGGCGGCTCCGCGCGCCGGGCGGAGCTCGGCTGCTCGGTCTACCTGCGTCCGACCGTGGTGCGCTGTGACTCCATGGAGCATCCCCTCGCCAACACCGAGTACATGTTCCCCTTCACCAGCGTGGTGGAGGTCCCCCAGGAGCGCATGCTCGAGGTCATGGGGCCGAGCCTCGTGGTCTCCGCGCTGACGCGCGACGCGGGCTTCCTGGAGTCCCTCACCACGAGCCCGCTCATCAGCCGCCTCAACGTCGG
>JAQWJQ010000184.1 GCA_029248265.1 Planctomycetota bacterium
GCTGGCTGTCGTCCGCAAGGAGCTGGATCGGGAGCGGAGCCGCTACGACTACGGGCAGATGGTCGGTGCGTCCGACGCGATCACCGCGGTGTTCCAGACCCTGGACCGCGTCGTGGAGTCTGACCTCCCCGTCTTGATTCACGGGGAGAGCGGCACCGGCAAGGAGCTCATCGCCCGTGCGATCCATCGCAATGGCTCCCGGCGCGAGAAGCCATTCGTCACGGAGAACTGCGCCGCCCTCCCTGACACGCTGCTGGAGTCGGAGCTGTTCGGGCACGCGCGCGGGGCGTTCACCGGGGCCTACCGCTCGAAGAAGGGGCTCCTGGAGCAGGCCAACGGGGGGACCCTGTTCCTGGACGAGATCGGGGACATGAGCCCCGCGATGCAGAAGAAGCTGCTGCGGGTCCTGCAGGACGGAGAGTTTCGGGTCCTTGGCTCCGACCGCACCGTCAAGGCCGACGTCCGCCTGCTGACCGCAAGCCACCGCAACCTCGAGGAGATGGTCCGAGAGGAGGCGTTCCGCGAGGACCTCTTCTACCGTGTCGCCGTCCTGACCGTGGACCTGCCGGCGCTGCGCGATCGACGGGATGACATCCCGCTGCTCGCCGATCACCTGCTGCTTCGGGCCGCGCGGGAGGCGGGCCGTGAGGTCCCGTCCCTGCCCCACGAGGTGGTCACGGTCCTCTGCAGCCACGACTGGCCAGGGAACGTCCGAGAGCTGGAGAACGAGATGCGCCGCCTGCTCGTGGTCGCCGACGACGAGGTCCGCGTGGCGCACCTCTCCAGGTCGGTGATCGACGGTTACGGCAGAGAGTCCAGCCCCGCCGAGGCGGGGGCGGTCCTCGAGTCCGGGGATATCCGATCCGCGGTCGCGGATCTTGAGCGCCGGTCCATCGAGGCTGCGCTGGCCCAGGCTGGCGGCAACAAGAGCCGGGCGGCCACGGCCCTCGGGATCAGCCGCTTTGCGCTACAACGGAAGCTCGACAAGTACGGACTTGGGAAGACCCGCCGGCGAAAGTCCAAGGAGGACTCGAAGGACGGCGGAGACGCCTGACTGAAGGGCCCGCCTGCTCGCCATGGGAAGAAGCGATAGCCAGACCGATGACGACGGCCTCGTCGAGTTGGACCCCTCTCAAGCGGAGGCGTTCCTCGATCGGACGCGCGCCTTGGACGACGACGGGGTCGGGCTGCCGGACATTCCCGGCTTCGTGATCACGGGCCTCCTTGGGCGTGGCGCGACGGGGGTCGTTTATCGCGCGCGGCAAGAGGCGGTGGATCGGGAGGTGGCGCTGAAGGCGCTCCACCGCGAGCTCGTGACCAATGTCCGCGCGGTCAAGCGGCTGAAGCGGGAGGCGCGCCTCGCCGCGCAGCTCGCTCACCCGAGCATCATCTCCGCCATCGACATGGGCGAGGTCGACGGGGTGTGGTGGTACGCAATGGAGCTCGTCGAGGGGGTGTCCCTGGGGCGGCGAATCGCCGAGCGCGGCTCCCTGACGGAGCGGGAGGTCTTGCGCCTCTTCAGCCCGCTCTGTGACGCACTCCAGCACGCGCACGAGGTGGGCGTGGTGCACCGGGACATCAAGCCGGCCAACATCCTGATCGACGGTCGTGGCCGCGCACGGCTCGTGGACCTCGGCCTCGCGGTGGGGCAGAACGACCCGGCCATCACCCGCACGGGGGCGACCCTCGGAACGCCTCACTACATCAGTCCCGAGCAGGCCCGTGACCCCGGGCAAGCGGACATCCGCAGCGACATCTGGTCCATCGGCGCCACCATGTACCACGCGGTGTGCGGCCGCCCTCCGTTTCAGGCGGGCGACGTGGCCAGTGATGGCGTGGCCGAGATCCTCGCCCGGGTCTTGCATGATCCGGTGGAGGACCCGCGCGGGTTCGCGCCGGGCCTCTCCCGCGACTTCGCGCTGCTGCTCCGAAAGTGCCTCACCAGGGACGCCGCGCATCGGTACCAGGAGCCCTGGGAGCTCGTGGCGGACATCGAGTTGCTTCGCGAGCGGCGGTCGTTGGATTTGCGTGGCAGCCGGCTCGATTCCTTTGCCTCGCGCCGGCCCGCGTGGATCGCCCCCCTCCTCGCCGGCGCGCTTGGGTTGTCCGTGATCGCGGGGACCTGGGCGCTCACGAAGAGGCCCTGGGCCGTGCCTGCGGCGTCGGGTCAGGCGGAGCTGGTTGCAGCGCTCGAGGACTGGCCCGAGCTGCTGGCGATCCGCGACGGCTTTCGTGCGTCTGGGCTGACCCACGCCGAGGCTTTCGCAGAGCTGGATGGGCTCGAGCTGGAGGGCGCGCCGGAGCCCTGGCGGATCCTCCGCGATCAACTCCTCGTGGACCTCAAGCACGAGCTCGGAGGGGCGGTGGCTCGGTGCCTTGAGGAGGCAGGGGCCGAGGTGGACGAGGCGTTGGACGACCACGCCTTTCGTCGCGCCGCGCTGACCTGCGCCGGTGACCTGGACGACCGCCTTCGGGCGACCACGGGCTTCCCCGGCGTCGCCCTTCTTCCCCGGGGTGCCGCTCGCCTGGGGGCCTTGGACTGGAGGACGTCTCAGTCCGGCCGTGTCGAGGAGGAGCGCCTCCGCGCGCGGGATGCCGCGGCGGCAGCGTTGCGCATGGCCTACCCGGAGCGGGTCCGAGGTCGAGTCGCGGGGCTGCTCGGAGAGGGACGCTGGGCCGACGCGGACGCGTTCCTCGACGTCCGGTCTGCGGAGGACTGGCTGCAGCTGGATGGGCTCGACCTGGACCTGCGAGGTCTCGACGCCACCTTGCGCCTCGAGGTCGCCTCGGAGATCGAGCCCCTGGTGCGGAGTGACCGATCCAACGTGCGCTACCGCATGGCCGGTGCCGTTGAGGAGGCCTCGGACTTCATCGAGGCCGAGCGGCAGGCTGCGTTGGATCAAATCCGGGCCGGAAACGTGAAGGGGCCGCAGTCGGTGCTGGACGGGTTCAACGCCGCCCTCTCGGCCAAGGCCGCCGTTCTCTCCCTGGATGAGGAGCAGCTCACCACCGAGTTTCGGACGCCGTACCTGAGCCGCTTGAACGAGGTGCGCTTGGAGGTCTCCATGGCGGAGGCCCTGCGCCGAGAGGAACTCGCCGAACGTGCCCTCACTGAGCTTGAGGTCGAGCTCGTACAGCACCGGCGTCGAAGGGACTACGGGGCGCTGCGGGCGGCGATCGCAGCCGCGCTCGAGGAACCGTGGAGGCGGTCCACCTTCCCGGCGCTCGAGGCTCGCCTGCAGGAGGCCGAGCTCCTCGAGGCCGTCCTCGACCGCGCGGCGGAGGCCATCGAGGCTCGGTCCGGTGATTACCTCGAGCTCCACTTCGAGCGGATCCCGGTCACGGGGCGGGCCAGTGCCCGGCCCACCTCGGCCCGCCGCTTGGGCTTTGGACTCACCGTCTCTCGAGAGATCCGGCTCCAGGTCTTCCTGAGCCCGACGCAGAGGACCGGCGGGAGGTCCGAGCGGGTCCTCGAGGGCGCCGATCTCCTGCGCCTCGCCGGGCTGGGCGAGACCGGGACGCTCTCGGCGAAAGACCGCCTCCTGGCGGCCGCGTTCCTCGCGGCCGAGGGGGACCCAGAGGCCGCGCGCTCTCTCATCCGCCTGCAGGACTACCCGAGCGACGCGCTTCTCCCGGTGGACCTGGAGCGGCGGGCCCGGAGGGACGCGGAGGGGCTCGTGCCTGGGACGGCCTTGCCGGGGGCGCAGGCCTCACCGCAGGGGGCGAGGCCGCAGGGAGCGCTTGCGGAGTCCTTCTCGGAGGCCTACGGCGTCCCCAATCAGGCGGCGGTAGGGCGTCGGGTCCGGCTGGTCTGGGACCTCGTGGACAACGGAGCGGCGGCGCGTGACCTGGAGGCGTCGAAGCGGCTCCCGCGAGGGCCGGAGCGTATCGGGGCGTGGGAGCCTGGCCGCTGGTCGCTCGCCCCGGAAGGGCTCTCGCTGTTCAGCGAACTCGGGGAGCGCGCGGACTTCCTCTGGGGGAGGGTCGGCCCTTACCTCAAGCTCGCGGAGCCTCTCGACCTCGAGAAGCCTCTGGCTGTTCGTTTACGGCTGCGGCCGGGCGATCACCGGCCTGAGGGACACCAGGTGGCCGTGTCGCTCCGCGGCTATCACCTCGTCCTTGTCAGCGACCCCTTCGGTCCCCAGGCTTGGTTCGGATCCGGAGACCTGAAGGCCCTCCTGCGGCATATTCAAGGCGCTGAACCGAAGGCGCCAAAGGAGTTCCGGATGCGCCCCTTTGTCGGCCTGCTCGACGGGGAGGAGGCGCTGATCGAGCTCGAGCTCGGACCCACTTCCCTCGAGGACCTGAGGGTCAACGGTCAGGCCCTCGGCTTCCCGCGCTTCCTGGAAAAGCCCCGGACCGTCGACGGGTACCTGCGCTTGCGATCGGTCAAGCCCATGACCCTGCTGGACGCAGAGCTGCGGGGCGAGCGCCTCACGGCCCGTTAGTCCTCGGCCGGAGGGCCGTGGCGGCTCAATCCTGGTGAGTGAAGCGTGCCACGACCTCGCGGGCGCGCGTCATGTCCTCGGGAGTCACCAGGTCCGTCACCGCGTCGAGCGCCTGCGTGACCTCGCCCGGCGTCGCGCCGCAACGGATGGCCCCGCGCGCGTGGCTCGCGAGCTGCCGAGCGTGTCCGGTGGCGCTGAGCATCACCACCGCGAGGAGCTCCCGAGCCCGCGCGTCGAGGCCGCCCCGGGACAGGACGGTGCCGTAGGCGTGCGCGGCCACGACCTCGGCCAGGTCTGGGTCGAGGCGGGCAAGGTGCTCGCGGACCTCCGCCGCGCGCTCTCCGTAGATCCGGTCAAACAACGCGGCGCCCTTCTCGGGGTCTCCGGGTGCCGCCTCGGGGGCAGGCGACGGGGAGAAGTCGACCCCGGCGGCGCTCAGGTGGTCGAGGGCGGCGATGGTCCGCGGGAAGCCGCAGAAGAGGTGGCTCTGCAGCAGGACCTCGCGGCCCGCGCGGTCGAGGGGGGCCGAGCCCGCACGCGACGCGAACTCGTCCAGTGCGCCCGGGAGGAACCGCACGACCGCGACCGCCAGCCGGAGCAGGTCAGAGGAGAGGGGGGCGTGCATCTGGCGGCTCACTGGGGGAGATCCGCGATCGCCTCGCCCATGCGGACGGTGGCGCCCTGAGCCGCGGCCGGGGTGTGGAAGCCGGGCGGGGTGACGAGGACGACGGTCGAGCCCATTTCAAAGCGGCCGAGTTCTTCGCCGCGGGCGAAGGTGCGTGGCGGCTGGATGGGGCCGCGGTGGAGCGGGTCCACCCCGACGACCCGGATCCGGCCCACCACCACGGCGCCGACGAGCACCATGAAGAACGGACCGTGCTCGGACTCGAAGCGGCAGACGACGCGCTCGTTGATCGAGAGGACCCGGCGGCGTTCGAGGACGCTGGGCTGAACGCTGTGCCGGTCCCCGGGGACGTGGACGACCTCGGTCAGCTGGGCGTCCAGAGGACAGTGGATCCGGTGGTAGTCCTTGGGCCCGAGGTAGAGGGTGTACTGGTGCCCTTCATTGAGGTCCACGTCCTCACCGACCCCCGCGAGGAGGGTGCGGATGGGGTAGCGCCGCTCCTTCGCCTCAATCACCATCCCGTTCGTCACAGGAGAGCTGGCCTGGACCATGCAGTCCACGGGGGAGGGGAGGAGGGACGGGTTCGCCTCGACCGTCCGTGCGCCGTCCGCGAGGCGCCGCACGAAGAACGCGCCCAGGCTCGGGTAGTCCTTCGGCTGGCCGCGCATCTCGCCGAGGTTTGCGCCAGTGAAGGCGGCGTAGGCCTTGTAGAGCGGGGTGCGGAGCGGGCCCGGGACGCGCCGGTCGGCCGCCCAGCCGATCAGGAGGGACAGCCGACGTTTCACCTGGAGGGGGGATGCCATGGCCGGACCCTATCCGGCGGGATGTCCTCGGGGGAAGTCTCCGATTGAACGCTGTGCGGCTTGACGCGACTGGGGGGCCCAGCATCATGGCCGCCCCGGCCGCCGGCTCCCTGCGCCGCGGCCCGAGATCGAGCTCCCTGCCAACGCATTCCTCCAAGGACCCCCAGATGACATCCGGAACCACCGTCGTGATCCTCGCCGCAGGCAAGGGCACGCGCATGAAGAGCGAGACGCCCAAGTGCCTCCACGAGATCTGCGGGCGTTCCATGCTGGGGTGGGTCCTGGGGGCCGCCGAGGGTCTGTCACCCGACAGGATCGTGGTCGTGGTCGGGCACGGAGCGGCCGAGGTCGAGGCCGCCGCGCGGCGGGAGCTGCCGGGTGTCGACCTTCAGTTCGTGCTGCAGGAGCCGCAGCTCGGGACCGGCCACGCGCTGCAGGTGGCCGCGCCCGCGCTCGGTGACACCGAGCGGGTGGTGGTCACCTATGGGGACATGCCTCTCCTCTCGACCGAGAGCATGCAGTCCCTTGTGGACGCCCAGATGGGGACCGGCGCGGAGGGGACCGTGTCGATCCTGACGGCGATCATTGAGGACCCCACCGGGTACGGGCGGATCCTCCGGCGCGAAGACGGCTCCTTTGAGCGAATCGTGGAGCACAAGGACGCCTCGGAGGAGGAGCGGATGGTCAACGAGACCAACCTCGGGGTGTACTGCTTCGACCGCGCGACCCTCGACGGCGACCTCGGGCGGCTCGGCAACGACAACGCGCAGGGCGAGTATTACATCACCGACCTCGTCGGGATGGCGGAGGCGGACGGGCGCCCTGTGCTCCCGCTCGTGCTCGATGACGCCGGGGAGGCCCAGGGCGTCAACGACCTCGGCCAGCTCGCAGAAGTCCGCTGGCAGGTGCAGATGGGCATCTTGGAGGGGCACATGGCCGCCGGCGTCAGGATCATGGATCCGGCGACGACCTTCATCGATCACGGCGTCGAGATCGGCTGCGGGACGGAGGTCCTGCCCTGCACGGTCATCCGCTCGGGCGTCAAGATCGGCGAGGGCTGTGAGGTCGGGCCGTTCACGCATCTGCGGGCCGGAGCGGTCCTTGAGGACCGCGCGGAGGTGGGCAACTTCACTGAAATGAAGAACTCGACCCTCGGGAGCGGCTCCAAGGCGAAGCACCTGAGCTACCTGGGAGACGCGCAGATCGGGGCGAAGACCAACATCGGCGCAGGGACGATCTTCGCCAACTACGACGGCAAGAAGAAGCATCCGACCGTGGTGGGGGACGGCGCCTTCGTGGGCAGCGGGTCCGTGATCGTGGCCCCCAATGAGGTCCCCGCGGGTGCCACGACCGGCGCGGGCGCTGTGATCACTCGTTCTGCGGAGATGCGAGAAGGCGAGACCTGGGTCGGTATGCCGGCCCGTAAGCTGAGGCCGAAGACCTGAGACCTGCCCTCGCGGCTCCCCCAGCCGACGAGAGCCATTCTGGTCGAGGGCGACACGCCCCGACCTCCTTCGACCCCCCCTACACCATCTTTCTCGGCCGTGGCGAGACGCGGCCTTCGTCTCATGAGCAGCGCCTACGGTGACATCACACTCATCTCGGGGAACGCCCACGTCGAGCTGTCGAAGGCCATCTCGGAATGCCTCGACCAGCCGCTGGCCTCGGCCCGAGTGGCGCGCTTCACGGACGGCGAGGTCGACATCAAGCTGGACGAAGACATTCGCGGTCGCGACGTCTTTGTCTTGCAGCCCACCTGCCCTCCGGTGAACGAGAACTGGGTCGAGCTGCTGCTGTTGCTGGACACCCTTCGCCGGGCGAGCGCGGGCCGAATCACCGCGGTGATGCCCTATTACGGCTACGCGAGAAAAGACCGCAAGGACGAGGGGCGTGTCCCGATCAGCGCGAAGGTTGTGGCGAATACGCTCGTGGCCTGCGGCGCGGACCGGGTCGTCACCCTCGACATGCATGCCGCCCAGATCCAGGGCTTCTACGACATCCCGGTGGACCACCTCTACGCGCGCCCGGTGCTGCTGGACGAGGTCGAGGCCATGGGCCTGGATAACCCCGTGGTCGTCACCCCGGACGTCGGGGGCACCAAGATGGCGCGTGCCTATGCCAAGCGCCTGAACGCGGACCTCGCCATCGTCGACAAGCGGCGCATCTCCGGCTCGGAGACGATGATCGAGCACGTCATCGGTGAGGTCGAGGGACGCAACTGTGTGATCGTGGATGACATGATCTCGACGGGCGGTTCGATCACCCAGGCGGCGGCCATCCTGAAGACCAAGGGCGCCAAGGCGATCGTCATCGCGGTCAGCCACGCGGTCTTCTGCGGCCCGGCGGTGGACCGTCTGGACGCGGCCCCGGTGGACGCGATCCTCGTCACTGACTCGATCCCTCAGGGAGAGAAGCGCCCCCGGAAGCTCAAGGTCTGCAGCATCGCGCCCCTCGTGGCCCAGACGATTCGGAGCATCCACACGTCGGAATCCGTGAGTTCCCTGTTCGAGTGAGGCCGGCCTGGCGCCTGGGGTCGCGCGACGCCAGGCTCCAGCGCCAGGGTGTCGATCCGGTCGGGGAGCCCGCGGGGCAGAGGCCCGGGCGGGCCGCCCCTGGGGCCTGGGAGAGGGTCCAGGGGAGAGAGACGCGCCCGAGCTGCGTATAAATCCGGCACGGCGCACCCCGGGGCAGGAGGCTGGTGAGTAATCTTTCGGCCTTCAAATCCTGTGCGCCACTCCGGTTCGGGCCTCCGCCCGACGGTCCCGGTGGGGCGACGAACCACCCAGGAACCCCAGCTATGACCGACGCCAAGCTCGACTGCGCGATCCGTGAGAAACTCGGAAGCCGCGCCTCCCGCCGCCTCCGCGCCATGGGGCGCGCTATCGCCAGCCTCCAGGCCGACAGCGACCATCCGCACGTCGACCTCCACTTCGACGAGGCCAGCTTTCACGCCGCGCGCCGCGGCCACGCACACCTCTTTGACCTCGAGCTCAACGGCTCCACGGAGTCGGCCATCGTGCGTGAGCTCCAGTGGGACGCCCTGGGCGACACGCTGCTCCACGTGGAGTTCAAGCGCGTCATCCGCGGCCAAAAGACGGAGTCCAGCGTCCCGCTGGCCTTCACCGGCACCCCCGGTGGCGTCCTCAACCACGACCTCGACACGGTCACCATCTCCTGTATCCCGTCGCTGATTCCGGACTCCATCAAGGTTTCCGTGGACGGCCTCGAGCCCGGGACGCACGTCAAGGCGTCGGATGTGGTGATGCCCGAGGGCATCGAGCTGATGCTCGATGCGGACACCGAGATCGCTGTGATCAGCGAGATGAAGGCCGCCGCCGCCCCCGAGGAGGCCGAAGAGGCCGGAGGGGACGAGGGCGAGTCCTCGGCCGACTGACCCCTCAGCGGCCTCGCCACGGCCACGGGGCACCCGCTGCCGCCTTCTGGGGCGGCGGGGGTTCCGGAGCCAGCAGACCGCCGCTATCATCTTCCGCCGCTTCCGGGATTTCCTGGGAGCGGACCCCCGCGCCCTCCCCGGGCCGACTTCCGCGTCCCTCGCGATCGAATCGATGGCAAGACTGGTCGTTGGCCTTGGAAACCCCGGTGCTGAGTACGACGGCACCCGACACAACGTCGGGTTCGCCGTGCTTGACCACCTGGCGGAGTCGCGCGGATTGCTCTTTCGCGGACCGTCTCGCCTCGAAGGCTGGACGGGGCCCCGCGGCTTCGAGTGGGCGCGCTGCCCCGCCAATGGCGGGGACGCGTTCCTCCTCAAGCCCGGAACGTTCATGAACCGCTCTGGCGACATCGTCGCCCCGGTAGCGCGCTGGCTGGCTCGGCGCGGGGATCTCCCCGCAATGGCCCCGGCGCCCGAACCTGGGGACGAGGCCGCGGAGCGGGGCAAGGACGAGCCCCCTCAGCCCTCGCCGGACTCCATCCTCGTGGTCTATGACGACATGGACCTCGATGTAGGCAAGCTCCGTCTCCGCCCACATGGGGGACACGGAGGGCAGAACGGGATGCGTTCCATTATCCACCGCCTGGCGACCGACAGGTTTTCTCGACTAAGGGTCGGGATCGGTCGTGCGGGCACCGACGCGGCGCGTCATGTGCTGAGTGCGTTCTCCGGATCGGAGAGGCAGGAGATCGAGGTCTCGATCGCGGAAGCGACCGAGGCGATCGACGCCTGGCTCGACGGCGAGGAGTTCACCGAAGTCATGACGCGGTTCCACAGCCGCTGGAACCAGCGTGATCTCTGATCGCGCACGACGTCACTTACCCCCGGAGAAGACCCTTGACTCAGACTTACGAGACCATGGTCCTGCTCGACAACGATGTCGTGCGCCAGGACTGGAAGAAGGCGAAAGCCATCGTGACCGATACGGTCGCGAAGTACGGAGGCGGCCTCGAGAGCTGCCGTCGGTGGGACGAGCGCAGGCTCGCCTACCCGATGAAGAAGAAGAACCGCGCGACGTTCTACCTCGCGTATCACGACATGCCGGGCGACAAGATCCCGGGGTTCCTCAGGGACCTCGAGCTCAACGAGTCCGTGCTTCGTTACCTCATGGTCCGCGTGGACGAGACCCCCGAGGAGGAGCGCAAGCTCGCCGCGGAAGAGGACGGCGCCGAGTACACCGTGCCCGAGCCGCCCGACGACGACATGATCGAGATCCCCGAGGAGGACGAGACTGACTCGGCCACGGACGTCGACATCCCGACGGACATTCCCGCCGAGGCTTCGGCCACGGCCCCTGACCCCGTGAAGGAGGGCTGATCCAATGAAGCGACGCGTCAAGACCATGATCGGATCGAAGAACTGCGACGATCCCATCATCGATTACAAGAGCACCGAGTACCTCGAGAAGTTCCTGACCCCTCAGGGTCAGATCCTCTCACGCCGCCGGTCGGGCTTCTGCACCCAGTGCCAGAAGCAGCTCAAGTCGGCCA
>JAQWJQ010000191.1 GCA_029248265.1 Planctomycetota bacterium
CTGGTCGACATCTCGAAGGTCGAGATGCCGGCGAAGATGATGGGCCGGCGGATGACCATGCTCCTGAGCCCGCTGCCCCTGACCCAGCGGCGCGCCGCGGCGAAGGAGCGCGATCAGAAGAAGCGTGACGCCGAGATCGCCCGCGAGCGTGGCGAAGACGTCCCCGAGGCCTGACCGCCTCGGGCGCCTGTCCAGGGCCGCGCCCAACAGGCGTGCGGTTCTGGACTGACGGCATCCTTACGGGGAGCGCCGTCGAACGCAGTCAGGGGCGCGGAGGCCCCTGCGGACCCTCGGAGGTCCGTCGGCTGGTCGCCACGAGGTCCTGGACATGATGTTGTCCTGGGTTCGGGGCGCCCGCCTCCCTCCCCGGCCCTTGCGGAGCCCGCCACGGCCCCGTTCACTGTGAATTCGATTCCGCGCCGCGCCTGGCCGAATCGCCATCCTTGGTCCAAACGACCTCTTTCCACCCATCTCCACATGCGAACTCTCCTCACAGCGCTGATCGCCGCCTTCGCGATCTCCGCCGCCTTCGCGGCCTCGGTATCCGTCGACTCGGTCAACACGAAGTGTCCCATCAGCGACATGCCGGTGAAGGAGGGCGTCGTGGTGTCCACGGGCTCCGGCGACATCGGCGTCTGCTGCGGTGGCTGCCAGAAGAAGGTCGCCGCCTGGGACGACGCCAAGAAGGCGCAGTTCGTCGCCAACGCCACGAAGGCCGATGACGGCGGCGCCGAGAAGTCTGTCGAGAAGGCCTCGGCCGCTAAGGCTTGGACCGAGCCCTACCTCCTCAACACCTGCGCCGCCTCCGGTCGCCCGATCGACGTCAAGGGCACGCCCACGACGAAGGTGATCGACGGCCGTGAGCTCAAGTTCTGCTGCGGGGGTTGCGCCGCCGCCGTCGCAAAGGATCCGGCCAAGTGGCTTCCGAAGGTCGACAAGGCCATCACCGCCCGTCAGATGGCGATCTACCCGACCAAGACCTGCATCGTCAGCGGCGAGCCGCTGATGGAGGACGGGAAGGACACCGGTGTCTCGATGGTCATCAACAACCGCCTCTTCCGCGTCTGCTGCAAGATGTGCGCGCGCAAGGTGACGGCCGAACCGGCCAAGTACGCGGCCAAGCTGGACGCGATGGCCATGAAGGCCCAAGCCACGGCTTATCCTCTCAAGACCTGCGTGGTCGCGAGCACCAACGGCCTCGGTGATGCCCCGAAGCAGATGATGGTCGGCGGTCGCCTCGTGCAAACCTGCTGCGGCGGGTGTGCGAAGAAGGTGAAGGCGGACCCCGCCAAGTACGTCGCCGTCGTGGACGCGGCCTGGGCCAAGTCCAAGGTCAACTCGGACGGCGCCGGCGCCGTGAAGAAGGCCAACAAGACCGACGCGGACGGCTGAGCACGGCGGAGCCCTGCCTCCCTCACCACGGGCCCCAGGGGGCCCCTCGCGCCCTGGGCGGCCCCTCGGGGTCTCCGGGGCGCGTTCGTTGGGGGGGCGGGCCCACCGGGTGGGGATCAGAGGGCCTGGCCAGGGGCGTGGGCTCCAGGAAAGGGCCCGAGGAATCGGGGTGGCCCCGGGCCCACGCCCCCGTTATCCTCTCCGGCTCAGAAGTTCGGGCCGTCCGTCGGCCCGGCCCCCGCGAGTGGCGAGGCACCGCCTATGACCGGGGTTTCCAGGCCGGCTCCTCCTCGAGGAGCCACGACCGAGGACAAGTATCGTGCCGAAGATGAAATCAAAGGGAGCCGTCAAGAAGCGGTTCCGCATGACCAAGTCGGGCAAGCTCAAGTGCAGCAAGCCCAAGCGTGGTCACCAGCACGCCCCCAAGGACGCGAAGACCAAGCGCAACAAGCGCAAGGCCATCGTGGTCAGCGGAACCTGGGCGTACCTCCTGAAGCGCATGATGGGAGGGGGCTGATCCATGGTACGTGTCACCTACGGCGCCCCGCGCCACCAGAAGAAGGTCCGCTGGTTCAAGCAGGCCAAGGGCTACCGCGGCGGCCGCTCCAAGCTCTGGCGCACCGTCCGTGAGTCGGTCGTCCGCGCCTGGGCGTATAGCTACCGCGACCGTCGCCAGAAGAAGCGCCAGTTCCGCCGGCTCTGGATCGTCCGCATCAACGCGGCGACCCGCATGCGCGGCATGACCTACAGCCAGTTCATCGCTGGCATGAAGGGCGCTGGCATCGACCTCAACCGCAAGCAGCTCTCCGAGCTCGCCATCCACGATCCGGCGGCGTTTGACGCCCTGGTCCAGGAGGCCAAGGCCGTCCGCTCGTGACGACCTTGATGCGCTGAACGCACCGGGCCGCCTCCGACGTTCCTCGTCGGTGGCGGCCCGCTGCTTGATCTCCATCCCCAACCGCCCCGACTTCCCTCGCCGATGCCCCGGCGGGAACGCCGTGACCGACACCACCACCATCCTCGCCGACACCCGAGCGCGCATCACCGCCGCTCCGGACGTGGAGGCCCTGCGAGCCATCGAGCGAGAGGTCGTCGGCAAGGACGGCATCGTGGCCTCGTTGCTCAAGTCCATCCCCGGCCTGCCGCCTGAGGAGCGCAAGGGCGCAGGTCAGAGCGCGAACCAGCTCAAGCAGGCGGTCCTCGCCGCGATCGAGGAGCGTGAGGCGAGCCTCGGGAGCGCCGCGCTCGACGCCGAGCGGCGGGCGGACGGCTTCGACGGGACGCTCCCCCCGCCCCGGGTCGAGCGCGGCACCCTGCACCCCGTGACCCAGGTCACCCGTGAGCTCGAGGACCTGTTCACGTCCATGGGTTACATGGTCCTGGATGGGCCCGAGGTCGAGCTCGACGACTACAACTTCGAGAAGCTCAACATCCCCGCCGACCACCCCGCGCGGGACACCCAGGACACCTTCTACTGCTCCAGCCCGGGCTCCCGCGCGAGTCTGCTGCTGCGGACCCACACCAGCCCGGTCCAGGTGCGCGCCATGGAGCGGCTCGAGCCGCCCTTCCGCGCCATCGTCCCCGGCAAGGTCTTCCGTCAGGAGACCACCGACGCGAGCCATGAGCACACCTTCCACCAGATGGAGGGGCTGGTCATCGACCGCAACGTCTCGGTCGGTCACCTGATCGGCGCCATGAAGACGCTGCTGCGCGGCATCTTCAAGAAGGAGATCGAGGTGCGCTTGCGCCCCGGCTACTTCCCCTTCGTCGAGCCCGGGTTCGAGCTGGACGCGCGCTGCCCCTTCTGCACCGACGGCTGCAGCGTCTGCAAGCGCACCACCTGGATCGAGCTGCTGCCCTGCGGCCTCGTGCACCCCAACGTGCTCAAGGCCGGGGGCCTCGACCCTGAGGAGTGGGGCGGCTTCGCCTTCGGCCTCGGCCTCTCGCGCCTCGTGATGCTGCGCTACGGCATCGATGACGTCCGCCACCTGCTCGGCGGCGACCTCCGCTTCCTCGACCAGTTCTGATCCGGCCCCGCACAGGAGACCTCACCGATGTTCATCTCGATGAAGTGGCTCGCCCGTCACGTGGACCTGACGGGCATCACGCCGGAGCAGCTCGCCGACGACCTCACCCTCTCCACCTGCGAGGTGGAGGGGATCGAGCGCTTTGCGCCGCACATGTCCGACGTCGTCGTCGGCCACGTGCTCGAGCGTGAGCAGCACCCCGACGCGGACAAGCTCGGGATCTGCCGGGTGGACGTGGGCGGTGACGAGCCGCTCCAGATCGTCTGCGGCGCGCCCAACGTGGCCGGCGGGCAGCGGGTGGCCGTGGCGACCATCGGCACGGTGTTGCCTGGCGACTTCAAGATCAAGAAGAGCAAGATCCGCGGCGTCGAGTCCCGCGGGATGATCTGCTCCGTGCGAGAGCTCGACCTCGGCGACGAGCACGACGGGATCTGGGTCCTGCCCGAGGTCAGCGAGGGCCCCCTCACGGTGGGCCAGCCCGTCGCCGCGGCGCTGGGCATGGAGGACTGGGTCATCGAGGTGGACAACAAGTCCCTCACGCACCGCCCCGACCTCTGGGGGCACCGCGGCATCGCCCGTGAGCTCGCCGCCATCTACGAGCGCGAGCTGCTCCCCCTCGATCTCGAGCTGCCCAAGCTGGGCGACGGTGAGCCGGTGCAGGTGCGCGTCGAGGATCCCGCTTGCTCGCGCTACCTCGGCCTCGCCATTGACGGCGCCTCGAACGGGGCGTCACCTGACTGGCTGCGGCAGCTGCTCCTGGCCGTGGGGCAGCGCCCCATCGACCTGCTCGTGGACCTCTCCAACTTCGTCATGCTCGACCTCGGGCAGCCGAACCACGCCTTCGATCGCGACCAGCTGGCAGCGGACGGCATCGTCGTGCGCAAGGCGCGGTCAGGCGAGCGGATGACGACCCTCGACGGGGAGGAGCGCGAGCTCGTGGAGAGCGACCTCCTGATCACCTCGGGCGGCGCCCCCGTGGCACTTGCCGGGGTGATGGGCGGCGAGGGCTCCAAGGTGGGCGACGACACCGGGCGCCTCCTGCTTGAGTGCGCCACCTTTGACGCGACCACCGTCCGCCGAACCTCGGCGCGCCTCGCGCACCGAACGGACTCCTCGGCTCGCTTCGAGAAGACCCTGGACGCGACGCTCCCGGCGGCCGCGGCGGCGCACTTCGCGCGGCTGCTTCAGGGCCTCCAGCCCGAGGTCAGCTTCCCCTGTGCGCTCGCGGACGCGGGCGATTGGGCGGACCCCGCGCGCTCCATCCACCTGCGCGGTGATGTGGTCCGCCGTGACCTCGGCGTCGAGCTGGACGACGCCGCCATCGCGTCCATCCTCTCGCGCCTCGGGCTCACGCCCACGGAGGCGAGCGGCGGCTTCGACGTCGCCATCCCGTCCGCGCGGGCGCTGAAGGACCTCACCATGGAGCGCGACCTCGTGGAGGAGGTCGGGCGGATCCATCGCTACGGCAGCGTCCCCGAGGCGCCGCTTGTGGGGGCCATCGAGCCGCCGCCCTTCGACCGGCGCCGCCAGATGGTGCGCGCGGTGGAGGATCGCCTGGCGGGGGCCGCGCGCTTCCACCAGGTGCTCTCGTATTCGTTCACGCCCGACGACCTCCTCGAGCGCACTGGGTGCGCCAGCGGAGACTTCGTTCGCGCGGACAACCCGGTCGCGCCGGACATGGCGCGCATCCGCCGTGAGGTCTTGCCCTCGCTGCTCGGCCTCGTGGAGAGCGCGCGCCGAGAGCGCGACGTGGTGCGCCTCTTCGAGCTCGGGAAGGGCTATCGCCCCGAGGAGGCCGGCGAGGACGGCATGCCCCGTGAGGTGCACCAGCTCGCCATGGTGCTGGCCCTGCCGCCCGCTGCCAGCGATGCCTCCTTCGACGCCGGCGCGTTCTTCCAGCTGCGGGCCGCGGTGGATGACGTGATCTCTGCGGCAGGAGTGACCCCGCCCGCCTGGGCCGCCGCCGAGACCGCCCACCCGGCGGCGCACCCGGTCAAGCAGGTTGCGGGCTCCTGGTCCGCGGAGCTCGAGGGCTGCGGCTTCGTGGCCTCCATCGAGCCCGGCGTGGCGCGGGCGCTCGGGCTCGAGGGCGAGCTCGCGAGCGACGTGGCCGTGGCGGTGCTCGACCTCGGGGCCCTGCTCGCCGCGCTGCCCTCGCCGCCGACGTACCGGCCGCTGCCGAAGTTCCCGATGGTCAAGGTCGACGTGGCCTGCGTGGCGCCCTCGGAGATGCCCGCGGCGGACCTCGGCGCGATGATCGAGAAGGCGGGCAAGGGCGCGGTGCGCGACCTCCAGCTGTTTGATGTCTTCCGCGGTGAGGCCCTGGGCGAAGGGAAGAAGTCCCTCGCCTACCACGTCGTCCTGCAGTCGGACACCAAGACGCTCACGGACAAGGACGCCCAGAAGTTCCTGGGCCGCCTCGAGCGGTCCCTCGAGCAGCAGGGCGCGGCGCTGCGCCGCTAGGCATGGCGGTCTTCAAGGACGTCCGGCTGGGGGAGATCCCCCTTGGCCCTGATGGGTACGGCGAGGCACTTCTCGCCGTTGGGCCCTGGAGCGTCCGGGTCACCGTCGACTGCGCCGCTGGGGTCGATGGCTCGGCGGACCTCTTCGGTGAGGAGCCGGCGGACCTCCTGGGTCGCGCGCTCCGCTGGGCCGTGTCGCCAGGTCACGAGACCGTCGACCTGTTCCTGGACCATCACCTCTCGGAGTTCGCTCCCGACGAGCTCGCGGCCATCGCGGGTGAGGGGGCTCCCAGCGGCCTGGAGGGGCTGCGGGCCGCGCTTCGGCCCATCGCGGCCCACCTTGTCGTGGGGGCGGGGAGAGGCCGCCAGCTGGCCGTGGACCTCGGCTTCGGGCCTGACGTGACCGAGGTGGTCCTCGTGGTCGAGGTGGACGGCGAGGGGCAGCCGGTCTCGGTCGACGCGGAGAGCTAGGGGTCCAGGGCGCTCCGGTGCGCTACGGTGTCGCGAGCGCTGCGCGCTCCCTTCCCATGCTGCACCCCATCGACTGGGCGATCCTCGCCACCTTCCTCGTCCTGTCTGTCGGCGTCGGCCTCGTGGTCGCCCGGCGGGCGGGCTCCAGCTCCTCGGAGTTCTTCCTGTCGGGCCGGTCCATGCCCTGGTGGCTCCTGGGGATCTCCATGGTCGCCACGACCTTCGCGGCCGACACGCCGCTGCTCGTGACCCAGATCGTGCGCGAGCGCGGGGTGGCCGGGAACTGGGTCTGGTGGGCGTTCCTCCTCTCAGGGATGGTCACCGTCTTCATCTACGCGCGGCTCTGGGTCCGCGCAGGGGTGCGGACCGACGTGGAGTTCTATGAGCTCCGCTACTCCGGGCGCCCCGCGGCGTTCCTGCGGGGCTTTCGCTCCATCTATCTCGGGGTGATCTTCAACTCCATCGGGATGGGGATCGTGACCCTCGCGCTGACCAAGATCTGCTCGGTGATGTTCGGCATCCCGCCGTGGCAGACGGTGCTCGTGGCGGGGGCTGTGACCATGCTGATCGCGTCCCTCGGCGGGCTCCGCGGTGTCCTGATCACCGACCTCTTCCAGTTCTTCCTCGCCATAGGGGGAGCGATCGCCGCGGCGGTGGTGTGCCTGGACCTCCCGGAGGTCGGCGGGCTCTCGGGGCTCCTCGCCCACCCGAACGTCGCGGGCAAGCTCGACTTCCTCCCCGACTTCTCGAACCCCGACGTCTGGGTGCCGCTGTTCTTCATCCCGCTGGCGATCCAGTGGTGGAGCAGCTGGTATCCGGGCGCGGAGCCCGGCGGTGGCGGCTACATCGCCCAGCGCATGCTCGCCGCCCGCAGCGAGGGGCACGCGGTGGGGGCGACGCTCTTCTTCAATGTGGCTCACTACGCGCTCAGACCCTGGCCGTGGATCATCGTCGGGCTCACCTCCCTGGTGGTGTTCCCCGACCTCGCCTCCATCGAGGCCGCGTTCCCCTCCGCGGAGCCCGGAGAGGACCTCGGTTATCCCGCGATGCTGACGCTGCTCCCCGCCGGGCTGCTGGGGCTCGTGTTGACGTCGTTGGTGGCCGCGTACATCTCCACGATGTCCACGCTGCTCAACCTCGGGGCGTCGTATGTGGTGTTCGACTACTACCAGCGGTTCGTCAACCCCGAGGCCGAAGAGCGCACGCTGGTGCGCTACGGGCGCGGCGTCACGATCACGCTGCTGGTCCTCTCGAGCGCCTTCGCCCTCGCGCTCGGGGACGCCCTCAGCGGCTTCAACATCCTCCTGCAGGTCGGCGCCGGGACGGGCGCCATCTACCTGCTCCGCTGGCTCTGGTGGCGCGTCAACGCCTGGACCGAGATCGTCGGCATGACGGTGTCCTTCCTGGTGGCCCTCTACTTCCAGTTCGTGCACGAGGGGCTCTTCGGACCGCTGGAGTCATGGGTCCAATTCAGCGTGGGCGTGGGGGTCACCACGGCGGCGTGGGTCGCGGCCACCCTGGTCTCCGCGCCCACGGAGATGGCGACGCTCCGGCGGTTCTACGAGACCGTCCGCCCCTCAGGCTCGCTCTGGGGGGGCTTCATCGCTCGCGCTGCTGCGGCAGGGGAGCCGGTGGCCGAGGTCGAGCCGGGCGTCTTCACGCGCGGCCTGCTGGCGACTTCGCTCGGGTGCGCCATGGTCTACGCGGCGCTCTTCGGGACCGGCTTCGCGCTCTACGGGGAGGTGCCGAAGGCGTTGGCTGCCGCGGCGGTGGCCCTCCTCTCTCTGATCGGGATCTGGCGCCTGCAGCGACATGGGGCCTCCTCGGCCGCCTGAGGGGCGGCACGTCTCAGGGGATGACACCTGAGCCACCCGCAGTTCGAAGCGCGGCCCGGCTGTGGTGGTGGGCTACACTTCCAATGTCGTGAAGGTCGTCCTCGTCAACCCGCCCAGCCCGCCCGAGTTCCGCGTCAGCCGCGGGCTGATGGGGGGCTTCGGCATGGCGGTGAACCCCGAGCTGCTCTACCCGCCCATCGAGTTGGCTCACGTGGCGGGCGCGCTCCTTGAGGACGGTCATGAGGTGGCGGTCGTGGACGGCGACGCCCTCGGCGTGGGATTGGACGGCGCCCTCGCCAAGGTGACGTCCGAGGCCCCGGACCTCGTCGTGCTCGACTCGTCGAGCACCTCGTTGGACCAGGACCTTGAGCTCGCTGGCCGCGTCCGCGAGGCCACGGGGGCGCTCACCGGCATGCTCGGGAGCCAGGTGACCTTCACCCCGGACGAGATCTTCGCGGGCGGCCGCATCGACTTCGTCGTCCGTGGCGAGCCTGAGCAGACGGTCCAGGAGGTGGCAGGGCGCGCGGCCCGCGGCGAGGCGCTGGCGGGCACCCCGGGGATCACCCGCCGGACCGAGGCCGGAGAGGTGGTCCATGAGGCCGAGCGGGAGAAGATCGCAGACCTCGACGCGCTCCCGCTCCCCGCGCGGCAGCTCCTCGACAACGGCGCCTACCGGTTCCCCGGCGTCGACGGCGCCATCACCACGGTCAAGTCGTCCCGTGGGTGCCCCCTCAACTGCTCCTTCTGCGGCTACACCCTGGCCCAGGGGCTGCGCTTCCGCTTCAGGAGCCCCGCCCACGTGCTGCGGGAGCTCAAGGACCTCTACTTCACCCACGGCATCCGGCACGTCATCTTCCGGGACCCCATCTTCACCACGCGCAAGGACCGCGTCGCCGAGATCTGTGACGGGATCATCGCGGCGGGGATGGACGAGCTCGAGTGGCAGTGCGAGACCGCGGTCAAGACCCTCGACCGAGCGCTGCTCGAGAAGATGGCCCGGGCCGGCTGCAAGCACATCTCGCTCGGGGTGGAGTCCGGCAACGACGAGATCCAGAAGAAGCACTGTGGGAACAAGCTCAGCGATCTCGAGAAGGCCCACGAGGTGTTTCGGGCTTGCCGTGACGTGGGGATCGAGACCCGCGCGTTCTGCATGATCGGCTTCCCCGAGGAGACCCCCGCCATGGCGGACGAGACCCTGGCGCTCGTGGACTCCCTGGACCCGGACCAGGTCCAGTTCTGCGCGGTCACGGCCTACCCGGGCACACCGCTGCACGAGATGTTGCGAGGGACCCGCGAATTCGACTACGCCTCGATGACGGGCTTCCAGGCCCTCGAGGGGAACGAGCACATGACGGCGGCCGAGATCGAGTCCAAGATCCGCCAGGGGTACCGCCGCTTCTACCGCCGCCCCAAGCGGGTGCTCCGCGAGCTGCGGGACCCGCGTCGGCTGGCGGGGCGGCTGACCCGTTACATGACGCTGTTTCGACGCCGGGCTGCAAACTGAGCACGAGAGAGGGCCCCGGCGAGCGATGCTCGCCGGGGCCCTCAGCTTCTCGGACCTGCCTCTGACTCCTGCCTTCGCGGGGTGGTGGACGCATCGTTGCGGGGCACCTCTCGGTGCCCGCTGGTCGGATGTCCTGCTCGTCGGAGACCGAGGTCTCCTTCACCCGACCGGGTGCGATCCGCCGCCGGGGGGGTCCCGAACCGACGGTGAAGTCGGCGACCGGGCAGCCGCGGTGGCGCTGGAGTCAAGCTGGTAAAGAGCACGCGCGGTCCCTGCTCCGCGCGATCCAGCCCTACATCCGGAGCCTCCGTCTCGACGGGGCTCGATTCTCCCCAAAACTCACCGCCAGGCGGTGCGCGGCCCCGCGCGGGTGGCGGTGCCCCCCAGGAACAGGCTCAGCCGGTCATGCAGCGGAGCGCTGACCGGGCGCTGCGAGGCCACGTCGGCTCGGGCCCAGAAGCGGATTCCGAAGCGGATTCCGAAGCGGACCCAGAGGCTGTGACTCGCGACCTCGCTGGCAAGAGGGGGGGGCGGCGGCGTCCGCCCGGGTCCGTCAGGCCTGCGCGTAGCTGGTCTCGGAGAGGTTGACCCAGGTGAGGGTCTCGTCCGAGGGGTCGTAGACCTGCACCCAGGAGTTCCAGCGGGCGACGACCTGGACACGGCGGGCCTCGGATTCGGACGCCTCAGGGGCGTCAACGGGCGGCTCGTACATCGTCATCGCAGTGGATAAAAAGGAGGCCCCTCCCGGGAGGGGATCCGGGAGGAGCCAGGTTCGCACATGAACCATGAGGGCCCACTGCTCATCGACCGCCGGGGGCGAGACTGGCCCCCGGTTGGTAGAAAATCTTCGAGAGGGCTGCTCAGCGCGTGAGGCGCGGGTTGAGGAAGCGCACGGGGGTGTCGTTCGTGGTGACCCCGATCCGGCCAGCGAAGGTCGACGGCGGGCCGTCGATCTTGCCGATGACCTCGCCGTCGAGCAGGAAGCGGGTGGAGAGCAGGCCCACGTCGATGCCCATGGTGAAGGTCTCGCCCTCCTTCATGCGGGACTTGGCCTTGAACTGGGGGGCGAAGCGCGGCTGCCTGGTCTTCTCGTCAAAGTCCAGGATGCCGGCGCGCCCGCTCTTCCCGAGGCGGACGTAGCTCTTCTCGCCTGCGAGGCTGCCCGCGAAGGTGAGGCCCAGCAGGGGGAAATCGCCTGCGTCCTCCACCAGCACGTCCACCTCGAACAGGAAGGTCTTCGGCGGCTCTTCGATCAGGGTCGCGGACGCCGTGCCGCCGCCAGATCGGAGCCCGGTGCTCCCGTCCTCCTCGGCGAAGGCGGTCCAGTCTCCGGAGACCTCCCAGCCCTCGAGGTCCTTGGGCAGGGGGAGGCGTCGGACGCGACGGACGTCCACGCCAGAGGTCTCCATGATCGCCTCCGCTCTCGCGAGCAGCTGGCCCTCGCCGCCCACCACGTCGCTGGCGAGCTTGAGGGTCTGGAGGGCGACGCGGGGGTAGCCCCCCTCCGCCCACCCGTCGGCCTCGGCGACGGCGGCCACCACGAAGGAGGAGTAGCTGTCCTCGATCAGCTCACCGAGGGAGCGATTGACCTTCTTGATGCCTGCGAGTCCGGCCTGGACGGCGTCGCTGCCGGAGCCGTCATAGTGAGCGAGGGGCGTGTCCCGGTCCGCCTGCGCGCGGCCCACAGAGACGAGCCGGCGAAAGGCGAAGAGGGCGGCGTCGCGGCGCTTCAGCTCGGTCAGGGTCTGGCCGAGCAGGCGCAGGGCGAGGGGGTCGTCGGGGCGCTTACGGAGCGCCCAGCGGAGGGAGTCCACCGCGTACTCGCGCTTCTCGAACTCGAGCTGCTTCTGGGCGCGCGCGATCAGGACGTCCGCCTGCTCGGGGCCGCCAAACTCGATGCGTGAGAGGTTGAGGATCCACTCCTTCCAGCGCCTCTCGAGGTCCTCATAGGTCTCGACTCCGGGGAGGTCCGCCTCCTCCACGAAGTACTTCTTGAAGCGCTTTCCGACGTTCCGCTCCTCACCGGAGTCGGTGTAGGACAGCATGAAGTCGCGGTAGACCGGCTCGTAGACGCGCTCGCACGCGTCGTTCTCGTAGTTCATGCAGAAGTACACCATCGCCCAGCCGAACGAGTAGTGCGACCCCGGGTAGGAGCCCGGCTGGAAGTAGGTCACCACCTCCCACAGCTTCACCGCGCCAGGCCCCGGCTCCAGCTTCTCGACCGAGACGGGGTCCTCCGGGTTCTTGCCGCCGATCTGGTAGACGGTGTTGCGCAGGCGAGATTCGGGGATGCGGTTGGTCTCGACGAAGCCACCGGGAAGGATCGCGGCGCCCTCGAAATAGCTCGCCGTCCCTTCGTTGAGCCAGG
>JAQWJQ010000201.1 GCA_029248265.1 Planctomycetota bacterium
GCGAAGCCCCCCTTGGTGATCCAGTCCTCGGCCTCGGTGGAGTCCCATGTCATGGACAACCCCAGGCCCTCCAGGACATTCGCCGCGGTCAGGCCGCGGCGGGGCGGGACACACCGGTCCGAGACGATGAGCACCCGCGCACCTGCGGCGGCCGCGACGATCCCCGCGGCGACCTCCAGGGGCGGAATGGTGTCGTGGCCGTCCTGGGGCGGGGCCACGGTCACCAGGCCGCTCATGCCCATGCAGGGAAGGCGCGACTGGGCGCGGGCCGACATGGCCATGCCCATCAGCTCCTCCGTCGTCACGCCCTTCCAGCGCAGGGTCACCAGGAACGAGGCGACGAGTGCGTCGCTCTCCGAGCCGTTGAGGATCGCCGTGAAGGCCTGCGACGCCTCCTCCCGAGAGAGGTTACGGGGCGACTTCGGGCCGGTCCCGAAGGAACCCATGAGGCGGCGGAGGACCATGGGAGAAGTGTAACGGCTCCCCTGGCTCACCTGCGCCGGACCTCGCCCGTTACAGACCGCGGCCGGCGTCCTGCGCGCTGCAGGACGCCGGCCGCGTCATGGGGATAGGCGCTGGTCAGTCGCCAGACTCGCCGGCGGTCTCTTCGCTGGACTCCGGCTCCTCGCTGGACTCCGGCTCCTCGCCGCCCCCATCTCCGGAAGTCTCATCGGTCACCGGCTTCTCGTCATCGCCGCCCTCCGCGTCTCCCTCCGAGTCTCCCTCCGCGTCTCCCTCCGAGTCTCCCTCCGAGTCTCCCTCGGGGTCGCCCTCCGGGGCATCTGCCGGCGCCTCCTCACCAGAGTCCATCTTCTCCGCCGGCGCGAGGGCGGTCTCCGGGCGCGGTCGGATGTGCGCGAAGAACATCTCGGCCTGCTTGTCGTAGACGATCTCGCCGTCGACGATCGCCCACTGGACGAACGTCTGGTAGTGGAGCAAGTCGCCATCGGTGACGATGAGGTCCGCGTCCTTGCCCAGCTCGATGGAGCCGATGCGGTAGTCCACGCCGAGCACCCGGGCGGCCTCGATTGTGATCGAGCGCAGGCCGGCGAGTTCGGGGAGCCCGCCGCGGATGGCGAAGCCCGCCTCGACCGGGAGGTGCAGGAGGTCCTGCCCCACAATGCCGCCCAGCGAGATCCCTCGGGAGGCCGGGACCACGACGACGTTGACGCCGTGCTCGTAGAGGATCGAGGCGTTCTCGATGCTCGACCCGCCCTCACGGAGGAGGCTCTCGTCCTTCGGTCGACGGGTCCGCGGGGTGACGATCGCCGTCGCGCCAGCGCGGCCGAGCTCATCAGCGACGGTCCAACCTTCCCGGCAACCGTTGATGATCGGGCGGAAGCCGAAGCGCTGAGCGAGGCGCGCGACCTCGAGCAGGTCCGTGCGGGTGTCCGCGTTGAAGCGCGGCCGCACCTCGCCACGGAGGACGCGCAGGGACTGCTGATCGACGCCCTTCTTCGAGGGCTCCTTGGCCTCCTTGTTCGACTTCTTCTCTTGCTCCCACGCCCGGTAGGCCCGGATGTAGTCTGCCGCGCCCTTGAGGTCCGCCTCCACCTTCAGCTGCCCCTGCGGGTTGCCGTTGGAGTAGCTCATGGACTCAAAGGCAGAGCTGTTGACCACGAGCCCGTCCACGTGGCCGCGCTTGAGCTTCGCAACGGTGTTGCCCTCGACAGCCGTGGTGATGCCCGCCGCGAGCGCGAGGGTCATGTTCTGGTTGTACGGGTCGACAGAGTCGTCGAGGCTGCCGCTGCTACCGAAGAGCCCGAATGAGCCGACCGCGATCAGGCCCGGGTAGACCCGCAGCCCGGAGACGTCGACCACCTCGGCCTCCTCGGGCACGTCCACGTCGTAGCCGAAGGCCTCGATCTTTCCATCACGAACGAGGATCGTTGCGTCGCGGAGGACGCCGCCGAGCCCGGTGTGGATCTCGCCGCCCACGAGGGCGAGGATCTCCTCCTTGTCCTCTTCGTCCTCGGTGCCGGCCTCCTTGGCGGGCTCATCATCGACGGAGGCGACCCCGAAGGCGGTGGGCGCGAGGAACAGGGAGGCGGCCATGAGGAGCCACGTGGGGCGCGAGGCGCGGCGCTGCTGGTTGGTTCGGAGGTGCATCACTGGTCCATGTCTCCGCTGACGAACTTGCCGTCGAGCATGACGGCGTCGAGCTTGGTGTCCGGCTGGAACGGGTCGCCGGAGAAGATGAGAAGATTCGCGCGCTTGCCCTCGGAGAGGCTGCCGAGCCGCTCGCCCAGCCCCATGAAGCTCGCAGGGTTATGGGTGATGGCCCGGACCGCGGCCTTGCGGTCCAGCCCGGCGCCGATCATCACCCCCACGTCCTCGAGGAACGACTCGAAGCCCGCCTTCGAGTCCGTGCGGGGCAGCAGGACGAGCTTCGCGCCCGCGCGTTCGAATTCAGCCGGCAGGTTCCGCTGGCGCAGGGTGCCCGGCACCAGGGTGATGAGCGGCTCCATGAGCACGAAGCACCCACGCTCACCGACCTCTTCAGTCACGTGGAACACGTCGATGTCCCGGGTGAGCGGGACGCGCAGGTGCCACTCGAAGTCCTCTTCCCCGACGGCGTCGACGAGGTGGGCGTAGCTGGCCGCGTTCCTGATGGAGACCAGCGCGCGGAGCTTCCCCTCACGCAGGTCAAAGAAGGGCTGGACCCGCGGGTCCGCGGCGGGGGCCACGAAGACCGCCTTGGACTTCTTCTTGTCGGCCTTGGCCTTGGCCTGGGCCTTGTCGAACTTCTCCCGCTCCTTCGCGACCTTCTTGAGGTGGTCGTCTGCCTTCTTGAAGCCGTCCCGCAGGTTGCGCTTCGCGCTGCTGCTGTTCCGCATCACGACCTTCAGGTAGGCGCCGTCCTCGACGATCATCGCACCTGCGGTGTCACCCTTCGGGCGAACCGCAACAGCCTGACCCGGGATGCCCTGGCCGGCGGGATACTGGCCCACCGTGGTCACGCCGTTCTCGAGGAACACCTTGTAGGCTGCTGAGGGGTAGAGCTCAGCGGAGGCCATGACCTGGGGTCGTGAGTCGTTGTAGCCGCCGCCGGACATGCCGTAGCGCGAGTACGGATTCACGAGGCCGGGCATGACGACCTGGCCCTCCTCGAGTTCGATCACGGGGATGCCGCGTTCGACCGGGAGGTCCTGGCCCATGGTGACGATCTCGCCGTCTTCGACGAGGATCACGGCGTGCTCCATCACCTCCCCATCGCCGAGCTCGACGCGGGGGGCCTTGATCACGAATAGATCTCCTTGGACCGGGACAGCGGGGGCCGCTGCCATCGGGCCGAGGAGGAGGAGGGGTGAGAGGATCATGTGAGGTAGGTCCTGCGGGACACGCGACACTGCGCCGGCGTCCAGAGGTGTTCTTCTAGAAGAGCTGACCGTCGCGGTCGCGGTCGTACTCGAGGTCCCCGTCGATGAAGACGGAGCGCACGGAGGAGCGGGGGTCGAGCGGGTCGCCGTCCCAGAGGACGACGTCCGCGTCCTTGCCGACCTCGAGGCTTCCGACTCGATGGGCAAGGTTGAAGGAGAGGGCGGGGTGGATCGTGACCGCGCGCAGCATCTGGTAGGCGTCCGCGCCGTAGCGCGCGCTCATGGAGCCCTGGAGGAAGAAGTACTCCTCCGCGATCACCCCTGAGTCCGTGTTGAGGGAGAACAGCGGGACGCCGGCGTCGACGAACTCCGACGCGGTCCCGACGATCCGCCCCTCGCGGCTCGAGTAGTAGTCGATGGTGCGCGGTCCGTGGTTGACCGGGATGTCGATGGCGGCGAGCGCCGGGGCGACCTTCCATCCGTCGAAGCTGCCGTGGGAGATGACGGCGACGGCGCCGTACTTCACCTTCCACATGCGCGCGGTGTTCACCACGCCCTCGCTCCCGGCGGTGTGGATCAGCACGGGGAGGTCTCCAGAGACCACCCGCGAGAGGTTCTCCAGCGCCGGGTCGCGCCGGCCCTGCCGGTAGGCGCCGAGCGCGCGGTCCGCCACGTCGCGCAAGTTCCACTCCATGCCGGCGCGGGTGACACCGACGTCGGTCGAGTTTCGGCGCTGGGGGTTGGAGTCCTGGGCCACCTTCAGGCCGCCTGGGTCTCGCACGACACTGGCCTGGAAGCCGCCGGTCGAGCGCGACTTGTAGACGAGGCCGAAGCCGCCCATGTTCGAGCCGCTGCCGGGGATCCCGAAGAGCGTCGTGACGCCGCCAGCGCGTCCGACCTCGATCACGCTGTTCCCGGGGCGGTAGGACGGAGCCGCCCTCAGTTCGGGGTTCACGGCGTGCACCGTGTCGTTGATATCCCCAAAGCCGCCGCTGTGGATGTGAGTGTGCAGGTCCACGAAGCCGGGCACAGCCCATGTGTCCAGGGCGAGCACGGGGTCAGGGCCGCCCTCCCGGGCCTCGACCGGGCCCGCGTAGGTGATCTTGCCGTCCTCCAGCACCACCATCCCCGGCGAGTGGATCTCGTCGACGGCGTTCATGGTGAGCACCTTGCCCACGTGCAGCACGACCGTGTCGGGCGCGCCAGCGGGCGGAGCAGCGGGCGAGGCCAGCGCAGACGCAAAGAGAACGGCCAGGGAGTGCAGCGTCACCATGCCCGCCCTCCGCTCTGCGCGTCATAGACCTTCTCGCCGTTCACCCAGACGGCGTCGAAGTGAGTCCGGGGGTCGATCGGGTCGCCGTTGCAGACCAGGATGTCCGCGTGCTTACCCCGCTCGAGGCTGCCGACCCGGTCGGCGATGCCCGACGTCCGCGCGGGGATGATCGTGACGCCGCGGAGCCCCTGGGCTCGGTCGTTCCGGAGCCCGTAGCGCACCCCCATGGCGGCCTGGGTGGTGAGCTCCTCCTGCGGGACCACCGGCGCATCGGTGTTGAAGCCGATGTCGACCATGCCCTGCTCCTGGAAGCCCCACGCGGTGCCCTCGATGCGCCCGTCGGTGTCGAACCGCGGGGCCCGGGGGGCCATGATCTCGCGCGGCCCGAGGATGGCGCCGACGCCGAACTCCTTGGCCAGCGGCGTCGTGAGGTAGCTGTCGAAGGACCCGTGGTCAATGTAGGTCGGCAGGCCGAAGTCCCGCGCCAGCATCGTGATCGTCATCAGCACCAGTTGGTAGTACTGCGTGTGGGTCGAGACCTGGGTGTCGCCGGCGTACAGGAAGCGGAAGATGTCCAGCTCGAGCTCACGCTCGGGCTTGTCCCCTTTCCCCTCGAGGTAGGCGTCCCACGCCTTCGCATAGGCCTTCCCGCGGCGGAGCCGGAAGCGCAGCCCATAGTTCATGAGGATGCGGCCCATGCCGTACCCCCAGCGCGTCGGATTGTCCCCCTGGGCGATCTTCAGGGAACCGGGGTCGCGCAGCAGCGCCGCCTCGTACCCATCGATCCCAAGCTTCATGAGGACGCCCGTGCCCCCCATGTTGGTACCCGAGCCGGGAATGAAGAGGATCGTCGTCACCCCCGCGGCCAGGGGCTTCTCCAGGTCCGAGTTGTTCGGGATGACCGCGGGCGACACGCGCAGCTCGGAGTTGAGCTGGTAGACCGTGTCGTTGATGTCGCGGCGGGAGCCGCCCACGTGGCTGTGCAGGTCGACGAAGCCCGGCGCCAGCCAACGGTCGCCGTAGTCAATCACCTCGACCCCCTCGGGAATCTCCACCGACCCCGCAGGACCGATGGCCTCGATCTCGCCGTCGCGCAGGACCACGACGGGGTCCAAGATGAAGCCGGGGCCCTCGTACTCGCAGGTCAACGCCTTCGCCGCGCGCAGGACCACGGGCTCTCCCTGGACAGCCGGGAGGGCGGTCCAGAGCAGGGCGCAGGTGCTGGCGGCGATGGCGATCATGGGCGGTTCATCCGCGGCGCGAGGCCGCGGTCACCTCACCAGAGGCGAGGCTCCTCCTTGGTGTCATAGACGCTCTCGCCGCTCTGCCACACATGCTTGACGTGGCTGCGGGGGTCGGCGGGGTCGCCCGTGATGATGAGCAGATCCGCGATCTTGCCGACCTCGATGCTGCCGATCGCGTCCCCCAGGCCACAGGCCATGGCCGGGACGATCGTGAGGCCGCGGACCGCGTCCATGTTCTTGTTGTCGAACCCGTACCGGACGCCCATGGCGGCCTGCAGCTGCAGCTCCTCCTGAGGGATCACAGGCGAGTCGGTGTTGAAGCCGATGCGGGTCGTCCCCATCTCCTGGTAGCCGGCGACGCAGCCCTGGATCTTCTCCGGGTTGGAGCCCGACCAGTTGATGAAGCCACGGGTCGGGACGTCGATCCCGCGGGGCCCGATGATCGCGAACATCTCGCGCTTCTCGACCTCGGCGCCAAGGCGCCAGGTGTCGAAGGTGCCGTGGTCAATGAAGACCGGGATCCCGAGCTCATCGTGCACCATGGTCAGCGTCATGAGCGCGACCTGGTAGATCTGCGTGTGTGTGGAGACCTGGCACTCGTTCTTACGCAGTGAGCGGAAGATCTCGAACTGCGGGTTGATGGTCGGCTTGGCGCCGCCGTCCTTCTCGTACGCCTCCCACTCCTTCGCGTAGGCGATCCCGCGCTTGAAGGTGTTCCGCGTGTGCCAGTTCATGAACGAGCGGTTCGGGCGCAGCATCCAGCGCTCCGGGTTGCCCGCCTGGGCCAGCTTCATGGAGCCGGGGTCCCGGATGATGGCCCGCTCGTACTCTTCAAAGCCCGTGCGCAGGAGCACGCCTTGGCCGCCGATGTTCGTCCCCGAGCCCGGGAGGTACAGGGCGGTGGTGACGCCGGCCGCCAAACCCACTCGCAGCAGCGGGTTCCCGGCGATCACGTCGCTCGATGCGCGCACGCCGGGGTTGGTCAGGTAGACCGTGTCGTTGAGCCCGAAGGCGCCCGCCACGTGGCAGTGCAGCTCCACGAGGCCCGGCATGACCCAGTCATCGCCCGCGTCGTAGACCGAGTACCCCTCAGGGATCTCCGTCTCCGCCGCCGAGCCGACCGCTTCGATCCGACCGTCCTTCACCAGAACGACCCCGTTGTTGACCACGGAGCGGCCCTGCCACTCGGCAGTCAGAATCTTCGAGGAGCGGATCGCCAGCCCCGGGCCGCCCTCGGCGCCAGGCTTTGCCGTCGCCGCGGGCTTCACGGGTGCCGGAGCCACGCCGAGCGGGTCATTGCCGCCCGCCGTCGCGGAGACCATGGAGAGCGCGGCCACTGCCGCGCTGGCGAAGAGGGATCGCAGGGTGCTGGTTCGTTCAGACATGGTGTTCGCTTAGAAGCGCCGCTCCACCTCGGCGTCGTAGACCCGCTCACCCTCCTGGAAGGTGAGGTGGACCTGCGTCCGCGGATCGGTGGGGTCACCAGAGGTGACGATGAAGTCCGCGTCCTTGCCGGGCTCGAGGCTCCCGATCCGGTCGTGGATGCCCGCCGCGAAGGCGGGGATGATGGTCAGGCCGCGGACGTGGTCGACCGCGTCGTTCTTGAAGCCATATCGCACGGCCATCGAGGCTTGCAGGGGGAGCGCCTCCTGGCCGATGACCGGGGCGTCGGTGTTGAACCCGATCAGGGTGCAGCCGCCCTCCTGGTACTTCGCAGCCATCCCGAAGATGGCCCCGTCGTTGTCGTTCACGATGAACATCCCAGGGCGATACTCGATGTTGATGCTCGCGCTGATTTGACGCGGGCCGAGGATCGCGGGGACGCCCGCCCTGGCCGCGAAGGGCGCCGCGCGCCAGCCGTCAAAGGAGCCGTGGTCGATGTACACGTCGAGCCCCAGGTCCTCCTTGACCATCTGCACCGTGCGCAGGACGACCTGGTAGATCTGGGTGTGGGCCGAGAGCTGCGTCTGCTTGGCGTACAGATCGCGGAAGACCTCCCACATGGGGTCGACCTTCGGGCGGGGGCCGTCACCGTTACTGAAGGCCTCCCAGCGCTTGGCGTAGGCGATCCCGCGCTCGATGGTGTTGCGGGTGTTCCAGTTCATGAAGGAACGCCCGACGCCGGAGAGGTAGCTCTCCGGGTTCCCTGCCTGCGCCAGCTTCAGCGAGCCAGGGTTGCGGATCTCCATGCGCTCGTAGGTATCGAAGCCCGTCTTGAGCAAGACCCCGTGGCCGCCGATGTTCGTGCCCGACCCCGGGATGTAGAGCACGCTCGTGACCCCCGCTGCCTTGCCGACAACGAAGTCCGAGTTGCCCGGCACCACCGACGTGAACGCCCGGATCCCCGGGTTGGTCAGGTAGACCATGTCGTTCAGATCGTTGGTGAAGAAGCTGCGGCCAGCGACGTGGCTATGCAGGTCGATCAGCCCCGGCGCGACCCAGTCCCCGGAGCGGTCGAGCACCTCGTGGGTCGCCGCCAAGGCCTCGAGGTCCACCTCCGCGCGCGGTGCGACACGGACGATCTTGCCCTTCTCGACCACGATCACCGCGTTGTCGACGACCTGCTGGCCCTCCATGGGGAGGACGAGCGCCTTCCCGCAGAGCACCACCAACCCTCGCTCCGCCGCTGCCGCCCCGCTATCCCCCACGTCCATCCCGATCGGGATAGACGCCGAGGCGGCGGCGGTGAGCGGCGCGAACGCGGCGGCGCAGGCGAGGAGGGCGGCACGCATGGGAGTCAGCGGACCTCTTCACCGTTCACAAAGACCCGCTCGATCGTGGAGGAGACCTCCATGGGCGAGCCGTCGAGCACGATGACATCGGCATCCTTGCCGGGCTCGAGCGTCCCGACGCGGTCGTCGATGCAGAGCATTCGAGCGGCGTCCGAGGTCAAGGCACGCAGGGCGGCCGAAGGCGAAAGCCCCATGGCCACGGCGCGGGCCGCGACGACGCCGAGTTCAGCGGCGCCCTCCTCGGCTTGGCTCATGAAGGCCACAGGGATGCCGGCTGCCGCCAGCTCGCTCAGCCGGCTGGTGGGGTTCCCGGCGCTGTCAGTGATGGACATCATGGAGCGGGGGACGAGCACGCCGCTGACGCGCCCGGCGATCCGGTCCGCCACCTTGTGCGCATCACCGGCCTCGAAGAGGATCGGCTGGAGGCCGAAGCTCTCGAACGTGTCCACGCAGCTGAGGATCTGGTCGTCGCGGTTGACCCGCACCATGACGGCGGCGCCCCCGGACATCGCCCGGCGGATGGGCTCGAGGTCCGGGTCCACGGACGGCTTCTTCGGCATGCCCTTCGGTGAGGACTTCCGCGCCGCCTTCTCGGGGATGCGGACCGGGCGCTTGGCGACCTTGTAGTCGCCTGACACCTGGGTCAGGTCGAGGGTCTCAACGCGCTCGCCGTTCCACTTGGCCTCGCCGCGCAGGAAGGTCTCGACCGGCTTCTTCGCGTCAGCCGCCTCTTCTTCCTTGGACTTCTTCTTCGCGCCCTTGGGCGGCGGATCGTTGGAGAAGATCTGCGCGAGGGTGACCGCGAGGGTGCCCCCCACCAGGTCGATCTCGAGGGTGACGTCGTAGCCATCCCGGCTCCCGGTGACCGTGTAGAGGTCCTCCAGGTAAGAGGCCCGGAGGGAGCCCGTGATCGAGCCGTCCGCGTCCTCGAGGAGGCGGAGGCGGACCGTGGAGCCCTCGACGCTGGGCGAGCTGCCCTCGAAGACCCCGGTCACCGGCTTGGCCGGATCCCGCTCCTTCTTCTTCTTCTTCTTCTCGTCCTTCTTCTCCTCGGACTCTTCCTCGTCGTCGTCCTCGTCGTCGGCGTCTTCCGCGGAGGCGGGCTCAGGGGCGGGCGGGCTCCACTTGGCCATGTCGGCCTCGTACTTGTCCCACTTGGCCGCATACTCCTGGGCCTTCTTGAGGATCCCGCGGACGCCCACACCCGACTGGGTCACGATGCTCGAGTCCCACTGGAGGATGACGCTGGCCACGGGATCGACCACGAGCCCGTCGAAGTCGCTCGCGGCAGGCTTGTAAGCGATCGAGGGAGTCACGGTGCCGCGGTCCGCCGAGGTCAGGTTCACGGAGGTGACGCCGCGCTTGGCGACCTCCCTGTCTGCAAAGTCGCCGGGCTCGAGGATGCGCGAGAGGTCGAAGCGGGTGGAGAACGCGCGACGCCCCCCTGCGTTCCCGAGGTAGCCGTAGGCGTCAATCATCCCGGGCATCGCCGCAGCGCCGCGGATGACGCGGGCGCCAGCGGGCCGGCCGACCCGCGCCGAGACCTCGGCGATCTTCCCGTCACGGACGAGGATCTCGCCGGGGGTGTGGACGACGCCGTCCCCCACGTAGAGCTCGTCCACGCTGATGACCACGGAGGTGCTGGGCTTGGCGCCTTCGCGCTTCGAGCCAGCGAGCTCCGCCGACCAGACCTGCTCGCCGTTCACGTAGGTGGCGAGCACACTCGAGCTGAGCGACATGGGGTCGCCGGACATGACGACCATGTCGCCGTCCTTGCCTGGGGTGAGGCTGCCGACCCGGTCATCCACGCCCAGCACCTTGGCGGCGTTGAGCGTGATGCCCGAGAGCGCCGCCCCGCGGGGCAGGCCGCCCCGCATGGCGAGCGCTGCGCCGAAGCGGAGGTCCGGGGCCCCGAGGGACCTCGGGGCGCGGATGGCCACCTGAACCCCCTCTGCCGCGAGGCGTGAGATGGTGTCGTAGCGTGGCCATGCGGCCGTCGCGCCCTTGCCGAAGTTATTGCCGCCGTTGAAGTCCGGTCCGGCGATGACCGACACTCCGGCCTCGGCGAGCGCGGAGGCCAACGAAGCGGAACGGCTGGCGCCGTCGATCACGAGGTTCATCCCGTGACGCTCCTTGAGCTCCAGGAGAGCCTGCACCTCGGCGGCCGTCTCCGCACCCATGCGCCAGGTCGCCCCGTCCTTCAGGGCTGTCGCGAGGGCGGGGCCAGCGAGGGCCCCGTACTCGGCGACGAGGGCGTCGTCGCCACCCGCCAGCGCCATCAGCTCATCCATCGCGAGGACAGCGCCCATGGTGGTGGTAGGCAACTGCGGCCTGGGCACGCCGAGGCCGACGTCCACCGTCGCGGGGACGGGGGGCTCCCAGTACCCGGGGGTCCGGCGCGCCTCGGAGGAGATCGAGCCGTGGAGTCCGCTGCGCTCCTTGAGCACGCGTCCGTCCGCGCTGACCGCGCTTCCGCCGCCCGTCTTGACCACTGCCCCCTGACCGGCGATCAGTCGACCACGAGCGGGGGGGAGGTACACCGTCGTGATCCCGCTCCGCAGCGCAGAGACGATCGGGGTGTACGGGTCAAATTGGTCGATGGCGAGCAGGGTCGGGTCCGCTGTCCGGGGACCGGCGGTCTGCCGCGTGTAATTCGAGTCCACGGCGACCAGACCCGGCACGATGACCGCGTCCGGTCCGTGGTCGATGACCTCAGCGCCGCCGGGCACCTTGACGGAGTCAGCCGTGCCGACCGCGACGATCTTGCCGCCCTCGACCAGGACCGCGCCGTCGCGGATGATCTCCCCCACCTCAACGAGGTGAATGATGCCGGCCTTGACGACCACGGCGTCGCCCGCTGTGGCGGTCGCCGTGAGGTTCGCAGGGTGCGCGGCCGAGGCGGTCGCGGTGAGGGCCACTAGCGACAGGGCCGCGGCTCGTAGTATCGGGGTCATGTGCATGGTTTGAACCCGCAGGGATCAGCCTTTGTTCTCGGTCTCGTCATCGTCCTCGGGGTCGTCGCCGTCACCCGGCCACTCCTCCTCACCGGAGGTGTCCGACGCCGTGCCGGGGGGGCGCGTGCCGTCGAAGAGCTGCTTGACGCGGACGTCCTTGCTCCTGTCGTAGACGTGAGCGCCGTCCAGGATCACGTGCTCGACCACGGACGTGATGTCGAGCGGGTCACCGCTGAAGAGCACCACGTGCCCATCAGTGCCCTTGGCGAGCTTGCCGACCCGGTCGCCGAGCCCGAGGATCGTGGCGGGGGTGGTGGTCACCGCGGCGAGTGCGTCGTCGCGGGGGATGCCGTTCGCCACGCAGCGGGCGGCCTGATACCACAGGGAGCGGTTGGCGTCCGCGGTGGACATCAAGGCGAAGGGGATGCCGGCGTCGTGGAACACCTTCGGGACGAAGGTCTCAATCGACTCCCCGGTGATCGGGTCCAGCTCCTCGTCTTCGAGGCCAGCCAGGATGACGCTGCACCCCGACTCCTTGATCTTGGCGGAGGCCTTCCAGCAGGCCGGCGCGAGGGCGAGCGTCATGTTGCCGGTGAAGCCGTTGGCCTCGGACACGCGGAGCGCGGCGTGGACGTCCATGGGCGAGGCACACCACATGATGACCTGGAGCTTGCCCTCCACGATCCGCAGGAGCGGCTCGCGCTTCTCGTCGACCTCGCCGCGGGGCACGCGCTCGAAGCCGTCGACGCTCCAACCGGAGCACGCGAGGGGCTTGCCCTTGGCGGCCTCGCCCTCGACCTCACGCCCCTGATAGAGGGCCTCGCGCCGGTCGTAGTCGTCGCCGTCCTTCTTCCGCTGGACCATGTCCTCGAGGTAGAGGCGGAGCTCGTCGAATGCGCCGCGCAGGACCTGCGCCTGGGTGGCGCGGCTCTTGCCTCCCTTCGGCGCCGCGGAGATCTTCACCCCGGAGCGCGGCTTGACCATCATCTGCTCGACCGTCATCCCGAAGGGCTTCACCACCATGCCCTGACCGGCGATCACGGTGTTGTTGCCCTGCTGAACGTTGATCGTCAGGATGCCCTGCCGCAGCGCCTCCTCGAAGTAGAAGTTCACCGGGTCAATGGAGTCCTTCACGTCGAGGAAGGGCGCCACGTCGAGCGTCTCGTTGGCCCTGTCAATGCCACGCGCGGCGTGGGCCTCAACGAAGCCAGGGAAGGCCACCATCTCGGGCTGGTCGATGACGGTCGCGTCCCAGGGGATCTGGACCTCGCTCGCGGCGCCAACGGCGGTCACTCGACCACCTTCGATGACGATGACGCCGTCGGGGATGGACTCACCGGTGAGGGTGATGACCGTCCCGGCCTTGACGGCGGTCTTGTCGACCTGGGGAGCGGCGGTGGCGGAGGACGCCACAAGGAGCGTCGCCCCGAGCGCCAGGAGAGGTTGAGAGAGAGAAGACTTCATCGTGATGAGGGGGTGGTCCGAAGGTCGGGCCGGTGGTGTCGTGTTCGTTCTTGGAGCCGCGCCGGGGCGCGATCAGCGGGGGTCGAGGGCGAGGTGTCCGCCGACGAGCACGCCGACGGGACGGGTCGTCGCCTCGAAGGGCTCCCCGTTCCAGAGGATGAGGTCGGCGTCCTTGCCGGCCTCGACGGAGCCCACGCGGCCGTCCACGCCGAGCAGCTGGGCCGGGGTGAGAGTCACCGCTCGGAGCGCCTGCTCACGGGTGATGCCGCCGCGCATGGCGAGGCCGGCCTGGAGGTCCAAACGCGAGGCTCCGTGGCCGGAGAGCGCGAAGGTGATGCCGTTATCACGGAGCACTCGGGCGCACTCCACGGACATCAGCGAGCCGTCCGTGGTCCGACCCTGAGCAGGGACCGGCGGGAGGACGACCGCGGTGTTGGTCCGCACGAGCATGGCCGGCTCGCGCCAGGCCTCCGCGCCCGCGTCGATCACGAGGCGCATCTCGCCGAAGCCCTCGCGGGCCATCTCCTCCTTGAGGAAGACAGCGGTGCGGATGTCCTGGGTCGCCCAGGCCTGCACAAACACCCCCACCTTGCCGGCGAGCGCGTCCAGCAGGACCTTCTGAGCGGCGTCAGGCTCCTTGGCCTGCGCGGCCTCGAAGAGCGACTTCCGCCACTCCCACTCGACTCCCATCCGCGTGGTGGGGCGCCGGTTGAAGAACGACGTCGGGCGACCGAAGGCCGAGCTGTTGCGCTGGCTCGGCTGAGACCCGATGGCGCCGCAGATCATCGGCGCGCCCTCGACGGTCCGCGCCTTGACGGAGCGGTCTCCCGCGGTCTTCACCACCGTGCCTGCGCCCCCGATGCAGTTCTGGTTGAGCGGCGTGATGAAGGCGCTCGTGACCCCAGCGCGGGCGAGGCGGCCCCAGCCCGGCGAGAACACATCCACGCCGAACTCAGCGCTGACGAGCGGCGTGACCTCACTGGACTGCTCCACCGAGGAGGTGCCGGTGTTCAGCCGTGCGCTTGCGTCGATCATGCCCGCGGTGACGACCGCGGCCTTGAGGACGTCCCGGGGCGCTTCGACGCCCGGCGTGATCGCTCGGATCTTCCCACCGTCGACCACGATGAGCGCGCTCTCGTGGACCTTGCCGGTGGAGGTGTAGACCTTGTCCGCGTGGATCGTCCAGCTGGTGCCGTCCGCAGGCGCGCTGGTACCCGAGGCTGCGAGTGCAGCGGAGAGGAGGAGACTGGTGAGCATCACTGGTGGGCTCCGTGGGCGTGGGCCCTGTGCACGAGGTTTCCGCCGGCGTAGACAGACTGGACGCGGCTGGTGAGGTCAGTGGGCGGGCCGCTCCAGACGACGAGATCTGCGGCCTTGCCGGCGGCAAGCGTTCCATGGGTCTCCCCAACGCCCGCGATCTTCGCGGCGTCGCCGGTCAAGGCGCGCAGCGCGGCGTCGGCGCTCAGCCCGGCCCGCATGCACGCTGCGGCCTGCATACGCATGCCGAGGGGGCCTTGCCGGGCGGCGTCCGAGGTGAAGGCGAAGGGCACCTCCGCAGCCGAGAGGGCGATGGCGCTCTTGACGATGTCCTTGGAGAGGGAGGGGTTGACCGTGCTCTCGAAGACGACACCGAGCCCGGAGGCCTTGATCCCGTCCACGAGGTCCGACGCCTCAGGCGCGCCGACGAGGGCCCCCTTGAGCCCGTGGGTCACCGCGAACTCGATGGCACGCGCGGACTCGTTGCGGGTCCCTGCACGCATGAGGACCGGCATCTTGCCCGCCTTCGCTGCTGCGAGCGGGCTACCGTCCGCAGCCGCTGCGAACTGCTCCTCGAGGTGCGCGTAGAGGCCGGCGTAGCTGGTCGGGGCCGTGGACGACCCGAGCGAGGCACGCGAGAGGCCCAAGGTCACCATGGCGTTGCGCTTGAGGACGCGACCCGCGGCCGGTGAGACGATGGCCGCCTGGCCACCGACGATCCGTGAAGATCCCGCGGAGATCGCGACCGTGGTCACCCCCTCGGCGACCAGCCCAGACCAGGCGGGGTGCCCGGGATCAAAGGCAAACGAGACGTCGGCGGTGGGCGTCGACTTGCGCGCGCTCTCGGTGTTCTCCGAGGTGGCGCCGATCGTCTCGCGGAGACCGATGAAGCCCGGGGCGATCTGCCCTTCGACATCGACCACGCGGACTCCGCGCGGCGCGTTGCTCGAGACGCTCTTGACGAGCCCGTCCTCGATCACGACGAAGCCGTCGAGGACGACCTTGCCGTCCCCGACATGAACGTGGCTCGCGCGGAGGGCGTAGGAGTCCTCGGGGGCCGTTGCGCCGAGTAGCGGCGCGGCTGCGATGAGACAGGAAATCAGCATGTTGATGGCTCCGTCGGCGGCGGTCAGTTACCGGCCTGGTGGACGACCTTTCCGCCCGAGATGGAAGCGAGGACGCGAGTTGAACTGGACAGCGGGTCGCCGCTGAGCACGAGCAGGTCGGCGTGGAGGCCGCGCTGGACCGTGCCGACCTTCGACTGGAGGTCGAAGACGCGGGCGGGGCCGCGTGTGATCGCGTGCAGCGCGGCGTCTTCCCCGAGGCCGTGGCCAACCGCGGCGGCCGCGAGCAGGGGGAGATTGACCGAGGCGCTGGCGGAGGTCGCGCCAGACCCGATGAGCACCTCGACGCCGCGAGCGGAGAGCTCACCCGCGAGCGCGAAACCGGGGTCCATCTCGCCGACATCCCCGCCCGGGGAGCCAGGAGACGGCGTCACGATGACCGGGATGCCCCGCTCCGCGAGCTCATCCGCGAACAGGAGCGCGGAGCGCCCACCCGCGATGACCATCCGCATACGGGTGAACCCACGGGTCACGCGGAGCAGCTCACGCAGCTCGAGGGCCTGCTCAACGTGGACGACCATGGGGACCTCTCCCCCCACCGCGCGGGCGAGGGAGGCCTTCTTCGGATCGAGCTTGGGACCACGCGGCCGCTTGTCCTCCTTGTACTTCTTCTCCTTGAGCTCCTCGCCGTCTTCCTCGGCCTCCTTGACCTTCTTGTCGCGGGCCTTCTTGGCCTTCTTGAAGTCCTCGGCGAGCTCCTTCTCCTTCTCGGCGATCTCCTCCTTCCAGACCTTCAGGTCGCGCTCGTAGACGGCCACGTCGGCCGCGTACTTCTGGGCGGCAGTGAGCGCGCTCGCCAGGCGGTCCACCTGACCGACGCGGGAGACCGGGTCGAGCCCCGGGGAGTCGAGCCGCGCGGTGAGCGCCGCGTCGGCGAGGACGGGTTCGGCCCCAGCGGCACGGATCACGGCCCCTACACCGGAGACGGCGGCGGACCGACCGATCTCGACGCGCATCATGAGCACGCCAGACTCGACGAGGTCCTCAAGCAGTTCGTCTTGGCGGTAGGGGTCGAGGGCGTCCGTGGCCCGGGTCGCAGTATCGACGCGATCCGTGCCGGCCGACGAGGCGTCGACACCAGCCACTGACCAGGGGTCGATGAAGGCGGCACAGATGACTTCGCCCTCGATGGTCTGCGCGCCCTCGGGCGCGGCGAGGTCGTCGCCCATGGCGATGATCCGACCGTCCCGGACGATCAGGCTCACGCCTTCCAAGGTCTTCCCTGGACTCACGATCACCTTGTTGGCGCGGAGGAACAGGTCCGTGGAGGCCTCGGTTTCAGCGGCCTCTTGGGCCGCGAGAGAGGTGGCCGCGAGCCCTGCCCCCAAGGTGAGCGCGAGGCCGAAGGTGCGTAGCCTTCGGGTCGCGAGGCATCGGTGGGAGCGCGAGGAGTGGGAACGCATGATTGGGTATTCGAAGGTCCGTGAGGACGTCAGGGGCAGGGAGACCCCGACGACTGGGGCGGGCGACGCCAGGCCTGTGACAACAGCGCCGTGGCGGGCAGCCTCCTCGTTAGATCGAGACCCCCCGATCGTAGGCATCGCAGGCGGTTCAGACCAGAAACGCGAGGTCCGCTTAGCCAAGCGGCCAGAAAGACTTACGGGTTGAAGACCTCAGGTGGTTTCCGTCTCACTCCGGGGCGCGCGAGCCGGGCACCTGGCCCCAGCACCAGGTCGCCCGAAAAACACCGCGAATTGGGCGTCAGAACTGGCCATTTGACCGTTCGACCTCGGCGCGGGCCGCGCTTCCACTGCGCTATGAAGCCCGTCCGGTCCCTTCACCCACTGCTCCTCGAACGCTCCTACTGGCGCACCCGTGCGTTGGCGCTGGGACAGCATCAGACCGGGATCATCTGGACCCCACGACCCGACCTCGGAGCCCCTGGCGTCGAGGTGAGCGAGTTCCGCTTGAGGACGCTGAACGGGGGCCACCTGCGGGGCCTGTTCGCCCGATCAGCATGGCGAAGAGAGCACCTTACCGCACGAATCCGCACCGTAGGGCCCGCCTCGCGGCTCGAGATCCACGAGGAGGAAATCCGGAGCGGCTCGGCAGAGTTCGTCCTGCAGGAGCCCGCGGGCCGCCAGTTGGCCGATCGAGTCCTGGACGTGGTGCTCCTCAGCCAGCTCGCCGCGGAGACCGACGGGATCGACTCCGTGGAGGTCGACAACCGCTGGGACCACGGCGGCTCGGACGCCGCCGTCATCGCCCAACAGCTCCTCCAAGATCGGATCGTCTCGCACTCAGCGGACGATCCGCTCCTCTAGGTAGGGCGCTCGGTCAGTACCCGGAGCCGGCCGCCGCAGGGGCGCCCTGGGCGATGGCCACGGAGGCCGAAGCACCGATCCTGGTCGCCCCCGCCTTCAGCATGGCCCGCGCGGCCGCGGCGTCCCGCACCCCACCTGAGGCCTTCACGCCGACCACTGGCCCGACCGCTCGCCGCATCAGCGTCACGTCCTCGACGGTGGCCCCGCCGCTGCTGAACCCCGTCGAGGTCTTCACGAAGTCGGCACCCGCGGCCTTGCAGAGTTCACTGGCCTGAACGATCTCGTCCTTGGTGAGCAGGCACGTCTCGAGAATGACCTTCAGGCGCGCGCCCAGCCCGTGGCAGGTCGCCGCCACGGACGCCACGTCAGCGCGCACCGCGTCCAGCAGCCCGGACTTCATCGCCCCCACGTTGAGGACCATGTCCACCTCGCAGGCTCCGTCCTCGATCGCGCGTCGCGCCTCGTAGCTCTTCACCTCGGTGAGCGCCGCGCCTAACGGGAAGCCAACCACGGTGCAGACGAGGACGCCTGACCCCTGGAGGATTTCCGCACAGCGGCGCACCCAGGTCGAATTGACACAGACCGAGGCGAAGCGGTTCTCGATCGCTTCAGCGCACAGCTGGTCCACCTCTGACTGGGTGGCGTCTGCCTTGAGCAGCGTGTGGTCGATGGCGCTGGCGATGTCGCCGAGGCGCGAGGGGTCGGGACAGCGGGCGGCCCCGCCACCCGGTGCGATCGACGAACAAACCCCGAGCCGGCAGGCGCCCGCGGCCACAAGCGGGCGCGCGGCGGCCGCCAGGTCCACCTGCATGGAGAAGGAGGAACCGGCGCCATGGAGACGCTCTCCGGCCAGCAACCGGGCGCCGATCTCGGCCAGGAGGTCCTCGAGGTCGGTGGGGTCGAGGCCGGCTTGGGTGGGGTCAATCATCAAAACGCGGGGTCATCCCCGCTCCTCATCAAAGGCTCTCGCCAGCTGGCGAACGCGCAGGTGTTCGGCCTCGACGGCCAGTGTCTTGAGCTGACGACGGGCATGTCGACCGTCGCCAGGGGGCGTCGATAAGAAGGCCGACAGCACGGCCCGGGCTGCAGCGAGGTCGAGATGGCCTGAGCCGAGCGTGAGGACGTTGGCGTGGTTGTGCTCCCGCGCGTTGCGGGCAGACGCCTCGTTCCAGCAGTTCGCTGCCAGGACGCCCGGGACCTTGTTGGCGACCATCGCGGAGCCGATTCCGGCTCCATCCACGATGACCCCGACGTCGGCGCGGCCCTCGGACACCTCCTTCGCGACGAGGCCTGCGAAGTCCGGGTAGTCCACCGAGACCTCGGACGTATCCGGCCCGAGGTCCACCGGGCGCTCCCCCATCTCCTTCAGCAGCGGGATCAACTCAGCCTTGAGCTTGAAGCCGCCATGGTCGCTGGCGACCGCGACCCGGACGGGGCGGCGGGAGGTGCTCGCCGCCGGCGCGAGGGGTTCAGCCGAACGTCCGGTGACGAAGGTCACGCCCTTCTGAAAAGCAAGGTCCCTCGCCATTGGGGTGATCCGCGCCCGGGGCGGGATCACGAGCTCCGACCCTTCGGGCGCAGCCAGGACGAGACTCTCCCCCACCAGCTCACGCTCCTCTGCCTCCGAGGGGGCCGCGTTGGGCGTTCCCTTCGCCTCGAGGGCGACCGCCCCTGTGGGAGCCGCGGCGTCAGGCGCCTGGCCCATCGCACGCCGCGCGGCGCGCCGTGCGATGGCACGCAGCTGCTGGCGCGGGTCGTTTCCGGCGGATCCCTCTGAGGTCAACATGGGGCCCAAGTGTAGTGCCACAGCGCGGACAGGTGCGGACCGTCCCGTCAGCCTTTGGATTCCCCCTCCGCGCGCATATAGTAGGGGCCGGAGGAGTACGCACGCTCCTCTCCCACCGCACCCCAACAGGACCCTGCCATGCGCACACTGCTCAGCCAGTTCTGCGAGGCCTTCGACGCCACGGTTCGACCGATCCTGACCCCGATCAGCGAGGCCAACGCCGCGCTCAGCGAGGCCCAAGGAGACCTCGGTATCCCCGAGGTTCGAGCCGAACTCCTAGACCTTCAACACCGCATTCAGGGCCTCGTGGACAAGGTCGCGGAGCAGCAGGCCTACGTCCTGCTCTTCGGCCCGTTGAAGAGCGGCAAGTCGACGCTGATGAACGCGCTCGCGGGGACCTACGTCAGCGAGGTCTCGAGCCTGCCCGCGTACCCCTGCATGGTGTACCTCTCCCACGCCGAGGAGCGGGTCTTCTATGTCTCCCGCTACAGCGGCGAAATGGAGCGCTTCACCGACCCGTCGGCCCTCTACGGTCACGTGAACGGGGCCCACGAGGAGCTCGCCGCAAAGCTGCGTGAGTCCGAGGCCGCCGAGATCGAATTCGACCCCTCACGTCACTTCCAGGAAGCGATTCGAAAGGTGGACGTGCGGCTGCCTGCGGGCGACCTCGCCCAGTCCGGCGCCGTCCTCGTCGACACCCCCGGCCTCTACAGCCGGATGAAGTTCGGCTACGACCGCATGACCAAGGAGTTCCGCGACTCCGCGTCCTGCGCCATCTTCGTCGTGAAGTCCGACAACCTCTTCCTCGAGCAGGTGTTCGAGGAATTCGAGGACCTCCTCGAGCTCTTCAGCCGGATCTTCCTCGTCGTCAACCTCGACACCACGAAGAGCGACCTCTCCCCAGACGGATCGCTGGTCCCGAGCCTCGAGCAGGAGGATCCGCTCCGGATCATCGACGCCTTCGAGAACCTCGCCATGAGCGCGCCGCTGAAGCGCGCCGCCGAAGACGGGCGCCTGAAGATCTACCCCGTGGACCTCCTGCGCGCGGCGAGCCACCGGCTCAGCGAGCCCTCCGAGGAGTCACCCGAGACCCCGGTGCGCGGACGAGCCAACTTCGACGCGTTCCTCGAGGATCTGACCGAGTACCTCAACAGCACCGACTACCTCGTGGCGTTCCTGGGGGACAGCCTGCGGCGCGCCGCCGGGCTCCTCGAGGACCTTGACGGGATCTGCGACCACGAATCGATCAGCTCCCTGCGCGACCACGCGGACGCCCTTGACGCCCAGCGGCAGGAGCAACAGCGGCGCCGCCACGCGATCCACCGGCTTCGCGCCTTCGATTGGCGGAGCGCCTTCCGTGAGCTTGACGAGAAGCTCGCGCCCTCGATTCGCGAGCGCGCGACCCTCTCCAGCCAAGCGACGGAGAAGGAGCTCGACCGCCTGGTCGACCAGTGGTTCCTCTCGGACGCGAGCTTCGAGTCGCTGATCAACGACGACCTGATCCCCAGGCTCTCCAGCTTCGAGGCCGAGCTGACCGGCTTCGTCGCCGAGACCCTCGAGGACGAGGTGCAACCCGGGACGGCCGGGCTCCTGCTCCCGAGCAACATCGGCGCGGATCTCCATGCCGCGGAGATCGACCTCGGCGAGCTAGGCCTCGAGTCCCTGGGAGCCATGAGCAAGGACGCGGCGCTCGGCCACGTCACCGCCCCCATCGCACCGCAGCGCATCCCCGTGAAGCGCGGCATCCTTGACTGGCTCCTGTTCCGCTCCCAGGCCAAGTGCCGAGAGCGCCTCTTTGGAGACCTCGCCAATCCGGCCGCTCGGATCCCCGTGGAGCGCAAGGCCAGGCGCCTTGGCGAGGAGGCTCGCCGTGTGATCCGGCGGGAGCTCGACCTGTTCAAGAGTCGCTTCTTCATGGAGACGATCCAGCGCGCGCACCGTCACCTCGTCTCGCGCTACGCGGACTTCGCGGTGGACGCCATGGCCGAGCGGCTTGAGGCTCGTGAGGAGGCCATCGGGCTCCGGCTCCAGCAACTCGTGGACGCGCTCATGGAGCGCCGCCGGGTGCTGAGCCACCTCGCGACCCTCCAGGCGCGGACCAGCGACGTCCGCGGCGGCGTCGATGAGCTGACGGCCGCGTACGGCCAGACGGAGCCGGATAAGCTCATCCAACCGGTCCCGTCTGGCGGCCTGCCCAGCGCTCCACAGATCGAAGAGAGCCTCACCTCGCTCCCCCAGCCCGCCCTCCTCAACGCGGCGGACTCCCCGCTCGAGGGTGACCCGCTCATGGAGGTCGCGCCCGCTCCAGCGCCCGAAGACGAGCGAGTCGACCGGGACGAACTCTCGACGAGCTGAGCCGTCCGGCGCCAAGGTCGGAGCGCCTCCGAGCCTCGCCAAGCAAGCAGCGGCGGGGGCCCCCCCCCCCCGGGCGCCCGCCGCTGTTTGCTTGGGCCAGTTCCCGGACCTCGGCCGGCGGTTCATCGCTCCGGCCGACCCCGGAGCCACACCCTATTGGGAGGGCGTCCCGCCCGTCACGAAGACTGGCGGGCCAACTTGCGGCGCAGCCAGCGCAGGCTCCTCTTCCCCTCGCTGCATCAACACAGCAGCCAGGGTGATCACGGAGATGGCGATCGCGCCGACGAGCACGGTCAGGAGCATCCGGTGCTGAAAGGCGGGGAAGATGGATCTCATGGTCGGGGGTGTGCCGGGCAGTCTCGCTCACGCGCGGAGTTTCGGGGCCAAAACCGCGAGGAACTCCGGCCTGGACGCTCAGTTGAGCGCCCGGCGGAGGCCACGGGCGCGGTCGAGCCAGCTGGCGCGCAGGAGATCGAAGCGTCGCCGAGGCACGCGCCACCGAGGGTCATCCTCGTCGAGCCCATCGGAGAGGTCCCGCGCGTGCTCCGCGAGCACCGCGCCGAGGAAGCCGAAGGCCAACCGCGGCGTGCCGAGCTCTGCCAGCGTCCCTCGCAGCTCATCCTCCGTGATCTCCACGTCAAAGTAGTCCGCGAGGCGCGCGCCCGGAGCGTCCGCCTCGATGCTCTGCGCCCGTACGGCCACGAGGCGCTGCGACGCGACCTGCGCCAGCTCCTGCCCTGTCCAACGGAGCTCGGGGACCGTGTTGGCCTTGTCGAGCCGCATCGTCTTCAGCTCCTCGGGCGACGCGCCGAGGTAGAGCCGGCTGAGCTCGATCGGGAGGAAGAGCTTCAACCCGAGGCCCTCGAACTGCAACAGCCGGTGCTCGAGGAGCGGCTCGACGAAAGGGCGCATCAACTGCGCTCGACCAGAGAGCATGGTCGCCTCGTCTACCCGGTCCATCAGCACGTAGAAGCTGTCCCAACCGAGCTCCCGCACGAGCGCCACGAAGCGCTGGAGGAGCATGAGCCGGGAGCCCACCGAGCTGCCGTCGGGTAGCGCGAGGTCACGACGAATGCTCGCCGGCACGGCCTGGAGCAGGCGCGCGAGCGGCTCCGGATCCCTCGGGACGACCCGGATGGCGCGGATGGCGACGCTCGCGCGCCCCCGCAGCCAGAGGCGACGAGCCGCGGCCCACAGGGCTGCGGCGCCGATCAACGCGCCCCCGGCCACCGTCTGTACGTCCACGGACGGGCGCGGGATACGGCCCGCCTCGAAGGGGAGATCAAGGTGAGCGTCCATCAGGAAGAGCGCGCCGAGGAGCAGCAGCGCGAGCATCGCCCCACGCCGAGCGAAAGCCAGCGGGCGGCGGGCCCGGATCGCTCGCCGTAAGGCGCTGTGGAGCTCAACGCCCGAGAGCTCATCGCTCCGCGAGAAGAGAGCGGCGAGGGTCAGGAGCGTCGCCTTCTGCTTGGGCACGAGCCCGCGGGCCGCGGGGTGGGCCCCCTCGACGATCTCCCGACTGAGCTGTGACACGCCGAGGCTCAGGATCGCGTCGAGGTGATCTGCGAGCCCGAAGCGCTCCACCACTCGGCGCGGCGTCTTCGCGCCGTTCGGCGGCAGCCGGTCCGCCTTCCGCGCCTCGTTCAAGAAGGCATCGAACTCCGTGTACTCCACCAGGAACGAGCGGGAGTCGTCCCCCTCGAGGCGGCGACGCATCGCCAGGCGCAGGCCGCTCTTGCCGCTCCCCTTCTCGCCAAAAACGACGCCGGGGCCGGGCATCCGAGGGTCCCCGTAGAGACGATCGAAGGAGGAGTGCACCGCCTCAGCCGGGACCCTGGGGAGGACCGGGTCCTTGTCGGCGTCCTGCTGGACGAAGGGGTCTTCTTCGAGGCCCCAGTGGCGGCGCCAAGTCTGCGTGAACATGAGCGGTTCAATGATCCGGGGATGGAGTCGAGTCGGTGCCGGACTCCGGAATCATAGGACCGAGCTCCGCCTGTCTCCTGGGGCCGGCCCCGGGAATCCACGCCCGCCGATCCGAGGCGTCTCAGAGTGCGCCGATGGCGGGGATTGCCGCGCCGAGGAGGCGGGCGAAGTCACCGGCGATCTGCTTGCCAGCCTCGACCACTTCTTCGTGGTTGAGCGGCGCGACGGCGATCCCCGCTGCAGGATTCGTGATGCACGACACGGCGCCCACACGCAGCCCGGCACCAGCGGCGGCGTTGGCCTCCAGCACGGTGCTCATCCCCACAGCCTGAGCGCCGACGCGATCGAGCATCTGGATCTCCGCGGCGGTCTCGTAGGTCGGTCCCGCGAGCCCCGCGTAGACGCCCTCTCGCAGGTCGACTCCCTGGTCCACCGCCGCCGCGGCCAGCGCTCGGCCGATGGCCTCGTCGTAGACCCGCGCCTGGCGGCCTCGACCCTCCATCGGAGGAACGGCGCCCTGCATGTTGAGGTGGTCCCGGATCCGCATCAGGCAAGGGACAGGCCACCCGGGCGCCAACCCGCCCGCCGCATTGGTGAGCAGCACGGAGTGGACGCCGAGGACAGGGAGCGACCTCATCGCCCGGGTCACCACCTCGGCACTGTGCCCCTCATAGAGGTGGACACGACCCTGCTGACAGAGGACCGACACCCCACCGACCACGCCCAGGACGAAGCGCCCTGCGTGGCCCGGCACCGTGCTCGAGGGCATGGAGGGGAGGGCCTCGAAGGGGATCGTGACGGCTCCCTCGAGGGCGTCCGCGAAGGCGCCCAGCCCGGACCCGAGGACGAGGGCGACCCGCGGCGAAGGGAGCCCAGCTCCCTCGAGCGCGGCCCCGAGCTCCGCCGCCAGGGCACCAGCGAGGGCAGCAGGGTCACCTCCCCCCACGGCGGGCCCGTGGCTCACAGGAACATCCCCGCGATGGTGGCGGTCATCCACGACGCCATGGCTCCGCCGAGCATCGCCCGCAGCGCGAGCTGGCTCAGGTCACGGCGCCGGCCCTCCGCCAAGGACCCGATCCCGCCAATCTGGATTCCGACCGAGGCGAAGTTGGCGAAGCCGCAGAGGGCGTAGGCCGCCATGGTGTAACTGCGGTTCGAGATCTCCCCTTGGAGGGCCTGCATGTCGCTGAAGGCGATGAACTCGTTCACCGCCACCTTGGTCCCGAGGAGGCTCCCGAAGGCGACGCAGTCCCCCCACTCGATCCCCATCATCCACGCCACCGGGGCGAAGATGTAGCCGAAGATTCGCTGGAGCGTCATGGGCTCCTCAAGGCCGAGAGGCAACAGCCCAAGGCCCGCGTTGATGAGGCCCACGATGGCCACAAAGGCGACGAGCATCGCCACCACGTTGAGGTACAGCTTGAGTCCGTCGCTCGTCCCCGTGGCCGCGGCATCCAGCACGTTGGACGGCTGGTCCTCGCCCTCCTCAACTTGCTCGGCGCCGCCGGCCGTGAGGGGGGTCTCCGTCTCCGGGACCATGATCTTCGCGAGCACGAAGGCCGCCGGCGCAGACATGAAGCTCGCCGCGAGCAGGTGCCCGGCGAACTCCTCCCCGAGGAGCCCGATGTAGACCGCGAGGACGGACCCGGCGATCGTCGCGAAGCCGCCGGTCATGAGCGCCATGAGCTCGGACCGCGTCATCTTCGCGATGTATGGGCGCACCACCAGCGGCGCCTCGGTTTGCCCCACGAAGACGTTCGCGGCCATGGCCAGGGACTCCGCACCGGACACGCGCAGCGTGTACCGCATCAGGTTGGCCAGCAGCTTCACGAAGAACTGAACGACCCCGAGGTGGTAGAGGATCGCCATCAACGCCGAGAAGTAGATGATCGTCGTGAGCGCCCCGAAGGCGAAGGACACCGGCGCGGCGTAGGCCACTGACTCGGTGGGCAGGTGGCCGGGGAAGTCAGCGAACACCTGAATGGAGCTCGGCCCCTCCGCGGGGGAGAGGTCGACGCCGAACCCGGTGAGGATCGGGCCGAAGACCATCTGAGCGCCCTCCTGACCGAAGCTGAGCACGGACGTGGCGAAGATCGACAGCTTGTCGAGCACCGCCCGGCCAGGGCCGGTCTTCAGGATCAGGAGCGCGAGGCCGATCTGGAGGCTGATCCCGCCGAGGACCACCCGCAGGTTGACCCGCCGGCGATCCGAGGACAGGACCCAGGCCACGGCGCAGAAGAAGGCGAGGCCGAGGAGAGCGCGGAGAATGGTCATGGGCTGATCGTGGGCCGAGGGAGCACGCGCTCCAGGACGAGCGGCTGGGGGGAAGGGGCGTCAGGTGCGAGCGAGGTGCCTCGCTCGAGCAATCGCAGGCATTCCTCGAGGCCAGCACCGGCGCGGTGATGGATCGTCGCGATGGCGTCGCCACACCGGACCTCGTCGCCGCGGAACCTGTGAGAGACGATACCGACCGCGTGGTCGATCTGATCCTCCGCGTTCTTCCGCCCGCCCCCGAGCGCGGCCACAGCGAGCCCAACGTCCCGGAGGTTTCGAAAGTCGAGGTACCCGTCCCGAGAGGCGATCCACTGGGTCCGGTCGGGAGCCTGCTCCAGGGGTGCCTGGGGATCGGAGGCCCCCTGGGCCGCGATCATGCGCTCAAACCGGTCCAGCGCGGTTCCGTCGCGGAGCACTCCGGAGATCGTCGCCCGGCCCGCCTCCTCACTTGCAGCCACGCCTGCCGCAGCCAGGAGGTCCCCACCAAGCAGGGTGACCAACTCCACAAGGTCCGCCGGCCCCTCACCCTTCAGAACCGCGACCGACTCCTCGATCTCGAGGGTGTGCCCGATGCTGAGCCCGAGGGGCTGTCCCATGCGCGTGAGCCGCGCGGTGGCATGGACGCCTGCCGCACCGGCGAGGTTGACCATCGTCTGTGCGACCGCCCGCGCCTCCGCCTCTTCCACGAGGAACGAGCCGGTCCCGACCTTCACGTCGAGCACCAGCGCGTCGATGTCCTCCGCCACCTTCTTCGAGACGATCGAGCTCGAGATGAGCGGCAGAGACTCCACCAGCTCCACGCGGTCCCGGAGGGCGTAGAGGGCCCGGTCAGCGGGCGCGATGGACTCGGTCTGAGCGCAGATGACGCAACCCGCGGCCTGGAGGACGCGGCGGATCTCTCCCTCGTCGAGGTCCGTACGGACGCCGGGGATCGCCTCCAGCTTGTCGAGGGTGCCGCCCGTGTGCCCGAGCCCACGCCCCGAGATCATCGGGACGACGCAACCCGCGGCGGCGAGGGCGGGAGCGAGCGGAAGGGAGACCTTGTCCCCCACGCCTCCGGTGGAGTGCTTGTCCACCCGGGGCTGCTCGAAGCCCGAGAGGTCGAGGACGTCACCGGAGGCCACCATGCCCCGCGTCCATCCCTCTAGCTCTCCGCTCTCCATTCCGTGGAAGAAGATCGAGGACAGCAAGGCCACCTGCTCCGCCTCCCCCACGGCGCCGAGGGCGACCTGTTTGAGGAACCAGTGCGCGTCTGCCTCCCCGAGCACGCCGCCGTCCCGCTTGGTGCGCAACAGGTCGCGGAGTCGGAAGGGGGTGTCAGTCAAGCTTCGTTCGCTCTGGAGAGGATCTCCTCGAGGAACGAGGAGCCGGCGCCGTCATGGCGGACGCCGAAGGCCTCCGCGATGGTCGCGCCAATGTCCGCAAACGTCGAGCGCGTTCCGAGCGAAACGCCGCCTTGCACGCGATCCCCGTAGACCAGCAGCGGCACGAATTCCCGCGTGTGGTCCGTGTGATCACCGTTCGTGGGGTCATTCCCGTGGTCCGCGGTCAGGATGAAGATGTCGTCCTCTCGACGGTCACCCTCGATCTCAACCAGCGCTTGGTCGAAGGCCTCGATAGCCCCCCGGTAGCCCGCCGGGTCGCGCCGGTGCCCGAACAGCATGTCGAAGTCCACCAGGTTCAAGAACACGAGCCCGTGGTCGAGGTCGCGCACAAGGCTCCCCGTCTGGACCATCCCGTCCTCGTTGCCCTTGGTGTGGACCGCCCGCGTCAGCCCGTGCCCCGCGAAGATGTCCTCGATCTTCCCAACCCCGACCACGGGGACGCCAGCCGCCTTGAGCTGGTCAAGCACGGTCGGCTTCGGCGGGGTGAGCGAGAAGTCTCGTCGGTTGTAGGTCCGCTCGAAACGGTTGGTCGAGCCCTCCTCCGCGTCCACAAAGGGCCGCGCGATGACCCGGGCGAGGCCGCGCTCCAGAGTGAGCTCTCGCGCCACCTCGCAGACCTCCAGCAGTCGCTTCAGCCCGAAGGCCTCTTCGTGCGCCGCGATCTGGAGCACCGAGTCCGCGCTGGTGTAGACGATGAGCTTGCCTGTCGCGACGTGCTCCGGCCCGTGCAGCTCGATGACCTCCGTCCCCGACGCCGGCGCATTGCACAGCCAGCCAGTGACCCCCGTCCGCTCAGCGATCGCCGCGAGGAGATCCTCGTCGAAGCCGTCGGGGAAGGTCGGGAAGGCGCGGTCGAGCGGGACACCCGCCATCTCCCAGTGGCCTGTGGTCGTGTCCTTTCCAGCGCTCGCCTCGCTCATCTTGCCGAACGCGCCCTCAGGCACGTCAGCCGCGGGGAAGGCTTCCACGCCCTCGATGTTGCCGAGGCCAAGGGCTTGGAGGCGTGGCGCCTCCGGTGTGCCAGCCGCCTCGCAGATGTGATCGAGCGTGTGCGCGCCCGCGTCACCAAAGTCAGGAGCGTCAGGCATGGCGCCGACGCCCAGCGAGTCGAGTACCAAGAGGAAGACCCTGCGCCCCCTCCGGCCAGCGAACTCGGTGGCCGCGTCGGGGCTCGGTGACTCGCGGTGGATCATGCGCTTCCGCCCGCGGACTCAACCCCTTTGGCGATGAGCTTCTCGATCTCTTCCTCGAGCTCGTCGACCCACTCCTCACCGAAGTCGCGCTCGAGGAGGTCCCGCTCGCTGAACTCCCACCGGCCGGAGCTGGGGTCAAAATCAAACTGGTAATCGTGCTCGCTGCCGTCGTCTTCAGTGACGACGACCTGGACGATGTGGCTTTCGGAGTCGAGCTCGGCTTCGAACGAGGCCATGTGAGAAGTGCCCCAGGGTGAGGGGACATGAGGGCTAGATGGAGACGGAGGTGGGGTGCCTTGGACCCTGAGCGGGTCTAGCGCGCCCCGGCGAAGAATAGGAGTCGACCGAGATCGTGCAACCGCTGAGCGCGGTGAAGTGGGCCCCCCGCGCTGCGGGCGCCCGTTGTTCACTTCGCGCGGTCATGCCCTTCCGGATTCGAGACCACCAGAGGATTAGGACTCGGCATCCGGGCGCCCACCTCCGCTCGCCAGCGGGCGAGGCGAGCCCCCATGGCCGCCGAGCGGTCTGGCTCGGCGCCGGACCGGTCCGCGGTCTCACCTGGGTCCTCGACGAGGTGGTAGAGCTCCCCCTCGATCCCATCCGGACCGAACCGCTCGACCCACTTCCAGGGACCCTCGCGGAGGGCTCCGCCAGGTGTCCCCCCCTGGTTACCCCAGTGCGGGTAGTGCCAATAAAGGCCGCGCGGCGGCGGCGCCGCCCCCCCAGTGAGGGTCGTCAGCAGCTCGACCCCGTCCATGGTGACCCCCTCCGGAAGCGCGGCGCCGGTGGCAGCGGCGAGCGTCGGCAAGAAGTCCACCGACTGGATGGGAAGCTCGCACACGGTGCCCGGCGCGAGCTCTCCAGGCCAGCGCATCACGCAGGGCTCGCGGATGCCTCCCTCGTAGAGCCAGCCCTTGCCTGCCCGCAGTGGAGAGTTGCTCGTGGGGTGGCCCTCGCTGGTCGAGAGGCCGCCGTTGTCCGAGAAGAACACGACCACGGTGTCCTGCGCCAGATCGAGGCGGTCGAGCACGTCGAGCACGCGCCCGGCCGCTTCATCCATGGCCGCGACCATCGCGGCGTACACCGCGTGTTCCTGAACAAGCCGGACCCGCCGGTCGCCCTCCTTGCCCCACCTCGCCTCGAGGCCCAGGCGTTGCTTCTTCTCCCTGTAGTGCTCCACGAGGTCGGGGCGGCCGACCAAGGGAGTGTGGACAGAATAGAAGCTGAGGTAGCAGAGCCAAGGCTCACTCGCGTGCCCCTCGATGAAGGAGATCGCCTCGTCAGCGAGCCGGGCTGGGAGGTGGTCTCCGGGCTCCGAGGTCAGGTTGGGCATTCCGAACGGGTGGAAGTACTTGCCCGGTCCGTACGGTCCTCCGCGCCGGTTCCCCGCGACGTTGACGTCGAAGCCCTGGGTGGTCGGATCAAACCCGTCGCCGCCGAGGTGCCACTTGCCTGCGAAGAAGGTCGCGTAGCCCGCGGACCGAAGGACCTCGGCGAGGGTCACCTCCTCGTGGGGCAAGTGGTCGACGTAGGGGGCCGGCAGCATGGGGAGCCTCTGGAAGCGACCTGGCTTGCTCTGACGTTTCGCGGCATCGAGGATCGCCTGCGGCTGCGGCGCTCCGAAGTAGTCCGTGGTCGCGAGGCGGGCAGGGTGGCGGCCGGTCATCAAGCTGGCCCGCGTGGGGCTGCAGACGGGGCAGGCCGCGTAGGCGTTGGAGAACCGCACGCCCTGCGTCGCGAGGCGATCGAGAGACGGTGTGTCGTAGAAGCTGTCCGGGTTGTTGAACCCGACGTCCATCCACCCCAGGTCATCGGCGAGCAGCACGAGCACGTTGGGTCCGCGCTCCTCTTGAACGGCCGCCGCTTGCGGCCACGTTGGGGAGAGCGCGGGCACCGCGAGAGAGAGGATCAGAGCCTGGAACATGCGTCCTTGTGCGGGAGAGGGGCCGTCTCGGAGCCACGACGCGCTATCGGCGCGGGGGGACGCCCATACTGTCCCCCTCGAGCGGTGGCGTCGAGCCAGCCGCCATGTGATCCCAGCCAGGCCCCCCCTAGCCACCGTCCGTCGCGGCTCGCCCCGCCCACAGAGGGCTCCAGAACCGTCATCAAACCCCATAACGTGCCGCCAGGGAGCCCGGAGAGGAGCCGGCGAAGCGTAAAGGCCCCGCTCAAGCGGCAAGAGTTCGACCTACAGGGCATTCCCTCATGACGACCACGAGGCCATAGTGACCCGAGCGGCGCGCGGCTGCAAATCGCCCGCACCGCACCAAGTTCGATCCAGGAGACCACCATGACCACCCTCTCGCTCCTGCCTGTCGCCCTTCCGGCGCTGGCACTCGGGGCCTCCCTGGCGCTCCCGCTCCCCGCGGCCGGCGTCGGCGATCCGCTCCCGACCCCTGAACTGGAGAAGTTCAAACAGACCGAGGCCCAGTCCTTCGAGGACCTGTTCGGCCGCGTCGTCATCATCGAGTTCTTCGAGTACTGGTGAGGCCCCTGCCGCGGGCAGGTCTCTCACCTCAACGAGCTCAAGGAAGAGTTCGAGAGTGAGGGCCTGACCATCGTTGGCGTTGCCAGCGAAAGTGAGAGTCAGACCGACCCCTGGATCAAGGAACACGGCGCCACGTACGCCTACGCCTTCGACCACTCCAAGAAGCTCATGCGCGCCGTCGGCGCGAGCGGCTTCCCCTCGGCGGTTATCGTCGATGCGCAGGGCAACATCGCCTACTCGGGTCACCCTGCGAGCATCAACGCCTCCGTCCTGAAGCCGCTCCTCAAGAGCGCGCTGAAGACGCCGATGTACGAGTGGCCCAAGTCGTGCAGCAAGGTCGCCAAGGCCCTGCGTAAGGGCAACCTCGGCGACGCCATCAAGGCCTCCGCCAAGATCGAGGAGGAGCACCCCGATATCGCCGCCGCTGTGGTCGGTATGGCCGACGGGCGCCTCTCCACAATGGAGAAGGCCGCGAAGGCAGGCGACTGGTTGAAGGTCAAGTCCACCGGCGAGTCCCTCGAGGACGCCGTCAAGGTCTGGCCCGGCGGCGAGAAGGTCACCGCGATCCTCGCAGGGCTCAAGGGCGACAAGGCCGCCCAGTCGATCCTCAAGGCGCAGGAGAAGGTCGTCAAGCTGACCGCCGGGAAGGTGAAGGCCTCGCGCTACGAGAAGACCAAGAAGGAGCTCGAGAAGATCCGTGACAAGCACAAGGGCACGGCGGCCGAGCGCGACGCGCGCGCGGCCATCGAGAGGCTCAAGGAAGCCAAGCGCCGCTGAGCGACGCCTGACCCCGAGACCGGACGAGCCCGGCGCTCCACCCTTGGGGCGCCGGGCTCGTCGCGTTGTTGGCGGACCGCGGTCCTCAGGGGTGATGGAAGACCTCCTCCGCCGGCAGCCACTGCTCCCCGTCAGGCGTGCCCGGCAGGACCATCTGGCAGGGCTCGGTCTCATGCCACCAGCGACGCGTCTCCTCGTCCGCTGCGATCCGGCCCATGTCCGCGTTGAAGTCCTCTCCCACGTAGCGGAAGTGACTGAACAGCAGCAGGCGCCCGTGGACCCTCGCCAGGTAGATGGAGTAGTCCCGGAGGTTGGAGCCGGTGATCCGGCGCAGTACGCCCTCCCACGGGTCCGCGTGGAGCGCCCGGTAGCGCGCCTCCATCTCAGGTCGGAGCTCGATCACGAGCCCCACGCGACGGTCGCGGGGTCCTGCCGCGAGCGGGGCGGGGTTGGTCCGGTCTTGATCGGGCGCATTCATCGTGCGGTCCACGGTATCCGAGCCAAGACCCTGTCGATGGGGCGGAGAGCTTCTCCCGGCCCAGGAACGGAACGCACAGGGGACGTGGAGACCATGACCCCGTCCAGGGAGCGCCTCGCGGACCCAACCGTGGCTGAGGCCTCTTCGGCCCGTGGCGGCGGCCTCGAGCCTGATCCCTGGACGCCGCCAACAGCCCAGACCCCTGCCCCTCTTTCCCCCAGACGGAGACCGGTTTCCCCCCAGGCAGAGGCAGGCAGCCCCCATCTCCGTGCCCCAGATAGCGACCTCTTATCCGCCGGCTGCGGCGGCTCCTGCCCGTCCAACTCGAGGCCGACTCGCGCTCCACAGGCCAAGTTCGCCCCCGTCCGAGGACTTGAGCTTCGATCGCCGCGGGCGCGGTCAGCAAGCTAGGTTTAGGGTGAGCCAAAAATGATCTCCACCACCCTTAGACGTCTCCCCTGCTTGGCCCTGTTCCTGACCCTCAGCTGCGGTCAACCAGGCCCCATCGATCCGGTGCGACCTCAGGACGAGGCCTCCCTGGGGCCCCTGCTCAAGGAGACCGTCGACGAGTACTTGATCCGCGTCGAGGAGCAGCCGGCGAGCGCCGCAACGCATGGCCGCCTCGGGCTCCTCTACGAGGCGAACCAGCTCACCTCCGAGGCGGCGAGGTCCTACGCCAACGCACTCGCCCTCGATCCGGATGATCCCGTCTGGAACTTCCGCCTCGGCATCGCGAAGGTCGCCTTGGGAGATCTCGAGGAGGGCTCTGCGCGCCTCCTCACCGCTGCGGACGAGATGCCAAGTAACGCCGCCGTCCACCACCGCATCGGGTACCTGTACATGGATCAGGGAGACGTGGAGCGTGCCGTGGCGAGCTTCCGCAAGGCCGTCGCGCTGGCCCCTGATAGCGCTGCTCCGCTGGCCGAGGCCAGCCTCGGTGAGGCGCTGGTCGCCGCAGACCGCCCTGCGGAAGCGATTGAACCGCTCGAGCACGCCATCCAGACCGCTCCTACCCTGAAGCCCGCGCTCTACGCTTACGGGCTTGCCATGCGAGCGCTCGGCCGCATCGACCAGGCGGAGATTGCCCTCGAAGCAGGCCTCGGCGCGAAGCGGATCATGATCCCGCACGCGAGCGGCGCGGACCTCCAGAAGCTGGGGATGTCCTACGGGCAGCGGAACACCTACGCCGGGAGCCTGAGCGGTAACGGGGAGGCCGCCCATGCCATCCGCGTCCTCGAGGACCTGCTCGTGTACTACCCAGAGGACGAGGTGGTCTTGAACAACCTCGCGGGCATTCACATGCAGCTCGAGGACTGGGACCAGGCCAAGCGGCTCCTCGAGGATCTCACGGCGTCGGGCACCGACCGCTTCGGCGCTTGGCTCAACCTCGCCACCACGCAGATGAACCTCGGGAATCTGCCCGCGGCGAGGAAGGCCGTCGATCGCGCGGTGGCCATCCTGCCGAGTCATGTGGACGGCCAGATGGAGCGAGCGAAGATCTGCATCGAGCAGCGGGACGCGGCCGGCGCGCTGCAGAGCGCGAAACGCGTCTGCGAGCTCGAACCGGAGAACGCGAAGGCGTTCTTGCTCGTGGCGGAGGCGAACACCCGACTCGGGTTCGCCGGGGAGGCCTGCGCGGCCTTCGAGCAGGTGAACCGGCTGAACACGAGCTTCCTCCCCTCCCGCGTCAGCGCAGCGTCCCTCTACATGTCCGCGGGACGCCTCGCGGACGCCGAGCGGTTGATCCTGGAGGCAGAGAACATCGACCCCAAGGAGCCACGCGTCAGGCAGATCCGCTCACGGTTCCAGCAGCTGAAGCGAGGTGCCCGATGATCGCCAACGTGCAGCTCACGCGGAGGCCACCGCGCTCGCAACGGACCACTCTCGCGTTCGCAGCGGCGGCCCTCTGCGCGTGCTCGGGCGACCCGTCGACTTCGGAGGCGGGCGGAGGAATGGCCGGCAAGGTCTGGTTCGAGGATGTGACCGATGAGTCCGGCCTCAGCTTCGAACACATTGCCTACTACGAGCAGAAGTACCTGATGCCCGAGTGCATCGGAGCTGGCGTCGCGCTCATCGACTTCGACAACGACGGCGACCTCGATGTCTACTGCCTGCAGTCCGGTGACCCCTCGGCCGCTGGCGGCGCGTCGTCGGCGAACCGGCTCTATCGCAACGACGGCTCGGGCAGATTCGTAGACGTGACCGAGGCCTCGGGAGCAGGGCACCAGGGCAACGGCCGCGGCGCTGCGGTCGGGGACTACGACCAGGACGGCGACCTTGACCTCTACATCACCAACCTGGGACCCAACGCCCTCCTGCAGAACAACGGTGACGGGACCTTCTCCAATGTGACGGCCAAGGCCAACGTCGGGCACCCTGGGTGGGGTGCCAGCGCCGCGTTCTTCGACGCCGACCAGGACGGGGACCTCGACCTCTTCGTCGCGAACTACGTGGAGTGGTCTCCGGGTGCCGAGCTCCCATGCACCGGCGCTGGCGGCGGGCTGGACTACTGCAACCCGACCAACTTCGATGCTCCGGCGCAGGACGTCTTGTATCGCAACGAAGGCGACGGGACCTTCAGCGATCACTCCGGAGCCGCGGGCCTCTCGTCGGCGTTCGGGAACGGCCTCGGGGTGGTGGTGGACGACTTCGACGGGGACGGCTGGCAGGACGTCTACGTCGCGAATGACGGCACCGCCAATCAGCTCTGGATCAACGGCCGCGACGGGACGTTCCTGGACCGCTCCCTCCTCTCGGGGTGCGCGGTCAACATGAACGGGGCCGTCGAGGCCGGGATGGGTGTCGCGGTCCTCGACCTGGAGAACGACGGAGACCCGGACCTGCTCATGACCCACCTGCGGGCGGAGAGCAACACGCTCTACGTGAACCGCAGAGGCGTCTTCCGCGATCGTACGCTGAACGCTGGACTCCACGCGACGAGCCTCAACTACACCGGCTTCGGACTCGGGGTCGCGGACTTCGACCAGGACGGCAACCTCGACCTGTACGTCGGCAACGGGCGGGTGGCCCGCTGGACCATGTCCTTTGATCCGAAGAAGCCTTACGCCGAACCGAACCAGCTGTTCCGCGGAACGGGGAGTGGCCAGTTCAAGGAGGTCGAGCCCCAGGGCGGCGTGCGGGAGGCCTACATCGGCTCAACCCGCGGGTTGGCGCTCGGCGACCTCGACGGCGACGGCGACATCGATATCGTCCTCTCGGAGAACGGCGAGCGTATGCGCGTCCTCCGGAACGTCGGCGCGCAGGGCAACTGGATCGGCTTCCGCGTGGTGACGCCAGAGGGACAGCCGCTTCAGGACGTGATCGGGGCGCGGCTCCGCGTGGACTTCGGTGACGAGGTCCGCTGGCGGACGCTGACCGGGGCCTACGGGTTCTGCTCCGCGAACCAGATCCACGCTCACGTCGGGCTCGGCGACGCGACGGCCATCGACGCCGTGACCATTCATTGGCCCGACGGCGGCGAGCCCGAGGCCTTCGGACCCTTCGCCGCCGACTCCACCCACGTGCTGGTGCGAGGCCAAGGGGACGCGCAGGCGCCTCGGGCACAGAAGTGAGCCGGGACGGGGGGACGAGGCCAGCCGGCCCCGGTCCCTCGCTGGGTCCCTCGCTGGGTCCCTCGCTCGAGCCTAGGGAGACGTGGGCGCCGGAGCTCGACCCTCAGCGCCTGGACGAGACGAGCTGCGCGTGGCCAATGGCCCCGAGGATCCCGACCCCGACGATGTAGAGGGCGTGGAAGGCCAGACCCGTCGAGACGGCCTCCCCCTCCGGGATCCCCACCGCGGCGAATCCCCATGCCCAGCCCATGTCGAGCATCCCGAAGCCGAGGAACCCGTTGATCGGGACGAGGCCCCCGAGGACGGCGAGGCTCGCCCCGAAGAGCAGATCAGCCGCCGCGAGTCCCTCCAGCCCGACGCCCACCCCGAGCGCCGCGTAGACGCCGAGGACGCAGGCCCAGACGGGCAAGCTCAGGAGCGCGGCGCAATAGACCGAGCGGCGCGGCAGGGTCCGCAGCGCGTCCTCGACGCGGAGGAGGAACCGGCCTGACCGCTCACCCCAGCTCCCGGGGAGCACGCGGAGGAGGGCCCCGCGACCCACACGCACCAGATGCTCGCCGCTGAGGATCACCACCCCGAGGGTGACCGAGGCGGCCAGCGCGAACAGACCGAGCGCCTGGAGCCAGGGGAGTTGCGGGTGGTCCCCCGCGATCGCCATGGCGAGGCACACGGCGCCGAGGACCAGGAGCAGCGTCGCCAGGTCGAGCAAGCGCGAGACGACGAGGCCGACGAGACCATGCTCGGCGCGGACGCCCACCCGGGAGAGGTGGAGCACGAGGCTCGCCTCCCCGACCTTGGCTGGCAGCACGTGGCTATCGAGGATCCACGCCGCCGAGGCCGCCGTGAGCCCCGGGATGGAGACCTCAGAGCCCCCGGCGCCCAGCAAGAGGACCCGGAGCCTGACCGCCCGGACGACGTAGATCAGCGCCTGGATCAGGAACGCCAGCGCGACCAACCGAAGGTCCGCTGCAGCGAGGGTCGCGAGCACATCCCCCGCGTCCACGCCGCCCCAACCGAAGAGCAGGGCAAGCGCGATGAGCGCCACCGCGAGGGAGAGGAAGACCTTCACCCGCAGCGCTCAGTCGATGGAGACGTGAGTCCCGCCGCTGTCCTCGGCGAGCCACTCCAGCACCTGGAGGTCCGCCCCGAAGGCGATGGTGTTGATCACCACGTTTCGCGTGGCGTTGCGCTCGGCGATCGCCTCTCGGATCAGCTGCGGATCGATGATGTCCCCGACCGACGGTTCACCGTCCGAGAGGAGAAAGATGGTGTCGACATCAGGGTCGTCGAAGGCGAACTCGAGGCTCCCGAAGAGGTTCGTCCCGCCCGCGGCGCCGAGACGATCGATGTACGCCAAGGCGTCCTCACGGGAGTAGTCGTCCGCGCCGGCGACGCCGTTCTCGAGCCAGCTATCCACCCCACCAGAGAAGGGAGCAAGATTGAAGAGCGCGCCGGGTTCCAGTGACTGCACCGCCCGCGCGAGCTCCTCCTTCGCCACGTCAATCCGCGGCCGACCGAGCTCCCCCACGTACTCCGCCCGCATGGGCTCGTTCATGGAGCCAGAGACGTCGAGGATGAAGAGCACCCGGTGCGACTCGATCCGCACACCGAAGAACGCAGCGTTCGAGATCTGGCGCAGCTTGCGCTCCTCGCTCGCCGCGACGATGGCCTCGAGCTCGGCCTTCGGCACGAGCCTGAAGCTCTCGGCGGACTGAGCGCCCCACCACTTCTCCCAGGTGCTGGCACGTGCCCCGAAGGTCTGCCCCGTGAGCCGGAAGAGCGTGTCTCCGAACTCGACGGCCATACGGCCCTGCTCCTCGGACATCCGCTCGATGATCGGGGTCAAGACCATCGTGTCCCGATAGGCCTCCAGGGCGTGGAGCGCGATCAGGCGCGTGGACCAGTTCGGGTCCGTGAGCTTCTTCATGTAGAGCTCGACCATGTTCCGGCGGCCGAGCCGAGAGATCTCAGCCAGCGCCGCGTTGCGCTGGTCGAGCTCCTCGGAGTCCGTCAGAGACACGAGCCGCTCGACCCACTCATTCTCACCGTCGTAGAGGGCCGAGAGGCCGCGCAATGCAGCGGCTCGGACTCCCGACAGCTTGGTCTTCTCGAACAGCTTCTCGAGGTCCTCGATCGACTCGCGGTCCCGCCGCTCGATGAGCGTATCGACGGTGGCGATGACCACCGCCTCCTGCTTGTCCCGGAGGCCCTTCCGGATCTTCTTGACGAGCTTGGGGTCGTTGTTGTTCGCCGTCGCCTCGAGCGCGAAGACCTTCTGCGGGGCCTTCCCCTTGCCGACGAGCTTCGCCAGCTTCTTCTGAATCCCCTCGTCCTTGACCAGGGCCAGGCGCCCCGCGAGGTGGGCGCGCAGGGACTGCGGGGTGGTCGTCTTGAGGGCCACGTCGATCAGCTCCTCCGCGGCGTCGGCCCCCTGTTCGTCCAGCAGGATGTCCGCCGCGACGGCGCGGTCGCGGGGCGGGAAGTCCGCCCGACCGAAGATCGTCTCTGCATAGCGCAGCGCGGACTTCTCCCGACGCCGTGCGAGCTCTTCCAGCGCGGCTCGACGGACGCCGCCGCTGGGGTCACGCTCCAGGGCCGTCGTCAGTTCCTCCACGGAGAGGGACTCCACGATCGCGCCCATCGCGGTCGCTCGGAGCCGCGGCGTGGGCCAGATGATCGGCTTCTTCTCCTCCACCTCCTCCTCGTCTCCCTTCCGACGACGCCCCTTGCGCTTCTTCGATTCCCCACCTCGCAGCTCCTCCTGGACGCTGCCGAGCGAGCGCTCGTAGATCCGCCGGTACCACTCATCGTTCGAGTCGCCGCTCAAGCGGACGTGCAGCTCCATTGCGCGCTCTCGGAGGCTGTCGTCAGCGGTGGACTCGACGATGAGAGCCAGGAAGGAGGGCCCGTTCTGGGCGCACAGCCCCAGGCTCTCGAGCGCCGCGGTGCGGACCTCGAGGACCGGCTCCCCCACCGCCACGTTCATGAGCTTCTCGAGCGCGGGCTGGAAGGCGTCCTCGTGGTCGTCGAAGCGCTTGAGCTCGATCACCACCTCACGCCGGCGATAGGCGCTCGCGAACCTGTCGTAGGCCTCCAGCAGCGCCAGCATCGCCTCCCGCGTCTCGAACTCTGCGAGCGTGCGGACCTCCCCGTCCTCGATAGCGTCCCGCTCGGTCGCGATCCGGTCCCGCAATTCCTCGAACGACTGGGCCGAGGCGACGGACGGAAGGGCCAGGAGACTCAGAGAGATCAGGAGGCTGGGGAGCTTCATGGGCGCGGCGGCCCGCCGAGGCGGGACTTCTTGTCGATGAGGTCTGCGACCAGACCGAGGGTGAGTGTCTGGACCAACGCCACGAACATGAGGACGGTCTTGTCTCCAAGGTTGGCGCCGCCCTCCACGAGGAAGAGGTCGTAGAAGAGCGAGGCCCCGAAGAGCAGCGCCACCAGGCCGCCGAGGGGGTAGAAGACCTTCAGCGGGTTGAAGTAGACGACGGTCCGGATGATCAACGCGAGGAAGCCCAGGGTGTCCCGGACCGGGCGGATCTTGGAGCTCCCAGAGCGCTGCGCGTAGTCGATCGAGACGTAGTCCACCCGGTGCCCGTTGGTGAGAGAGGCGAGGGTGATCGTGGTCGTGAAGCTGAACCCGTTGGGGAAGATCGACTCGTAGCGCAGGCACAGATCGCGCCGGATGGCCCGCAGCCCGGAGTTGAGGTCGGGGATCGGCTCGCCGGCCAGGTAGGCCGCGATGCCACGCAAGATCCGCTTGGCAGGGCGGCGTTGCCAGGGGATGTGGACGTCCGCGCCGGTGCGGGCACCGACCGCCATCTCCGCGCCGCCGTCCACCCGCTCGAGGAGATCCACGATCCGATCCTCGGGGTAGGTCCCGTCCGCGTCAGTGATGACGATGATCGAGTGGGCCGCGGCCCGGATGCCGGTCTTGAGCGCCGCGCCATAGCCGCGGTTGACGCGGTGATTCAGCACCGTGAGCGGCTCGAACGCTGGCTCGAGACGCGCGAGGACGTCCGCTGTGCGGTCGCGGGACCCGTCGTTGACCACGAGGATCTCCGTCGGGCGGCCGAGATCGAGAGCCGCAAGGCGCTCGACGACGCCCTCGATCCCGTTCTCCTCGTCAAATGCGGGGACGACGATGGTGACGCCGTTTGGATTCTGAGTGTGTTCCGGCTGCGACATGGGGTGAGCGCAAGGCTAACGAGCCCACGCGCCCCGCGCGCAACGGCAACAGCGATTCACGGTCAGCTGCGGTCGAACAAGGGATCCCGCGCCGGTGCGAGACGCTCCGCGACCTTCCGAGCCATGCCGGTCAGGGCGAGCTCCGCCGCCTCTTCCGGCCCGAACCAGGCCGCCCCCTCTCCGCCCGAGGCGGCCATCCGAGCCGACCGCACCCGGGCCCGTATTCGGTGGTGGGTGATCCCGTGGGTCAGGGCGATCAGGTCGTGCTCCGGCTCGACCACAGGAGCGAGCCCTGGCCCGAGCTCCTCGGGGAACAGCCCGGAGGAGGTCACCTCCACCGTCGGGAACTGCCACATCCCGCCCATCAGGCCTCCCTCAGGGCGCTGCTCCAGCAGCCACCGTCCCCCCCGTTCGATGACGTAGACCTCCAGCTCCACCTCCGTGGAGGCCCGCCGCGGCTTCGGCCGCGGGATCCCCACGGCGTTGCCCCGCGCCTTCGCAACACATTCCTCGGCGAGGGGGCACTCGTCGCACCTGGGAGCCCGCGGAGTGCAGACCAGCGCGCCGAGCTCCATCAGCGCCTGGTTCCAGACGCTCGGCCGCACCGCCCCCTCGAGCCGCTCGACGAAGAAGGAGGCCGCGGCCCAACAGGCGCGACCGAGCGGGCCAGAGGCGCGGACGCCCTCCATGCCGAAGAGCCGCGCGAACACCCGCTCGACGTTGCCGTCCACGAGCGGTGCCGGCACGTCATAGGCGATCGAGACCACGGCCCCCGCGGTGTAGGGGCCGACCCCAGGGAGGTCCAACGCGGCTCCGAGGTCCCGCGGGAAGACCCCTTGATGCTCGCTCGCGATGACGCGCGCCGCCGCCTGGAGGGAGCGCGCCCGGCGGTAGTAGCCCAGCCCAGACCAGGCCTCGAGGACCGCCTCCTCCTCGGCCTCAGCGAGCGCCGTCGCGGTCGGGAAGCGCTCGAGGAAGCGGGGCCAGTACTCCTTGACCGTCTCCACCCGCGTCTGCTGGAGCATCGCCTCGCTGACCCAGATGGCGTACGGGTCGCTGGTCCGACGCCACGGGAGGTCGCGCTTGGCCGCGGCGTACCAGAGGGTCAGCTCCCGTCGAACGGACCGGGCCGTCACCTCGCCGGGGGGGGCAAAGCGGACCTCTCCCTCCGGCTCCTGTTCCTTCTTCGACGACACGCCGCTCAGAATAGCACTCGCGCCCGCAGGGTCCCTTCCAGCCCACGAAGCTCATCCATGAGCGCACTCGCCGCGCCCCGCTCCGCCGCCACATCCATCACGACATATCCCACGTCGTTGAGCGTCTGGAGGTACTGCGCGTCGATGTTGGCCGAGCTCCGGCCAATCACCTCGGTGATGGCGCTCATGATCCCCGGGCGGTTCTCATGAACGTGCAGCAGGCGCGCGTCGCCCGTGTGCGGCGGTAGAGCCACCTCGGGGAAGTCCACCGCCGAGAGGGTCGAGCCATCGTCGCTGTAGCGCAGCAGCTTCTCGGTGACCTCGCGCCCGATGCCCGCCTGAGCCTCCTCCGTGCTGCCGCCGATGTGCGGGGTGAGGAGCACGTTGTCGAGCCCGACGAGCGGCGACGCGAAGCCGGCGCCAGAGGTCTTGGGCTCCTCGGGGAAGACGTCCACGGCGGCGCCGGCCAGCCGCCCGCTCTCGAGCTCACCCCGCAGCGCGACGAGGTCGACAACCTGCCCCCGAGACGCGTTCAGGAGCACCGCCCCGTCCTTCATCTGGGCGAGCTCTGCGGCCCCCATCAGGTCCCGGGTCGAGGGCAGCTCCGGCACATGGAGCGTCACCACATCCGAGCGGCCGAGCAGGTCTCCCAGGCTCTGTGCGCTCTCGGCGTTCCCAAGGGTGAGCCGCGACACCACGTCGTGGTAGATCACCCGCATGCCGAGCATCTCGGCGAGGACGCCCACCTGGCTTCCGATGTGGCCATAGCCGACGACGCCGAGGGTCTTGCCCCGGGCCTCGTGGCTCCCCGCTGCAGTCTTGAACCACTCGCCGCGGTGGCAAGCCATGTTCTTCTGGGGCACGCCGCGCAGGAGCATGATCGCCTCCGCGATGACGAGCTCCGCGACGCTGCGAGTGTTTGAGTACGGCGCGTTGAAGACCGGCACCCCGCGGCGCCGCGCCACCGCCGTCGCCACCTGGTTCGTCCCGATGCAGTAGCAGCCGATGGCCACCAGCTTCCGCGCGCTCTCCAGCGCGCGTTGATCCAGCTGAGTGCGCGACCGGATCCCGAGGAAGTGGACCTCTTCGAGGGCGCTGTGAAGCTCGTCTCCAGTGAGGGCGCGACTGACCTGTTCGATCCGCGAGTAACCGGCCTGACGAAAGGCGTCCGCGGCCGTCTCGCTGATCCCCTCCAGCAGAAGGACCCGAATCTCGGAGCGAGGGAAGGAGGTCTCCCCAGGCGACGGCGGCGTCGAAGCGTCTTGCATCACGGCTGGAGGATGCCCGGCGGGTCCGTCGAAGTCCCCTGTGGATCACACGAATCCCCGCCCCGCGGCCCAACAACGCAGCTACGTTTCCGCCATGGATGGCTTCCTGAAGCGCGGCATGACCAAGGCCTCCGCCCTGGCGACGTTGCTCGGGGTCGGGGTCGGCGGGGCGCTCGCCCGGTTCCGTGCGCCGCTGTTCCCGGACCTGCTCGACCTGTCAGGACCAGAACCCTCGGAGGCGGCCTTCACCCGTGCGGCGGGCCTTGTCGCCGCGGCGCTCCTCGTCTTCGCGGCGGGTCCCGTGGTTCGGCGAGCGCCTGGCGCGCTCCTGGCGGGCGCCACCGCGGGGGTCGCCACCTCCCTGCTGGATCCCCTGGACGGCGGCCTCCTGGTCGGGGTCGCCCCTCCCTGGCTCGTGGCCTGCCCTTGGTTTGCGCTGGCCGCGATCGTCGCCTTCGTCGCTCGGCGCCAACTCGGCTCCTACGCGTCCTCACGGGTCGAGGATGGCGCGCCCGCCACCTCCCCTGCCCTCCTCGCCGGCGTCCTGATCTCGGCCTCCGGCGCCACGCTTGGCCTCGAGGGGCTGGCGCGACTCGCCCTCCGGCTCGGCCTCGCGACTCGCGGGGAGGACGCCCTGCTCGCAACGGTCCTCATGGCGCTCCTCACCACGGGCGGCCTGATCTTCGGGCGCCCTGCGCTTCGAGGAGGCGCCAGCCGATGCGCCGGCGCCGCGCTCGGCGCCGCCACCCTGAGCCTCGTCGCCCTCGCCCTCGCTGCCGGCATCGCCGAACCCCTGGGGTTCAAGGCCCTCTGCGCCCGGATCCACGCGGACGCCTCCCTCGCGGGGACCCCCACGGTCGGCGCCTTCGTGGCGCTGGTCGTCCTGCTCCTCCCCGCCCTCGCCGCGGGCGCCACGCTCCACCTCACCCGTCGCCCTGCGGCCATGGCAGCCGTACTCCTCGGGGCCGCGATCGCCGTCGCCGCTGCCCCGGGTCTGCTGGCCGCCGACCCGCTCGCGTCCATCCTCGGTGCGGGCCCTGGCTCCGGATCCGCAGGGCTGGTGAGGCTCGGCGCCATCATCGGCGGAGCGGGAACGCTGCTCCACGTCGCCCTCCATCGTGAGGGCCCACGCCTGGCCCTCGGAGGAGCGGGCCTCGGCGTGATGCTCGGCGCCGCCGGCCTCCCCGTCCGCCCGGTCCCGGTCCTCCACCCCTGGGAGCCCTTCCCCGTCGAGCCCCTCGTTGTCTTCGAGACCGTAGACGGCCAGTTCATCGTCGACCCCACAGGCCGCGGCCGCCGCCGGGCCTCCCTGGACCAACGCCCCCTGAGCCCCCGTGCCCGGGGGCTCGCCGGCGAGGCCGCGCGGCTGCGCGCCTCGGTCGAGGCCGTGGGCCCGGCGCCCGTCCGGCGCATCCTGTTCGTGGGCCTCCTCACGCCCGAGCGTGCGCAGACCCTCACGACCCTCGGCATCGGCCACGTGGATCGCACCGCCGGCTGGTGGCGGAGCATGGCCTTGGTCGAGGCAGCCGTCGGCACGGATCAGGTCGGCATGCCAGGTGAGGTCCTCTCCCGCAAGGTCGCCCGACAGCGAGCCTGGGCCGGGGACTACGACCTGGTGCTCGCCCCAGGCACAGGGGCCTCGGGGCCGCTGCCCGCCTCACTCGGACTCCGGCTCGGGGACGGCGCCACCCCGATCATCGCGTGGCGCAAGGCGGATCGAATGGCGCGCCACCTCCCGTGGTCCGCGACTCTGCTGCGCGCCACGGACGGCCTCCTCACGACCTCGATGGCGTGGACCGCCGGCGAAGTCTTCGGCACCGAGCGCCCCACCGAAGCGGGCGCCACGGTCAGCAGGTGGGAGTGGCTGCGGCTCAAACCCGAGGATCGAGCGCGGCTCGCGACCGCCGAGGCGGAGGTCCGGATCTCGAGGTCGTGGACGGCGAGCTCGGTGGACCGCGCCGTCGCCTGGCACGCCCTCACTCAGGCCCCCAGCTCACCCTTCGAGTCCGCCATCGAGCAGGTCGAGCTGAGCGACGCTTCCCTGGACCTGTTGCGGGAGGGCGCTGTCGGGAGCCCGGCCCTCTCCCCCTTCGATCGCGGCGTGATCGAGGACGCGGCGCGGGTCCTCACCGAGAAGCGCCTCGTCCCCGAGGTCGTGCGCTTCGCCGGGCCGATCGCGGAGGCTCACCCTGGGTGGCCCGCCCTCGAGCGCGCCCTGGCGCGCGCGGACCTCGAGGAGCTGAATCCCGAGGCCGCCCTCGCCCGTCTGGAGGCCCTCACGCGCGGCCCTACTGGCCAAGGCGCGGCGCCCGTCGCGGAGCATCGAGACACCGCGCTGCTCCGCACCGCAGCCCTCCTGGAGCTCGACCGGCCCGCTGACGCCGCCGCCGCCCTGCGAACCATGGCCCAGGCTCGGCCTGGGGACCTGGAGCTCAGCCTCCGGCTCGCCGACGCCCTGGTGGCCGCAGGGGACCCGGAGGGTCGTCAGCTCGCCGCCCGACTCTACGCCGAGCACCCCGGTCACCCGGAGCTGTTCGGACTCGCACAGGGAAAGCGCGGAATGACCTCGCTGGACCCTGATCCAAGCCGCCGCGATGGGCGATGATGTGCGGGTGCTAGCTCCCCTCCGATCCACCGCCCTCCTGCTCCTCTGCGGTCTCTGCGCGGCCCTCGCGGGCCCCGCCGAGCCCGGCGGGGGTGCGCTCGGCGGTCTCTTGTCGCGGAGCGACGGGGGCATCCTCGGCACCGTCGTGAGCCACGAGGTGCGGGCCTTCGAGGCCCCCGACGGCGAGGAGGTGTTCTTCACCACCGTCGGTGTCGAAGGCACGGACCTTGCTACCGGTGCTCCGGAGACCCTCGAGGTGACCTTCTCCGGCGGGTTCATCCACGCGACGCGGGGCGCTCACAGTTCCACGGCGCCCCCCGCAGACGAGGTCCGCACCGGGCGCCGAGTCCTCATGTTCCACCGCCACGTCGATCACATCGCCGAGGGCTTCAGCGGCGACGTCCTTGTGGACGGACGCGAAGGTCTCTTCCCCTGGTTCAGCAGCCGACGCGGAGAGACCATCGTGCAAGGGCGCGGGCGCGCGATCACGCGCAACGTCCGCCTGCTGCAACTCCGTGACACCGTACGTCGCTGCCGCGAGACGCTCGGGCAAGGGCGCTGAGCGAAGAGAAAGAGCCTTGACCACCAACGCATACGAGAAGCCCCCCGCGCCTGCGGCCCTGCGCCTCGCCTTGGCCTCCGCCCTGGCGCTCCTCACGGCGGTCACCTTCTCACCCTCACTCTGGGGCGCGTTCATCTATGACGACGTGCTGCTCGTGGGTGAGTCACCCGCGACCCAGTCGATCTCGGCCGCCTTTGCCCACTGGATGGAGCCCTACTGGGCCTTTGACGACCCTGACGCCGCGTCCCAACGCGGGCTGTGGCGTCCCATGACCTCCCTGGCCCTCGCCATGGGCCGCGCGGCCGGCGACGGCGACCCCTTCGGCTTCCACCTCGTCTCCGTCGCCCTTCACCTGCTCGCAACGCTGGCCTGCTACCGGCTCACCGCGCGCTTGCTCCAGCGAGTGACCCGCGACGCCGTGAGGGCCGAGTGGGCCGCGGCCGTGGGCGCCCTGCTGTTCGCCGTGCACCCCGCGCAGGTCGAGTCGGTGGCCTGGATTTCTGCGGTGAACGACCCTGCGTGGGGCTTGTTCGGTCTGCTCGCTCTCTGGCGCTATGACGTGGCGGCGGAGCAAGGCCGGACGCCCTTCGCGGCCGCGCTGCTGACCCTCCTGGCGCTGACGTGCAAGGAGACCGCCGTGGTGCTCTTCCCCGCGTTCCTCCTGCTCGACCTGGCCGCCAGGCGGCGGTTCGACGCGGTGCGCACGGTGGTCCTCGCCGCGCCCGTCGTGGTCTGGTACGTCGCCCGGGTCCTCGTGTTCGAGGGCCTCGACGCGGGCATCTTCCGCGAACACGGCGACTTCCAGATGTCCCGCGGGCGGGCCTTCACCTTCCGCCTCGAGCTCCTGGGTGGGTTCCTGAGGCACACCTTCTGGCCCACCGACCCGGCGGTCTTCCGCGCCGTCCACCCCGTCCTCCCCGAGGGGTCTCTCGCCGTCACGACCGCCGGTCTTTGGGTCGCTGGAAGCGCCGCCACGGCCCTCATGCTCTGGCGCCGCGGCGCCCGCCTCGGGGCGACTGGCCTCGTACTCCTCGTGCTCGTCATCCTCCCGGTGGTCGCCACGCCGGGCCGCTCGGGTCTCTTCCCGCTCTCGGACCGCTACCTCTATCTGGGCCTCTTTGGCGCCGCGTTGGCCGTCACCACGGTGCTCGTGCGGGCACGCACCATCCTGCCCCTCGCCGCCGCGGGCCTCGTGCTCCCCGCCGCGCTCGCCACCACAACCTGGAACCACCAGGACCGCTTCCAGGACGAGGTTCAGTTCCGGGTCGCCGGCGCCGAGGACGCGCCCCACACACCGTACGTGCTCTGGGGCGCGGGGCGCGCCTTCATCGAGGAGTACCAGCGCACCCTCGACATCGAGGACCTGCAGCAGGCCTACCTCTACTTCCTGCGCTCGCTCAAGGAAGGCACCATCTACGGCGACGGTTCGTTCGTGGACGACCTCGACCAGCCAGCGCCACAGCGCGCCGGGCGACTCGAGCAGCTCATCCTCAACTCTCCCGCCACGGAGCGTCGACCCGACCCCACCGTGATGTGGACCCCCGACGACCGCCTCCAGGCGACCCTCGGGCAGATCACCGTCAACACCTTCATCGAGGAGATCGACCGCGACTCCAACTACCGGTACCCGCTCACCGTCGCCCTCGAGGCCCGCAAGCTCTGGCCCGACGAGCCACGCCTCGAGCTCACGATCGCCCAGCTCCACGAGCGGCGTGGCGAGGTCGAACCGGCCAAGGCAGCCATCAGCAAGGTGGTCCGCAAGCAGCCCGGGAACGCCGAGGCGCTCCTGATCCTCGCGCGGGTGCTCATGCGGGAGGGCGACCTCGACAGCGCCCGCTCGACCCTCTCACGTGCCGTCCAGCTGGACGAGTCAAACGACGCCCTGCGCCTCGAGTTGGCCAGCGTGGCCCTCGCGAGCAAGCGCTACGACCTGGCCGAACGGGAGCTCGACCTCGTGCTCGCGAGGACTCAGCGGACCAACGTCCGGGCGCTCGTCCTGCGCGCAGCCCTCGAGACGCGCCGGGAGCGCGCGGTGGAGGCGATGGGGTGGCTGGACCGGGCCCTCGAGCTCGACCCGGAGAACGGCGCGGCCCAGAAGGAGCGCGGCCTCGCGGCGATCAAGCTCGGCGACGTGAGCGGGGCGCTCGACGCCTTTGCTCGCGCCTGCGAGCAGCTGCCCGACGACTTCGAGTGCCATTACACCTTCGGCGCCCTGATGCTCCAGCAGCAGCCGCCCGCGGACGCCCCCGCCTCCACCACCGCCGCGTGGGAGCGCACCGTGCTGGACGCCATGGTGCGCGCTTACATCCTCTCGCCGCGAACCGGCGAGGAGCAGCTCCTGCTCCAGGGTCAGATCGAGCCGTTCCTGCGCGGCGATCCGGACGCTGCGTTCAACCTGGCCATGACGCTCAACAAGCAGGGCCGAGGCGTGCTCGCGCTCTTCTGGCTCCAGCGCGTCGTGGAGTGGCGTGACCGCTGGGAGCCGTCGAAGCGCGCCCAGAATCTGGTCAAGGCCTTCACCACGAGCGGCACGCTCTACCTCTCGGCGGCGCGGCCCGACGAGGCCCTCGAGGCCTTCCGTAACGCCGTGCTCGCTGACCCCGGTGACTTCCGCGCGCGCTTCGAGCTCGGGGACCTGCTGTTCACCACGGGCGACACCGCCGCGGCCGCACCACACCTGCGCCGCGCCCTCGAGCTCTTCGGGGAGGCGGACATCGCGCCTGAGATGCGCGAGGCCGTGCGAGGCACCATTGAGAAGCGGCTGGCGGCGATTGCCGGCGCCCCAGGGGCTCTCGCACCGGGAACGGGCGGCGATTCAGGAGACAGCGAGTAGCGAGGCGCCGTGGCCGTGGGCACCATCGGAGGTAGGTGAGGCAGCATGCCTCACCACCCCTTCCCCCTGCCCCAGGACACCATGCGCTACGCCCTCCCTGTGTCTCTGCTCCTCGCCGGTGTCGCTGCCGCCCAGGGCTCCGACACCTGCTCCACACCCCTGACCGTCACCGGCGCCGGACCCCATGCGTTCGACACCACCGGCGCCACCACGGACGGTCAGCCGGACCTGCTCTGCGACTTCTTCGGCAACCAGGACATCTTCGACGACGTCTGGTTCGAGTGGACGGCCCAGGACAACGCGGAGCACGTGATCTCCCTGTGTGGGTCCACGGGAGACACCAAGGCCGCGGTCTACACCGACGGCTGCGCCGGCCTGATCCTCGCCTGCAATGACGACGCCTGCGGCCTGATCTCGGAGCTCACCTTCACGGCAGTCGCGGGCCAGACCTACGACATCCGCGTGGGAAACTACGCGGCTGGAGGCGCCGCCTTTGGCTCCTTCACGGTCACCCCTTACGTGCTTACCCAGAACCCGGCCAACGGCCACTTCTACCTGGTCGTCAACGCGAACATCTCCTGGATCGACGCCCGCACCGAGGCCGAGACCTCCCTCCTCCAGGGGACCCCCGGCCACCTGGTGACGATCACTGACCAGGCGGAGCTCGACTGGATCCTGAACAACCTGACCCTGCAGCGCCCGTGGATCGGGCTCTTCCAGAACACCGCCTCGCCCAGCTACTCCGAGCCCGGCGGCGGCTGGGAGTGGGTCACCGGTGAGCCCATGACGTTCCTCCCCTGGTCCCCGGGTGAGCCGAACAACAACAGCGCCTCGGGCGGCGCCGAGGACTACGCGGAGATGTTCGTGAACGGCAAGTGGAACGACGCCGAGCTGAACCACGCCGTGACCACCCAGTACATCATCGAGTGGGAGAGCGGCACGATCGGGACGACCTACTGCACGTCCAACCCGAACTCCACCGGTGTGAACAGCAGCCTGAGCGCGGCCGGCTCCGTGGAGGTGTCGAGCAACGACCTCACCCTGACCGCCGCGGACCTCCCCCCCTCCTCCTTCGGCTTCTTCCTCGCCAGCCTGACCCAGGGTGCCGTGGCCAACCCGGGTGGGAGCGAGGGTGTCCTCTGCCTCGGCGGCGCCATCGGCCGCTTCGTGGGCCCAGGGCAGATCAAGAACAGCGGGAGCAACGGCGAATTCAGCCTCGCCCTGGACCTGACCGCGCTGCCCTCCCCCACCGGATTCGTGACGGCGATGCCCGGTGAGACCTGGAACTTCCAGGCCTGGCACCGGGACGCCGTGGGCGGCAGCGCCGTCTCCAACTTCACGGACGGGCTCTCGACGACGCTGCAGTGATCGACCTGTCGAGCCCCGCTCATCGGCGAGCCACTCTGCGCCCTTGAGGTCCGGGACACGCGCCGCCTGATGGCGGCGGCTCCAAGAAGGGGGCGGCGCCCAACGCGCCGCCCCCTCGTTCATTGCAAGAGCCCCCGTTCCCCGGGCTGGTGCCTCAGGTGCGGAGCAGTCGCCGAACGGTGGTCACGTGGCGCGCGGCGCCCTCGTCGATCTCACTCGCCTCGATGCGCTCCTCCACGGTGTGGGCGAGGTCGATGGAGCCGGGCCCCATGAGCAGGGGAGTCCCCCAGCGGCGCAGGTGCGGGGCGTCGGTGCCGAAGGCCACAGGCTTCGCCGGCTCCCCCTCGGGCACCAGGAAGCGCACAGGCCCGTACTGCTCGCGCTCCTCCACGAGCTCCACGTGGGCCCCAAGGACCGCCTCGATGCGGGCGCGCACCTCGTCTGGCTCCTCCACCGCTCGAACGAGGATGCTCGCGCGCGCCTCCGGCGCGACCACGTTCGGCGCCAGTCCGCCTCCGATGGTGCCCACGTTGATCGTGCCCTCACCGAGGTCAGGGGCCGCCCCCCAGCTGCTGCTGGTGAGCCGCGTGCAGCAGCCGACGAGCTCGTGAACCGCCGAGGGGCCCAGCGGGTTCGAGCTGTGCCCGGCCACGCCGTGGGCCACGAGGTCCGCCAGGAAGATGCCCTTGTGACCGCTGATGAAGCGGTTGCCCGTGGGCTCGCCCACGATGGTGTAGCGGGGCGCCCAGCGGTCTCGCATGGCGGGGTCGTCGCCCAGGGCGTGGTCCGCCGCCGCGGCTCCGACGCTGTCGACCTCCTCGCCCACGGTGAAAAGGAAGCCCACGCGCCGCTCCCCCTCCTTGACCAGCTGCTCCGCTGCCAGGAGCATCGCCAGAGCCTGACCCTTCGCATCGCACGCTCCGCGGCCGTGGACCGTGCCGCCGGTGACCCGCGGGCCGATGAACGGCGGGACCGTGTCCAGGTGCGTGCAGAAGACCACCTCCGGACGACCGGCCCGGGCAAGCACGTTCCGGCGGCCGGGCGCGACCTCCTGGTACTCCACGTCGAAGCCGCGCTGCTCGAGCGCGCGGCCGAGGGCGTCACCGTAGTCGCCCTCGTTGCCGGTGATGGACTGAATGTCGATCCAGTCGCTTAGCGTCGAGGTGATCTGGCCCTGGTCCATGGGCCCAAGTCTAGCGGCCGACGCGCAGGGGCATCCCCGGTTTGGGGAGGGCCACCGCCGGCAGCCCTTCACCGCTGGGGACCCCTAGCTCCTTGACAACGGCGACCTCGTCGCACTTGTGGAACTTGGGGCACTTCAGGCAGTCGGTGAAGACCTTGTGCGGGAGGGACTCGTGCTCGACGACCTCGAAGCCCAGCTTCTCGAAGAAGCCAGTGACGTAGGTGAAGGCCATGACACGGGCGACCTCGAGCTCCTCGGCCTCATCGATCAGAAACTGCGCGAGGCGCCGGCCGAGCCCCAGCTTCTGGAAGCGCGGATCGACGGCGATGGAGCGCACCTCGGCGATGTCGGTCCAGATGATCGCGAGGGCGCCGCAGCCAGCGAACGCCCCGTCCACCGTGACGACGATGAAGTCGCGGATCTTCTCCACGATCGAGGCCGGGGACCGCGGCAGCATGAGCCCGTCGGCCGCGAGGCCGTTGATGAGGTCCATCATCGGCTCGACGTCCCGCATGGTCGCGCGACGCAGGCAAATCTCCTGGGGCGCGCTCACGCCTCGTCCCCCCCGAGGAGGCCCTTCCAGCGCTCGACCTCAGCGGCGACCCGCGCCGCCGCGGTCCCGCCGATCACGTCCCGCCGCGCCAGCAGCGCGTCGGTGCCGAGCTCCTCGGCGAGCGCGACGCCCGCCAGCTCCGGCATGGTGGCCTCGCGGGCGGCGGCCGAGAGGCGCTCCAGGGGCACGCCTTCCTCGATCGCGGCGTTCACCGCGGCGCCGACCCGATCGTGAGCCTCACGGAAGGGCACGCCCCGCTTCACGAGCAGGTCCGCCAGGTCGGTGGCGTCCAGGTGGCCCACGCCACAGGCCGCGCGGGCCTGCTCCCGGTCGAAGACCACGTCCTGGGCCACGAGCGCCGCGACCTCGAGGCAGGTCCCCGTGGTGTCCAGGGCCTCGAAGAGCGCCTCCTTGTCCTCCTGCAGGTCCTTGTCGTAGGCGAGGGGCAAGCCCTTGGTGGTGGTGATCAGCGTGGTCAGCGCGCCGTGGACCCGGCCCACCTTGCCGCGCAAGAGTTCGAGGGCGTCGGGGTTGCGCTTCTGGGGCATCAAGCTCGAGCCCGTGGAGACCGTGTCCCCGAAGGTCAGCACCGCCGCCTCCTGGCTCGCCAGGAAGATCCAGTCCTCGGCCATGCGCGAGAGGTGCAGCATGGTCGTGGTGCAGGCGAAGATGACCTCGAGCACGTGGTCCCGATCGCTCACCGCGTCGAGGCTGTTGCGGGTCGCGCCCGCCCCGAAGCCGAGCTCCGACGCCAGCGCCTCCCGGTCCACCGGGTACGCCGTGCCCGCGAGGGCCGCGGAGCCGAGGGGGCAGGTGTCCATGCGCGCCGAGGCGTCGGCGAGCCGGTCCGCGTCCCGCGCAAGCATCTCCACGTAGGCGAGGCACTGGTGCCCGAAGGTCACGGGTTGAGCCCGCTGGAGGTGGGTGTAGCCCGGCAGGGGCGCGTCGTGAAAATCACCCGCCAGCTCCACGAGCGCCGCCTGGGCGCCGCGGATCCCCACGCGGATCTTCTCGATCGCGGCCCGCAGGTGGAGCTTGAGGTCCGTGGCGACCTGGTCATTGCGCGAGCGGCCCGTGTGGAGCTTCTTGCCGAGGTCCCCGACGCGGCGGACGAGCTCGTCCTCCACGAAGGAGTGCACGTCCTCGGCCCGTGAGACGTCCAGGGGCGAGTCGTCCTCGGCGAGCTCCGCGGCGATGGCCTCGAGGGTCGCCACGAGCTCGTCGCGCTCTGCGCCCGTGAGCACCCCGGCGCCCGCGAGGCCGCGGGCCCAGGCCACGCTGCCCGCGAGGTCGTCGAAGACGAAGCGGCGGTCGAAGGGGAGGCTCCGGTTGAGCTCCTCGAAGATCGGGTGCAGGGCGCCCTGAAAGCGCCCGCCCCACAGCTTGGCCTCGGTCACGGTCACTCCCCCCGCCCCGCGGCCGCGGCGACGGTGCCAGGCAGGCCGAAGAGCCGCACGAAGCCCTCGCTGTCCTGGGGCTCGTAGCCGTCCCCCATCTTGAAGGAGGCCAGGTCGTCCCGGTACAGGGAGCGGTCGCTCGAGGTGGCCACGGCGGTGGCGCGGCCCTTGTAGAGCTCGACCGTCACGTCGCCGGTGCACGGCTCCATGGCGTTCGCAAAGAGGGCGTCCATGGCCTCCCGCTTGGGGTGGAACCACAGGCCGTTGTAGACGGTACGCGCGTACTCCGGCGCGACCCGCTCGCAGAGGTCGAGGGTGTCCCGCTCGACGCACAGGCTCCGCAGGGTGCGCAGGGCCTCGAAGAGGATCGTGCCCCCCGGGGTCTCGTACAGGCCCCGGGACTTCATCCCCACCAGCCGGTTCTCGATGATGTCCACGCGCCCAACGCCGTGGACCGCGCCCAGGTCGTTGAGCTGCTCGATCATCGCCACCGGGCCAGTGGCCTGGCCGTCGATGGCGACGGGGACCCCGGACTCGAAGCTCAGGGTCACGCGCGCGGGGGCGTCGGGCGCCTGGCGCGGGTCCACGGTCCAGGTCCACGCGTCGTCGGGCGGCGGTGCGCCGACGTCCTCGATGGCGCCGCCCTCGTGGCTGATGTGCCAGAGGTTGCGGTCGCGGCTGTAGATCTTCTTCTTGGTGGCCGTGATCGGGATGCCCGCCGCGTTGGCGTAGTCGATGGCCTCCTCGCGGCTGGTGATGTCCCAGGTCCGCCAGGGCGCGATCACCTCGAGGCTCGGGTCGAACGCGCGGTAGCCCACCTCGAAGCGCACCTGGTCATTGCCCTTCCCGGTGCACCCGTGGGCCACGGCCGTGGCGCCGACCTCCTTGGCGTACTCCACCTGAGCCCGGGCCAAGATCGGCCGGGCGAGGCTGGTGCCCAGGAGGTAACGGCCCTCGTAGACCGCGAGCGCGCGCAGCGCCGGCCAGATCGTCTCGGTCACGAAGGCCTCGCGCAGGTCCGCGACCTTGCAGGACGCGGCGCCCGTGGCGGCGGCCTTCTCCTCCAGGCCCACGAGCTCCTCCGCGCCCTGGCCCACGTCGCCAGCCAGGCAGTGAACCTCCCAGCCGCGCTCCTTGAGCCACGGGATGATGATCGACGTGTCGAGGCCCCCGGAGTAGGCGAGGACGACCTTCTTGGACTCGCTCACGACTGCCCCTCCCCGCCGAGCAGCATGGCCAGCACGGCCTTCTGGGCGTGCAGGCGGTTCTCGGCGATGTCGAAGACGATGGAGTTGGGGCCGTCGATGACGCCCCGGGAGACTTCGTGGCCGCGGTGGGCCGGCAGGCAATGCATGAACTTGGCGTGGTCGGTGTATTCCATGAGTTGTTCGTTCACGGCGTAGTCGGAGAAGACCGCGGCGCGCTCCTCGGTCTCTTCTTCCTGCCCCATGCTGGCCCACACGTCGGTGTAGACGGCGTGAGCGCCCTTGACCGCCACGATGGGGTCCGTCTCAAGGGTGAAGCTGCCGCCGGTCTCCTGGGCGGAGGCCACGGCGGCACGCTCGATCTCGGCGTCCGGCTCGTAGCCCTCGGGGGCGCAGACCGTCACGTCCATGCCGAGCTTGGTGGCCGCGGTGATCAGCGAGTGGCAGGTGTTGTTGCCGTCGCCGATGAAGACCAGCTTGCGCCCCTTCACGTCACCCCAGTGCTCGATGAGGGTCATCGTGTCCGCCAGCGCCTGGCACGGGTGGAGCAGCTCGGAGAGGCCGTTCACCACGGGCACGTCGGCGTTCTGCGCGAGCTCCACCACCGTGCGGTGCCGATAGGTCCGGGCCACGATGGCGTGGGTCCAGCGCTCGAGGTTCTTGGCCATGTCCCGCACGGACTCGCGGGCGCCCATGCGGGCGCCGTTCGAGAGGTCCAGGAAGGTGGCGCTGCCGCCGAGGTCCTGCATCCCGATGTCGAAGGTGAAGCGGGTCCGCAACGACTCCTTCTCGAACACCATGGCGAGGCGCTTGCCGCGCAGGAGGTCGTTGTAGGCGGTCTGGTTCGCCTTGATCTCGAGGGCGGTGTCCAGCACGAGCCGGAGCTCGTCGGGGGAGAGGTCCCCTAGCGACACCAGGTTGGGCGCGGGGAACGGGGCGATGGGAGCGGCGATCATGACGGGTCGGTCGGGAGGTCGGTGAGGACGCGTTCGAAGCGCGAGAGGCCCTCGGCGAGGTCCTCCGGCGTGAGGATGTAAGGGGGAAGGAAGCGGACCACGTCGCCCTGGGCGGTGCAGGTCAGCACGCCGGCGTCGAAGAGGCGGACCGTGATCTCGGCGGCGCGTCCGGGGGCGACGACGCCCTGCATGAGGCCCAGGCCCCGGCGCTCGGTGAGGGCGTCGAAGCGCGCCACAAGGCCGTCGAGGGCCGCGGCGAGCGCGGCGCCCCGGTCGATCACCTGCTGCTGCAGACCGCCGTCCAACTCGTCGAGCACGCAGAGGGCCGCGCGGCAGGCGAAGGGGCCGCCGCCGAAGGTGGAGCCGTGGTCACCGGGAACGAGCGTGCGGGCGTAGGGGCCGCGGGCCAGGGTGGCCCCGATGGGCAGCCCGGCGCCGATGGGCTTGGCTAGAGTGACCACGTCGGGGGCGAGGCCGTAGTGGGCGCCGGCGAGGAAGGTCCCCGTACGCCCGCCGCCGCACTGCACCTCGTCGGCGATCATGACCGTGCCAGTTTGGGTGCAGAGCTCACGGGCCGCGGCCACGTAGTCCGCGTCCAGGGGCTGGACGCCGCCCTCCCCCTGGATCGGCTCCATGATGAAGGCCGCGGGCCCTTCGGAGAGGGCCGCCTCCAGGGCGCCAATGTCATCCGGCTCGAGGAACTGCGCGGCCAGGCCCTCGCCGAACGGCGTGCGGTAGGCGGCGTTGGCCGTGACCGACAGACTCCCGAACGTCCGGCCGTGGAAGCCGCGCTCGAGGGCCACGAAGTGCTGGCGCTCGGGGCTCCCGGTGGTGGCGTGGTGCTTTCGCGCCAGCTTCAGGGCGGCCTCGTTGGCCTCGGACCCGGAGTTGGAGAAGAACACGGCCTCCATGCAAGTCAGCTCGCAGAGGCGCTCGCTGAGCTCCTCCCCCGCGCTGTGGCGATAGAGGTTCGAGATGTGCCCGAGGGTGCCCGCTTGGTCGGCCAGGGCCGCCGCGAGGCGCGGGTGCCCGTGGCCCAGGCTGTTGGCGCCGATGCCGCTGATGAGGTCGAGGAACCTGCGCCCCTCGGCGTCGTGCATCCACGCGCCCTCGCCGCCCACGAAGAGCGGGGCGGCGCGGCGGTACGTGCCCATCGTGCGGTCGCGAGAGGTGACCTCAAGCATGGTGGGCCTCCGGGAGCTGGGCAGCGACCAGGGTCCCGCAATCCGGGAGCAAGGCGGCGGCGATCGGGTCGTCCACGTCCCCCGCGGCGATCTTGACGGTGGCCGCGGGGCGCGCCTCGGCGGCCGCGACGGCCGCCTCGACCTTGGGGATCATCCCTCCCCCGATCACCCCGCTCGCCTCCAAGGACGACGCGGCCGCGCCGTCCAGGTGCGGGATGCGCTCCGACCCGTCGCGCACGTGGGGCACGTCCGAGAGGAAGAGCACCGCGTCCGCACCCCAGGCGCTTGCGATGGGCGCCACCGCCATGTCCGCGTTCACGTTGAGGAACACATCGACGTCGTCAGGCCGGGGGCTGACCGTCGCCACCACCGGCACGTAACCCGCGGCGCCGAGCGCGTTCAGGACCTCCGGGTTCACGTCTTCGACCGCGCCCACATGACCCAATGCAGGGTCGACCACGCCAGCCTCGAAGAGGCCACCGTCCGCGCCGGTGAGCCCAACCGCCGGGACGGCCGCACGCTGCAAAGCCGCCACCAGCGCCGCGTTCACCTCACCGCCGAGGACCTGGAGTACCGCTCGCGCCGTCCCGTCGTCGGTGACGCGCAGGCCGCGTACGCGGCGCGGTACGAGGCCCAGGGCGTCGGTGAGCCGGGACACCTGGGCGCCGCCGCCGTGGATCACCACGACCTCGTGCCCGCTCGTCCGGGCCGCGCCCACGCTCGCCGCGAAGCGCGCGCGGGTCCCGGCGTCGTCGAGGATGGCTCCGCCGACCTTCACGAGGATGCGCTGGGGATCGCTCACAGCAGCCCCCAGGTCTCGTCGAAGCCCTTGACCACGTTCATGTTCTGGAGCGCCTGGCCCGCCGCGCCCTTGACGAGGTTGTCGATGGCGGAGGTCACCACCACCGCACCATCGACCTCGGCCACCGAGAGGTGGCAGTGGTTGGTGCCCGCCACGTCCGCGGTGCGCGCCGGCTCCCCCATCAGGTGCACGAAGGGTTCATCGGCGTAGACCGCCTCGAGGGCCCGCGCAGCGCTCTCGAGGCCAGCCCCCGCCGCCGGCTCCAGGTAGATGGTGGCCAGCATGCCGCGGAACATGGGCGCGAGGTGCGGGACGAAGGACAGCTTGTACGGCGACGAGGTACCGCCGAGCCGCGAGAGGATCTCCGGCGAGTGCCGGTGATTGCCCACGCCGTACGCGCGCATGGTCTCGTTGACGTTGCCGTAGAGGGTCACGTCGCTGGGCGACTTCCCGGCGCCGGAGACGCCGCTCTTGGCATCCACGACGATGCGGCTGCCGGCCGCGACCAGGCCCGCGTCGACCAGGGGCAGGATGCCGAGCAGGGAGGCCGTGGGGTAGCAGCCGGGGTTCGCCACGAGGCGCGCGCCGGTGAGGTCCCCGCGCGCGTGCTCGGTGAGCCCGTACGGCGCCGCGTCGCAGAGCTGGGGCTCTGGGTGACTCACGCTGTAAACCCGCTCGAACTCCGACGGATCGGAGAAGCGGTGGTCCGCAGAGAGGTCCACGACCAGCGGGGCAGCGGAGCCGTCCAGCGCGGCCTTGGCCACCGGGACACCCACCGTGTGCGGCAAGCAGGTGAAGACCACATCGTGATCGCTGCCGAGGGCCTCGAGGTTCAGGGGCACCAGGTCCCACTCGCCGCGCGGGCCGAGGGACGCGACCGCGCCGCCTTCACGCGCCGACATGGCGGTGATGGACTCGATCGCGGGGTGCCGCTGGCACAGCCCGAGGAGCTCCCTGCCGGCGTAACCGGTGGCCCCGACGACCGCGACGCGCGTCACAGCCCCCCCCCTGCTGAGCGCGCGATCTGGTCGAAGTCCGCCACGAGATCGCGGGCCGCCCGGTTCGTGGAGCAGATGATCAGGATCGTGTCGTCACCAGCGATGGTCCCGAGCATGTCGGCGCGACCCGAGGCGTCGAGCGCCACCGCCAGGGGCGAGGCTCCCCCCGGAGGCGTGCGCAGGACGACCAGGTTCTGCGCGGCGCGAGCGGAGACCAGCCAGCGCCCGAGCGCGTCCGCCAAGGGGCTTGCAGACGCCGCCGGCACCACGTAGCCGGCCGCCCCCTTCACGGCGCCCAGCTCTCGCAGGTCACGGGAGAGGGTCGCCTGGGTGATCTCGACCCCCTGCGCGGCGAGGCCGTCCACGAGGGTCTGCTGACTGGAGCCGTGGCCCTCGCTGATCAGCTGGACCACGAGGGCCCGTCGGTCAGCGGCGGTGGGGTTGGGTGACTGCATAAAACCTTAGATGTTGGCGCATATTCATGCATCGCCCTTCCCGGGGCGCAACCCCGTTTCTGCCGTAAATGTCGCTACAACGGGGGCATGGCCCTCGCCCCGACCCAACGCTCTCGCCCGGTCCAAGCCACGCTCATGGGCCTCACCGCGGGAGTCCTCGCCCTCAGCCTCGGCGCCGGATGCGTGCACCCGACAGGACGGCCCCCCTCCGAGCGACACGCCGAGTTCACCTCGCTCCTGGGCGCCCGCCTCACGCCGCCACCGGTCTCCCCCATGACCGAGCGACGGCTCGAGCTCGACCTCGAGTCCGCCCGGCTCGCCCTCGAGGCCGCCCCCTCGGAGCAGCGCACGATCTGGGTCGGGCGGCGGCTCGGTTACCTCGGGCGGTACGACGAGGCGATCCGCTGGTACCTCGCGGCGCTCGTCCAGTACCCGGACAGCCACCGCCTGCGCAGGCACCTGGGCCATCGCCTCATCACCGTCCGGCGTTTGGATGACGCGATCGAGGTGCTCACCGAGGCGAGACAGCTCGCGGCCACCACGACCAACCGCATCGAGCCCGACGGAGCACCGGGACCGGAGGGGGAGCCTCGCAGTACGACCCACGGAAACATCGACTACCACCTCGCCCTCGCCCGCTATGCCCGCGGGGAGTTTGACGCCGCGGCGGACCTCTGGGTCGAGTGCGCGCAGCGCTGGGCGGGCAACGACGACTCCCGGGTCGCGGCCATGCACTGGGCCCACGTGAGCCTCCTCCGAGCCGGGCGCCAGGCGGAGGCCCGCAGCATCCTCAACCTCGTTGGACGTGACCCCGACGTGATCGAGAACTTCGCGTACCTCGAGCTGATCCAACTCTACCGAGGAGAGATCGACGCCCGGAGCCTGGTGCTCCGGCCAGACCGCAGCGGCGCCCTCGAGTACGGCCTCGCCCGCTACCTTCTCCGGGTGGGCAGAAGCGATCTCGGAGGGCCCATGCTGTCCGACTTGGCCCAGCGTCCCGAGTGGCCGTCCTTCGGCGTCCTCGCCGCCGAGGCGGATGTCGCAGCGGAAGCCTCGACCCGGTGACCGGTCCCACGACCCGATTCGAGACGAAGTCCGGGGTCCGCCCGAACTCTGGCGCTCGCTCCCGCGTCCTTTCAACCTGTGACGTGGCACCCTTCCTTGCCCACCGGCCCACCTGACCCCATGCGCTTCCCCTCGCCCACCACCGCTGTCCTCTCAGCGCTCACCATCGCAGCGGTCGGCCTCGGCCTCACACTGAACGAGGCCGGCGAGCGCCCCGAGCGCAACCCCATGCAGGAGCCCTTCCCAGGGGCCCCTCTGGCCCCCCCCACGGATCCCCGCGGCGAGGGCGAAGGAGAGGAGGGTGAGGACCGCGCCGAGCGAGCACGGTGGATCGAGCAGCTCCACCTGGCCGCGCCCGGCGTGGACTGGCGGGCCATCGAACGCGCCAACCAGGCCGCTGAACTCGAGCGCCGTAACGAGGCTGCCGTCACGGATGGTGGCGGCCCGGTCCCCTGGGTCTGGGACGAGGTGGGCTCGAAGAACCAGGCGGGGCACACCCGTTGCGCGGCCCTGGGCACGACTCGCGCCGGTGAGCGCCACCTCTACGTGGGCTCAGCGGGTGGCGGGCTCTGGCGAGGCCGCGAGGATGGGTCCGAGTGGACGCCGCTCTCCGACGCGGTCTACGGCGGGGTCGACGATGTCGTCGCGCTCGAGCCGGCGAACCTGGCGGACGACGACGTCCTCCTGATGCGCCAGGGGAACTCGGTCCTCCGCAGCGCGGACGCGGGGCTCACCTGGCAGGCGGCCAGCGGGCTCACCGGCGTGACCGGCGCCCGGCGTATGGTGCGCGCCGCTGACGCGCTCCAGACGGTCTACCTCTTCGGCACCGCGAACGTCCCGGGCATCGGCGAGAAGAGCGCGCTCTTCGCCTCCGTGGACCGCGGGCAGACCTTCGACCTGCGCTACTCGTTTGGTGCCCGCTGGAGCGGAGACATCTGGGTCCCGCGCACCTCCGCCCTCGGCGGCAGCGCGGTGTACATCCTCCAGCGCGGACGGATCTTCGTCAGCCAGGACGACGGCTTCAGCTTCGCGCCAGGGCTCGACGTGGACACCGCCGCCACCGCCGGCGACATCGTCGGCTCGGAAGCCGGCGGGCCCACGCTCTACGTGGCGCTCCGGCAGAGCAGCGGCGACTGGAACCTCCACCGCTCGGACGACGCGGGCCAGTCGTCCGTCTTCGTCAGGACCCTCAACAGCTTCTGGGGCAGCACCCAGTCCATGGCAGCCTTCGCCCATGACGCCTCCCGGCTCGTGTACGGCGGGGTGGAGGCCTGGGTCTCCACCGACGGCGGCGCCTCCTCGTCACGGATCAACACCTGGGGGTCGTACTACGGCGACCCGGCGAACCGCCTCCACGCCGACATCCGCGGCATGAGCCCGCTGGTGGACCTCGACGCGCCTGGAGAGCCCGACCTGCTGTTCATCAACACCGACGGCGGCACCTACCTCACCTCCGACGGGGGGGCGTCGGTCCAAAACCTGTGCCTGGAGGGCCTCGGGGTCGGACAGTTCTACTCGACCCACACCTCGACCCTCGACCCGCGGCGCATCAGCGGCGGGACCCAGGACCAGGGGTATCAGGTCGGCCTGCTCGACATCTCCGCCACCGGCCCTGGCCCCACCACGGACTTCGAGCAGATCATCAGCGGCGACTACGGGCACCTCGTGAGCGGCGACGGGACCCACGACCTCGTCTACTCCACCTATCCAGGCTTCATCCTCGTCCAGGATGGCGAGGTCAACCCGACCCTGCGCTTCCTGGACTTCCCCACCGGCTCGAGCCAGCTCTGGCTCCCGCCTGTGGTCGCGGACCCGAACAACCCGAACGAGTTCTTCTTCCTCGCCGAGCGGCTCTACCACTACGACCGGCCCAACGCGGTCTGGAGCCCCTCCGTCTGGTCCACCGAGGACTTTGCCACGGGGAACAGCGACTACCTCGCGGCGCTGGCCTTCGCGCCGTCGGACCCCACGCGGGCGTACTCGGTCACCAACAACGGACGGCTCTATCACTCGAGCGATGGAGGCGTCTCCTGGACCCTGGGCTCCACCACGGGACCGGGCTCTCACTACTTCTCCGGGTCCGCCCTCCTCGTCGACCCGCAGGATCCCGACCACGCCTTCGTCGCGGGCTCGGGGTACAGCAACCCCGCCGTGCGCGAGACCACCGACGGCGGCGTGACCTGGCAGGCCCGGTCGGCCGGCCTGCCGAACACGCTCGTGCACGACATCGCGTGGTCCCCCGACGGGAGCGGGGACCTCTTCGCCGCCGCAGAGGCTGGCGCGTTCCACTTCGATGCCGCCTCCGCGTCCTGGTCGAACGCCATGGGCACCGAGGCCCCGGCGACCAACTACTGGTCCGTGGAGACCGTCCCCGCCAGCCCGAGCGTTCGCTTCGGCACCTACGGCCGCGGCATCTGGGACCTCACGCTGGTGAACGGCGGCGACGTCGGGGTCAAGGTCTGCGCCCCCGCCGTGCCCAACGTCACCGGAGCGCCTGGCGTCATCCGCGCCATGGGAAGCCCCTTCGTGGCGGACAACGACCTGCTCCTCGTGGCTGAGTCCCTGCCGTCGAACACCCTCGGCTTCTTCCTCGCCTCTCCGACCCCGGGCTCCATCCCGAACCCTGGCGGGTCCATCGGCATCCTGTGCCTGGGCGGGCCCTTCGGCCGGTACCAGTCCTTGGCCCAGAGCTCCGGGCTCCTGGGCTCGATCGTGATCCCCCTGGACCTCACGGCCATCGCCCAGCCCACGGGGCCCGCCGCGGGCCAACCCGGCCAGACGTGGTTCTTCCAGGCCTGGTACCGCGACTCGGTGCTGTCACTCCCCACGTCCAACTTCACGGACGCCATCGCGGTCCGCCTCCGGTAGGAGGCCCTAACCCAGCACCTCGGCCAGCGCCTCCACGAGCCGCGCGACCTCCTCCGGGCTGTTGTAGTGGACCAGGCTCACGCGCACGACCCCGTCGCGCTCGAGGAGCCCGAGGTCACGGATCAAGCGGTAGGCGTAGAAGTGTCCGAAGCGCACGGCGATCCCGCGCTCGTCGAGCAGGGGCGGAATCTCGCTCGCGGCGCGACCCTCGACCGTGAATGAGACGGTGGGCACCCGCCGCTCGCGGGCGGGGGAAGGATCCCCCACGAGCGTCACCGCGGGGTGCGCACTCAGGAACGCGAGCAGCGGGGCGACCAGCGCCTCCTCATGCGCTGCGATCCGCTCGAAGGCCGCATCGAGGGTCCCAGCGCCAACCTCCTGACCCCCGAGCCCCTCGAGGTAGTCCGTGACTCCCACGAGGGACGCCACCAGCTCATAGTTGACCCCCCCGGGCTCGAACTTCCGTGGGAGCTCGTCCTCCCCCACGAAGAAGTGGTTGATGCTGCCCGTCGCCAGGAGCACCTCTAGGCGGCCAAACATGACGCCCACGTGAGGGCCGTAGACCTTGTAGAGGCTGGCAAAGTAGAAGTCGACGCCGAGCGCCCGCACGTCCACCCTGCGGTGAGGCGCATACGCCACAGCGTCCACACAGGTCAGCGCGCCAGCGGCCCGCGCCAGGGCCGCGCAGGCGGGGACGTCGGTGATCGAGCCAACGATGTTGGAGCAGTGGGTGAATGCCACCAGCCGCGTGCGCTCGCTGAGGAGCGCCGCGAGGTCATCGGGGTGCAGCTCACAGGTCTCCGGGCGGACCTTCCACTCCCGGACCACGATCCCCGTGCGTTCCAGCCGGCGCCATGCCCCCACGTTGGTCTCATGGTCGACGTTGGTCACGATCACCTCGTCTCCCTCCTCCCAGCCTCCACGCAGCGCGGCCGCGAGCTGCTGGACGAGGGCCGTGGACGACGCGCCCAGGATGACCTCCTCCGGTGTCGCCCCGAGGAGGGCCGCCGCAGCAGCGCGACCACGAAGGACCGCCGCGCTCGCGTCCAACGACAGCTGATAGCTGGCGCCGAGCTGCACCGGGCAGCGCGTCAAGAAGTCGTGGATCCGGTCGATGACCTGGCGGCAGGGGACGCTCCCCCCCGCGTTGTCCATGAGGACCCAGGGGGTCTCGAGCGCGGGGAACTGAGAGCGGACATGATCGAGGTCGAGCATCGGGGCCTGCGCGTCGCGCGGAGAGTGGACCGTTTGTGGGAAACCGGTCGGTTCGCGGCCGGCGCCCACAGGGTGACCTTGCGCGAGCCCTCCGTCACCTCTCTCTCCCGACCTCGCCCCCACTTCAGCCCCGATCCTGGCTCACCGCAGCGAGAATCCTGGCGTACCACGGCGGGGATCCCAGCTTCAGGGAGGGCCCCGGCTCCCAGCCACCGGCTCGCCCGCTAGACTCCCCGCCCGATGTCCCTGCTCATTCTCGAAGACGTCAAGAAGCACTTCGGCGCCCAGGAGGTGCTGCGCGGTGCTTCCCTCACCATCGATCCCGGCCAGAAGATCGGGATCGTCGGTCGCAACGGAGGCGGCAAGACCACCCTCTTTCGGATGATCGCCGGAGAGGAGACCCCCGACTGGGGGTCGGTCCGCGTGCGGAAGAAGGCGCGCCTGGGGGTCGTCCCCCAGCGGCCCAAGTTTGGAGAGGGCGAGACCGCCCGCGAGTACGTCGCGACGGGGCTGGACGAGCTCCACCGGACCATCGCGCGCTACGAGAGCTGCGCCGACGAGATGGGCTCCGCTGAGGGAGACGACCTTGAGCGATTGATGAGCGAGCACGACCGCCTCGGCGGCCGCATCGACCAGCTCGGCGGCTGGGACACGGAGCGCAAGGTGGAGACCGTCCTCGGCGGTATTGGTCTCCCTGAGACCCACTGGGACCGCGAGGCCAGCCTGCTCTCCGGCGGCGAGAAGAACCGCGTGGCCCTGGCCCGCGAGCTCATCGGCGGCCACGACCTGCTGCTGCTGGATGAGCCCACCAACCACCTCGACCTCGAGGGCATCGAGTGGCTGGAGCGGTACCTCAAGGACCTGCCCACCGGCGTCCTGATCGTCAGCCACGACCGGCGACTCCTGACGAACTGCATCGACCGGATCGTCGAGCTTGAGCGTGGAAGGCTCGTGGCCTACGCGGGCAACTACCCGAAGTTCCTCCAGCTCAAGGCCGAGAAGTTCGAGTCCGAGCAGCGCGCCTGGGAGCAGCAGCAGGAGCTCCTCCGTAAG
>JAQWJQ010000226.1 GCA_029248265.1 Planctomycetota bacterium
CCTGGCCCCTTTCTGCTCCTCCATCGCTGCCCCCCCCCCTTTCCCGGCCGGCCCTCTCTCGCCGCACCCCCTCGCTCCCCATGAAAAACCTCCTCATCAGCGTCTGGACCGTCCTCCTCGTGGCCCTGACGGCCGCCCAGGCCCAGTCCGATGTCCTCGAACTCCGCTCGGGTGAGCTGTTGAACGGGCGGTACATGGGCGGGTCCCAGACCTCGATTCGCTTCGAGGCTGCCGGCAGCCTCCGTGTGGTGGCCACCACCGAGATCCACGCCCCCACCAACGACCTCCCCCCCCCGCCCGCCCCGGTCGCCGCTCCGGCGCCGGTCCCCGCTCCGGCGCCGGTCGCCGCCCCGGCTCCGGCCCTTGCAGCCGCCCCCGCAGCCGCCGCGAAGACCGCAACCGCTGGAGTGACCGTCCCTGCCGGCACCCCGCTCTCCGTCCGCCTCAAGGACTCCCTGGACTCCAACCGCCATTCGAGCGGACATCGGTTCACCGCCGTCCTCGAGGGCAACCTCGTCGTCGGGGGGACCACCGTCGCTCGCAAGGGCTCGCCCGTTTACGGCGAGCTGCTCGGCAAGAAGAAGTCCGGACGACTCCGGGGCCGCTCCGAGTTCACGGTGCGCGTCACCGCGGTCTCGATCGACGGAACGATCGTCCCGATCTCCTCAAGCGGCTGCAAGGTGGTCACGGAGAACACCGCCAAGCGGACGGTGGGGACCGTCGCGCGGGGCGCCGCGATCGGAGGGCTGGCCAAGGGCTCCAAGGGGGCCAAGAACGGTGCGAAGTGGGGCGCAGGCGCGGCCATCCTGACCACAGGTAACAGCATCTTCATCCCGGCCGGGACGCTCCTGGAGTTCTCCCTCACCGCCCCCCTCAAGCGCTGATCGATGGACGCGGGCAGGGGGCGTCGCCGCGCAAGTTGAGCGCGCGTCGAACGGCCCCCCCCACAGCGGAGCACCCTTTGCCACCTCGGCCTGCGCCACGAGCGTCTGCGGCTCACGCCCGCTCGCCTCGAGCTTGGGCGACGAGCGCCCGCCCTCGCCAGTCGCCTGGGAGGACCCTGGTGGAGAGGCGACCGGGAGCCCCGCCTTCAGGAGTGCCTCGCTCCACTCAACTTCAGCGCCTTGATCCTCAACGGCTTGCCGGTGTGAGCCGGGACCGCCGCCACCGCAAGGCTCTCGCGCGGCACGCTCCCCCCCCCCGAGCCGTCGCTGCGCCTCACGGGAGAGGCCACGGTGGCCCAAAGTCCGGTACCCAAGCGAAAATGGCCCACGCGGCCCTGGCCTGCGGTCATGCCTGGGCCCAGCGGCCCTTGAACATGGCCGGCAGCTTTGCCGCACCGCGCCTTGCGCGCAGGCCACTCCTCCGCCAGATTCATGCCGACCTGCCGCCGGCGGGCCATGCCCGGGTCGCGCTGCGCTTGCGGCTCCTCCCGGAGCAGCCTCTTCCTCCGGCAGGCTCGATCTCGCGACGCGGGCCTGTCTCCACCGATTCAACACCTCCCATGACTCCTCCTCGAACCTCTTCCGAGCTCTCCGGGGCCCCGGCGCCGTCACCGGCCCGCCCCCGGCGATGGCTCCTCCACACCGCTGTGGTTGGCGGGCTGATTGCGCTGGCCTGCTCCAGTCACAAGACCCGAACCCTCGAAGACGTCGCGCTCGAGTCGAGCGATCGCTTCAGCTCGGTCCTTCAGGGGGTCGTAGGCGACCCCGACCGGGCCGCCGCGGTGGGCGCCGTGTTCGCCACCTACCAGGCGGAGCAACAACGCTTCGCAGCGGACATGGCTGACCTGAAGGCCACCGCGCTCGCGAGCTACCAGGCGTACGACACGACGGACGAGGATTTCGACGCCCTTGAGGAGCAACTGCGGAGCCGCCGCGAGGCGTTCCGGGACGACATCGCGGGCGGGATCGCAGACCTGTTGGCGGTCCTTGAGCCAGGCGAGTGGACCGAGACGGTCGGGCTCATGCTCGAGGAAGAAGCGCGCTGGAAGGAGGCGAACCAGTGATGGATCAGCGCAATCAAACCGGGGGCTCCACGACCTCCTTCCATCAGGTCCTCATCATCATCTTCGGGTCGCTCTTCTTCGCGGGGGGCGGCAACGATCCCCTGGCCGAGCGGGTGCAGGATGCGGTCCCGGACAATGACCGGGGCGCCAAGGCCGTCGCCGAAGCGGCGGCCATCGACGAGGCTCGCGGGCAGGACGTCACCGCGGTCATCGCTTGGCACGAGGAGTTCTTCAAGGTGATCGGGCAACCTGACGCGGGCGAGACCGTGGTCCGCGCGAAGATCGACGAGGTCATCGACCAACTCGAGGCGCTCGAGCGTCATCAACTGAGCCTCCGCAGCGACCTGCGCGGCCACCTCGAGCCCTCGGAGTGGTCCGAGATCTTCGACTGAGGACGCCCGCAAGCTTGGTCTTCGGTACGGGGGGGCTGGCTCACGCCGCCCCTCCTCCCGGTCCCTGCGTCTCTCGTGTGGCCGAGGCCCACGCCGGAGGGCTCGCGCCCTCGCCGAGGGGCCGCTCGGATCCTGTGATGGCGGCAGCCCCCGTGGCGCGATTCACTGGCCCTCGCTGGTCGCAGGTAGAGGGACGCGGATAGGCTCCTCGCCAACATGGCGGAGCGCATTGTCTATCAGGTCCAAGACCTGCACAAGTTCTACGAGCAGCGGGAGGTCCTCAAGGGCATCACGATCGCTTTCCACGAGACGTCCAAGATCGGGCTGATTGGCGCGAACGGTGCGGGGAAGAGCACCTTCCTGAGGATCCTCGCGGGGGTCGACAAGGAGTTCGAGGGGATTGCTCGGACCAACGGCGATGTCAGCGTCGGGTACCTGTCCCAGGAGCCTCAACTCAACCACGAGAAGGACGTCAAGGGCAACATCGACGAGGCCGTGGACCACCTCCGCGCGACCGAGGCGAGGTACTACGAGGTGATGGCCTTGATGGGTGAGGCGGAGGGAGCGCCGCTCGAGAAGCTCACGCGTGAGTTCGATCACCTCCAGCATGAGATGGACGTCAAGGACATCTGGAACCTGGAGCAACACCTCGAACAGGCCATGCACGCCCTCCAGGTGCCTCCACCCCACCGGGACGTGGGGAGCCTGTCGGGCGGCGAGAAGCGTCGGGTCGGTCTCTGTAAGTTGCTCCTCGAGCATCCGGACATGCTGCTCCTCGATGAGCCCACGAACCACCTCGACGCGGAGTCGATCCTCTGGCTCGAGACTTACCTCGTCGAGTACCAGGGCCTCGTGGTCTTGATCACCCACGATCGATACTTCCTCGACCACGTCGTGGATTGCATGGTCGAGGTGGCCGGGGGCCTCGCCACCGCACACGCGGGGAACTACAGCGCCTACCTGGAATTCGAACGCACCCGACTCGACGTCAAGCGCAAGCACGACGCCTTGCGTGACAAGCGGCTCGAGAAGGAGCTCGAGTGGATCCGCCGCACGCCCAAGGCTCAGACCAAGCAATCCAACTCGCGCTTGCGCCGGTACCAGGAGATGGCCGACGGGGTCAGCGCAGAGGAGCAGGTCCAGTCGGTGGAGCTGCGCATCCCTCCTGGGCCCCGACTGGGTGAGAAGGTCGTGCACGTCCGGAACCTCAAGAAGGGCTACGGTGAACACCTCCTCTTCGAGGACCTCACCTTTGACCTCCCACCCCAGGCCAAGCTCGGGGTCATCGGGGGCAACGGCCGAGGCAAGACCACCCTGCTGCGACTCATCCTGGGCGAGGAGGCCCCGGACGCCGGTCACGTGGAGATCGGCTCCACGGTCGTGACCTCCGTCATCGAGCAGTCTCGCGACTCCCTCGATGACACGAAGACGGTCTTCGAGAACGTCACGGAGGGGAACCAGATCCTGCCCTTCGGCCGGACCACCATGGACGCCCGCGCGTACGTCGCCCGCTTCAACTTCAAGGGGGAGGACCAGGCCCGGATCCTCGGGGAGTGCTCGGGGGGCATGCGCAACCGCGTCCTCCTCGCTCGCATGCTGCGCAAGCCCGCGAACCTCGTGATCATGGACGAGCCCACCAACGACCTCGACCTCGACACCCTGCGCGTCCTCGAGGAGGGCATCGCGCACTATCCGGGGTGCATGATCATCGTCACCCACGATCGCTACTTCCTCGACAAGGTCGCCACCCACATCCTGGCGTTCGAAGAGGACGGCAACGTGGTGTTCCATCAGGGCGACCACCAGTCCTACCAGCGGCACAAGGTCGAGGCTCTTCAGGAGGCGGCGGGTCCCCATCGAAAGTTCGCCCGCCGCTAGGGGGCGTGTACCCCGCCCGCGCCCGGGTGGGACAGCCCATGGCGGCCACTTCCTTGGGCTGGCCGAGGGAAGCGCGGCCCCGTTTGATGTGGCGCCCCCTGGCGCATCCCTCGCCACGACCCGGCTCCCGGCACGAAGAGGGGCCTGGCGCGAGTCCTGTGGGGTCCCCACGGCGAGGAGCCCTCACCCGCTCGGAGGCGCGCCCGAGGGAAGCTCCCGCGCCTCCCCCTGGCCCGCTTCGCGAGCCGGCGCCTGAGGGTCATTTCCGACCTCGCCCGGTGAGCCATGCCAGCGATGGTCACCGGCGGCGTGCTCCGGGGAGCCCCCCCCCACGGCAAATGAGCGTTGATCGAGGTCCTTCTCGCCACCACTCCGGCGCCGCTGTTACGTTCCGAGCTCTTTGCCCCTGCCGGCATGCCCTGCCCGGCCCCAGCCCCGTCGCTTCGCGCCGCCCCTCCTTCACTTCGGCCCGCCCCCCTGCGGCTGCCGATCCCCTGCTCCCCCACGTCATGTTCCACCTCGCGAGCCTCCTCCTCCCGATTCTCACGCCCGCACTGACCACCTCCCACGGCGAGGATCAGACCTGGCCCCAGTGGGATGGCCCGACCCGCAGCGGGATCTCCACCGAGACCGCGTGGAATTCGGAGGGCAAGTCGGAGGACCTCTGGCGGGTCGAGCTCGGGCTCGGGTATTCGACGGTCAGCGTCGCCAACGGCCGCCTCTTCACCATGGGCTACGACAAGGCGAGCGGGCTGGACTCGATCTGGTGCCTGGACGCCTTGACCGGTGAAACCGCCTGGCGACACAGCTACCCGAGCGAGATCTGGGACCGCGCGCACGAGGGCGGGACGGTCAATACGCCGTCGGTGGACGGAGACGTGGTCTTCTCCCTCAACAGGGAGGGCAACCTGTTCTGCCTCAACGCGGAGACCGGCGAAGTGGTCTGGCACAACTTCCTGATGGCGGAGGGCAACGAGCACGGATTGGAGTACCCCACGTGGGGCTTCAGCGGCTCCCCGCTCCTCGTGGGAGGGGCCATGTTCCTCAACTGCGGGCGCCTCATGTCCATCGACAAGAAGACGGGGGACGTGCTGTGGACCTCGAAGGATTATGGGCACGGTTACGGAACGCCGATCGCGTACGAGCTCGACGGGAAGGGGGTCCTCGCAGCCCTGAATGGCACCAGCCTGTGCATCGTCAGCCAGGCAGACGGCGCTGAGCTTGCCTCGTTCGAATTCAATGGCAAGCAGCGCGGGATCAACGCCGCCACCCCCGTGTTGATTGACGGGACGTTGTTCGTTTCCTCCGGCACCCTCCCCGCCGGAGCACGCTTCGCCCTCGAGGAGGGCGAGTTGGTGCCCATGTGGCAGAACCGCGAGATGGTCAACTCCTTCTCCGGCTGCGTGAGGGTCGGGGACCACCTCTTCGGCTTCGACAAGCAGGTCCTCAAGTGCATGGACTTCGAGGGCGAGTCCGCCTGGTCGGAGCGCGGCATCGGCAACGGCGCCGTGCTCGCGGCCGGCGACCGATTGCTCGTGATGGGCGGGACCGGCGAGCTGATCATCGCCAAGGCCGCGCCCGAGAAGTACGAGGAGCTCTCCCGCGCGCCGCTGTTCGACGCCGGTCGCTACTGGACCAAGCCGATCCTCGTGAACGGGATCATCTATTGCCGGAGCAGCAAGGGCGAGATGGTCGCGCGAGACCACCGGAAATAGAGGCTGTCGCCGCACGGGCTGTAGATCCCGGGCGCAGGCAGCGCCAGCCCGTGCGCCGACCTCCCCGACCTACCGCTCGTCGCGTGGGGTGAGGCGGAACTCATCGAGCACCACCGGGCCATCCATGGCCACCGCCCGGACCCGCGAGGGACCGACGAGGCACGGGTGCAGGGTGAAGTCGCTGCTCGCACTGGTGTGGTTGTGGCCCTCAAGCGCCAGGACCGCCGGCCCCGGGCCCAGGCGCTCGGCAAGCTGTGCGCCGCTGCCGAGTGAGAAGAGTTCCCATCGAGTCGCCTCGTGGGACGAGAGGCCCTCAGCGGTCGCGCCGTGTCCGGTCGCGACCCCGGCGCGCGCCACCTCCACGCCCCCGAGGAACGCGATGAAGGCGTCGTCGTAACGGATGGCCAGCTGCACCTCCTCGAGGCTGGCGAGGGCCGCGGGGTCGACCAGTGCGCGCAGATAGAGGCGGCTGTATTCACCCCTCATCGTGTCCAGCACCGTCACATCGTCGTCATCCCCATAGCCGAATCCTCCGGTCCCCTGAGCCCATGAGGAGTCGTCGAACCCGACCTCTCGCCAGGAGGCGCCGGCCGGGTCTGCGCCCGCCAGGAAGCGCCAGGGTGCATCAGGCGCAAGGGCGAGCGGTTGCTCCTCCGGCCGGAAGATGGGCGAGGACACGGCGGGTGGCGCGAGGATCCTGGAGTCGAGCCCGGCCGGACCGAACTCCAGGAGCACCACGTGGTGGGACTTCCCGCTCATGCCAGGTTCCTGCAGGAACCAGCGGTCACTCTTGGGGGTGCGTTGTGGGACGCCAAGGCCCCCCTCGCCAATGTAGATCACCCCGGACGGGTCGACCTTCTCCGCCCGGATAGGGACCGTGCGTTTCACCGAGTGTCCGTCTGATTCCAGGACGAGGTCCACGTTGTGCTCCTCGAACAGGGGCACCCAGTGCAGCTTGGCGGACGCCGGGTCCTTCACGGCTGGATAGAGGGCGCGGTGGTACTGGCTCAGGAGCCAGCGGCGCTGGGGACGCAGCCGCTGGAGCTCCCGTTCCAACCAGACCGCCTGGTCTCCGGCGGCGCTGATCTCGGTGTTGAGGGTGATCAAGGAGACCTGAGGAGTCAGGTCGGTAGAGAAGTAGTTGAGGCCCGCTCCACCTGGGTCGTCGAAGACCTCGTCAAAGATCGGCCCAGGTTCGTGGTTGCCCCGGGTCGGGATCATGGGCAGGACCCGGCCAGAAGGTGACGTGGTCCACTCGTTCTGGCTCAGCCACAGCCGCCAGTGTCCCCACAGACGGCCATTGGCGATGTAGTCCCCGCCGTGGGCGAAGCTGATCAGCTCGGGGTGCTCATCTGCGAGGCGACCGATGAAGCGGTTCATCTCCTGCCGCTCCGAGATGCCCGTCCGAGAGTCCCCTCCGTGCACCATCTTGAAGGGCCGGTCCTCGGCTGGCGCGGTCAGGAAGTGGAGCTCTGGAGACAGGCGCCCGTCACTCTCGATCTGGAGCCAGTAGGCGGAGGAAGCTTGCAGACCCGTCACCCGCGCGTGGTGGTAGAAGGCCCCCGCTTCCTTCTCGACCTCTGTCGGGCTGAGGGTGTAGGCCCCCGACCGATGGGCCATCACTTCGCGGGCGCGTCGCTCTCCTTGGCCAGATGGGACGCTGGTCGACTCCAACCCCTGGGAGCCCGGACGGGGCCGCACATGGACCTTGTGGGACGTTCCAGCCTCAAGGGTCGTCCATGAGACCGTGACCTCATGGGCGGGGCTCGTCGTCCAGACCAGCCGCCACTGCGCGGGCTGAGTCCCCTCGAGCCGGGTCCAGGGGTCATCGAGCGCGCAGGCTCCGAGCAACATCAGGGCGACGGTGATCATGGCTTCAGGGGAACCGGGTCGGGCCTGGCGAGGTGGGGCCAGGCAAGGAAGAGGGTCAGGGGGGCGCCGCCATTGGCGAGCCTGAGGACGGACTGATGCCAGGAGTCCATGCCCATGGAGGTGACCCTGGAGAGCGCGGTCGCGAGCCCCCAGAGCGCCATCCATCCCGCGACCCAGCGCCACCTGCGAGTCAGGAGCAGGCCGGCGAGGAGCAGGTCTTGGAGGCCGATCAACGTCAGGAGATCCTCGGCGGTCGCCTGGGCGAGGCGCAGGTCGGTCCAGCGCCGCGCCGTCCCGATCATGAGGTCCACGAACGGACCACTGTGGGCGAGCGCTTCGATCCCGTGCCCGCAGAAGGTCAGGGCGGTTCCGACGACCAGGGCCCAGCCCGCGGCCACCATGTTTCGAGGGGCGCTCTGCGTCCGCTCGTTCGCGAGGAGCGCCAGGGCGATCAGCGCGGAGATGCGGACGGCGTGGGAGATGGGCGCCAGGTGGTCCGCGGCCTCGCCTGGGTGATCCCAACGAGCCAATGCAAGGCCCAGGAACCAGGTCGCGCCGGCCCACATGGCCACCCTCGATGGGCGCAGCAGCGCCGAGACCATGACCCCAACCATGATGGCGGCGCCCACCTGATCGGCGCTTGCGGCCACCCGTTCGGAGAGGCCCGCCTTCATGAAGAGCCATCCGTTGACGGCGCTGCCAGGCACCCAGGCGTCGCGCGCCGAGGCGAGGGCGAGGGCGGCGACGGAAAGCCGCAGTGTCCAGAGAGCGCGGGTGGGCAAGTGTGAGAGCAGGGCAGTGCAGGGAGCGGCGCATGCGCGGCGAGCGTGCGAGTGGGTCCAAGCTAGCACGCCCCCCCCGGCCCGTCGACACGGGGTGGCGTGCGAGAGAGGCCGGACCGATGGTGGAGGCCAAGGCGAAGTCCTGCCTCGCACCCATTCTGGTTCGGCACCAGCGCGCGGTCCCTCGCCACCGCGCGAGGTGGTGCGCGCCACCCTCGACGACGCCGCGGCGAACCGTGACCCGCCCACGCAAGCCTCGGTGGCTCGAGGCTCGCTGCCGGTGGAGAAGGCCTCCAACGTCGAGGCACCTCAACGGTGGCGCGTCGCCCACGAACCGGCTCCCCCCCAGTTCTGCGCATGCGGCGCACTCCTGGCCCGAAGCCCCCGCGGGGAGGCTGTGGAACGCTCGGAGCGGTCCGGCGGACCCCGGGATGGCGGACCGCTCCAACCACCATGTGGGAGGCCGCACGCCCGAACCCCGGGGGTGCTCTTGGGGGATCTCAGAGGCCCGCCGTTCCCTCCTCAAGGCACGTGGCCTTGCACCGGCTGAGGCGACCGAACCCCGTGGGCACCATGGGTTAATGTTGGGTCTCAGGGAGCCAGCGGCCGACGGCCCCGTGGTAGCCTCAGGTCGAATTGCGCGATCCAAGGGAGCGCATTCGTGCCGCTTGCCGCGCCTCCCCCAGCGAGGAGCGCGCTCCCACCCCCTTGGTGCCCTGATCCGCAGACGACCCCGCCATGACCCGCCCCCTTTGTTCGCTCGCCCTCCGCGTTCTCGCCGGTGCCGTTGCCCCGCTGGCGCTTTCAGCGTCGGCCTCTGCGCAGCTCTCGGTGGTCTCGGTGCAACCGGGGATGAATGCCAGCAACGTCCTGCCCAACGCAGACATCGTGGTGACCTTCGATCGCCCGATGGACGTGGCCGCCCTCCCCCCGGGCTCGGACAGTCTCAAGGTCTTTGGGAAGTCCACCGGTCCTGCTGCAGGCACGTGGTCCTTGGAGCCCGGTGGCCTCGCCGCTCGCTTCACCGCAACCGCTCCCTTCGCCGCCGGCGAGGTCGTCCAGCTCGGCGTCTCCCGCGACCTCGTCGCCTCGGACGGCAGCCCCCTGCGCAGCGCCGGCTTCCACAGTGAATTCCGCGTCCGGACCCGTCCCGCGGCGATGGTGTTCAGCCCGGGGGAGACGCTCGACGTTCGGTCCCCCAACGGCAACGGCGTTCGAGTGTACGGCGGCCAAG
>JAQWJQ010000228.1 GCA_029248265.1 Planctomycetota bacterium
TAATCGCATAGGCCAGCCCCTGATGGTGCCCGAGATCGTGACAGCCGTGGCCACGCTCGCCTTCTTCACCCTGATAAAAAAACTTACCGGGGTGAGCGGTATCGGCTACCTGATGATGGCGCACACGGTCTTTTGCATCCCCTTTGCCTACATGCCAATCCGCGCACGGCTGGAGGACATGAACCTCACGCTGGAACAAGCCGCCGCCGATCTTTACGCCACGCCGTTTCAGGTCTTTCGGACGATCACCTTGCCGCTGATGGCGCCGGGGCTCGTCGCGGGAGCGATGCTAGCCTTTGTAGTCTCGCTGGATGATGTTATCATCTCGTTGCTGATTGCAGGGCCGGGCGAGACAACGCTGCCCATCTATATCCTCGGCCAGATCCGCCGCGGCATTACACCCGAGATCAACGCCGTCTCGACCCTTCTTCTGGGCCTGACGGTCATCCTCGTGGCCCTCTTTTTCATCATCGGGCGCAAGAAGTAGCGCCCCAATAAACGACCAGTTCATCAAGGAGGAACTATAATGACAAAAACCAAACTCAAGATGGCCACAGCCCTCGCGGCTGGCCTTGGCCTTGCCGGCCCGGCCCTCGCCGGGGGCGAGCTGAACATCTATAACTGGGGTAACTACACCAACCCCGAGCTGATCGAGAAATTCGAGGCCGAGTTCGGCATCGAGGTCAATCTCGACGGCTATGACAGCAACGAGACCATGTTGGCCAAGGTCCGCGAAGGCAACACGGGCTACGACATCGTCGTGCCCGGCGACAGCACCGTGCAGATCATGATCGGTCTGGACATGCTGGCCGAGATCAAGCCCAACGAGATGGAGAACTTCAAGAACATGGACCCGAAATGGGTCGATGTCTGGTGGGATCCGGGCCGGAACTATTCGGTGCCGTGGCAGTGGGGCACGACCTCCTTCACCGTCGATACCGAGGTTTACACCGGCGACATCAACACGCTGGCGCTGATGTTTGATCCACCCGAGGAGCTCAAGGGCCGGATTAACATGCTCAACGACATGAATGACGTGATCAACGCGGGTCTGCGTTACAAGGGCTATGATCGCTGCAATTCCAACGCAGATGAGCTGCGCGAAGTGACAGAGATGCTTATCGCGGCCAAGGAAAACTGGCGCACGATGGATTATTCCACCATCGAGAAGCTGACCTCGGGCGACGTGGATCTCAGCCAGAACTGGAACGGGGCCGCCATGCGGGCACGCGAGCAGCGTCCGACCCTGCAATACGCTTATCCAAAGGAAGGCTTCACCGGCTGGATGGATAACGTGGCCGTGCTGGCAGATGCGCCAAACATGGACAATGCGAAGCTTTTCGTAAACTTCATCATGGACCCTGAGAACGCGGCGATGATCTCGAACTTTGCACGCTACGCCAACGGAATCATGGGCTCGGAAGAGTTTATGGACGCCGAAATGCTGAGCGCGCCGGAAATCGTCATGCCTGCCAATGCGCCAACACCGGATTTCGTCAAGCCCTGTCCGCAGGAAGTGACCGATCTCTACAACCGCATCTGGACGCGGCTGAAGCAATAGACCAAAGCTAAAGCGTTTCGGGACAAACTTGCATCACGCGCTTGTCTCGAAACGCCCACAACTTTGATATGTTGCGCGGCGTTTCGCCTTAACCCTGTCTCAAGTTTAAGGCGAAACGCTTTAGGTCGAGACATCGGCGGCGGGCCTCCTCACCGGGGCCCGCCGTTTTCACATTCCCCTCCCGCCCCGAAAGGCCCCGTCATGCCCACGCGCTCCAAACCCGCCACTCCCGCAGCCCCCAAAACCGCGCGCGAGATGGGGTTGATGCAGGGCTTCCCGCCCCCACCCGGTGCGCGCCCCGATCCGATGACATGGGATCTTGCCCCGATGAACCGATGGGCGTTTCTTAATATGCGCTCAATGTTTCCCACTACGGATGTGCGGCGCGGCGACGGCACACCCTCGGAGATGTCCCGCAGCCCGCAGGAGCTGGGCCGCATCCCCTTCACTGGCGCGGATGGTGGCGCGCTGAGCGTGCGCGACTGGCTGGAGCAAAGCTATACGGACGGGTTCTTGGTCATGCACAAGGGCCAGATCGTCTCGGAGCAGTATTTCAACGACATGGCCGGTCACACGCCACACCTGTCGCAATCGGTGGCCAAATCCTTTGTTGGCGCGTTGGCGGGAACGCTGGAGGGGGAAGGGCTGATCGACCCCGCCGCCCTGATCACCGATCTTATCCCTGAACTTGCGCAATCGGGCTATGCCGGAGCCACCCTGGACCAGGTGCTCGACATGCGCTCGGGCGCGCGGTTTACCGAGGATTACGGCCTGCCCAATTCCGACATGACCCGGATCGACATCGCCTGCGGCTGGCGACCCACCCCCGAGGGACAGACGCGTCCCACCATCCGCGACGTGATCCAGACCCTCCCACTGGAGCGCGAACATGGTGGTGCGTTCCAGTATCGGTCCATAGAGACGGATGTGGTCGCATGGGCGTTGGAACGCACGGCGCAAGCCCCCTTGGCCGAGCTTCTCAGCAGCCGCATCTGGCAAAAAATTGGCGCCGAGCGGGACGCATTCTTCACCGTGGACGCGGCAGGCACGGCGCTTGCCGATGGCGGCTTCAATGCCACGATGCGCGATTACGCCCGCTTTGGTGCGATGCTTCTGGCGGGGGGCGAAGGTGTCGTGCCTGAGGCATGGATCAACGCCACGCGGCAGGGCGATCCATCGGCGTTCGGCGCGCCCTACACAAACGCCTCACCCAACGGCGCTTACCGCAATCAGTGGTGGATACATGACGCGGGCCGCGGTGACATCATGGCGCGCGGCGTGTTCGGCCAGCTGATTTATCTCGATTTCGATACGGATTTCATGGCCGTTAAACTCTCCACATGGCCCGATTACCTCATCGAGGCGCAGACCCTCAACGCGCTGGCAGGCGTCATCGCCATCCGCGACAGCCTCAGCGGCTGAACTAGCGCGCGACCGCCCTTGGCAGGCGCTCCGGGGTGATCTAACTCTGAGTGCATGAATTTTCTCCGCCGCCTCACTGCCGCGCTCTGCGGTCTTGCCCTTGTGGCGATGACCCTGTCCTTCGGGGCCTCTGCCGGGGCGCGGATCGAGGTCGGCGCGGTCGCGCAAAGCGCCGCCGCCCTCGGGATCACGGTGGAGCCCAACGATATCTGCGCAAGCGGGGCGACCGACCCGCGCCATTGCCCACTATGCCACATCACCCCGGAGACAGGATGCGCGGAGCCCAGCGCCCCGGCCACGATGCTCTCCCCAACTTCGGCCGCGCCGTTGCCCTGCGGGCGCGTCACAGGGCTCATTGTGGCCCTGCTCTTCACCCTGCCTTACGAATTGGACCTGGCTCGCCGCGCCGGGGATGGACCGCTCCTTGAGACGCGGGCACGGATGGACGCCGCCTGGGAGCTGCTCGATACGATCGCAGAGCGGACACGCCTCCCGAAGAAGGACTTCACGCGGGCCCGCAAGGCCCTCGTCGCGCAGCAGAACTTCACCTCCCCCCCCGAGCGCTTCTCGGAGATCCTCTTCGCGCGCTCTGAGGAGTTCGTCGACGCCTTTCAGCTCTTCAAGCTGCGCTCCCAGGCCCGGGGGGTCGGGCTGGACATCGTTGAGGCGTGGCAAGATCGCGCGGCACGCGCCCGCGCGGCGGGATCGGACCAGCTGGACGAGGAGCGCAAGCGGACCAAGAAGCGGCGCAAGCGGCGGCGGCGTCGACGCCACGGCGGCCCAGGGGCCTGACCTGCGGGTTTTCCCGAGCGCCGGTCCCTGATGGCCCCAGGGGGCGCGAGGCTGAGACACCACCGGTCTTTTTTTCTAGGTGGGCGCCCGTTCCCTGTGGCCGCACGGGTAGTGTTCCTGCGTGCGGTGAGGCGCACCCTGCCGAACGCTGGCTCCCCCCGACCCCTCGACACTGTGCGGTGGTAACGAGAAGGTCTGCCAGCACTTGGCCAGGATGTTGCGCCTCCTAGGCGACGAAAGTCGCCGCGATCGAGACACTCCCCTATCGTTCTCGGTCGCACCCTCCCGTGGGGCGGGTCTTCGGACCCGCCCCCATTTTTTTGCCCGGACCGAAGGGCGCGTCCCGGTGCCAGCGCGCGCAGCTTGCCGCGACCTTCGCCCGGACTGTAGACCGACCCCGACTCCGGGGTGATGATGTCGCCATGGTCTCGACCCTCAAGATGTTCAGCGCCGTCTGCGCCCACCTCCTCGTTGTGCTGCCGTTTGCCGTGGCGAGCTCCCAGGACAACACTGACGCTCGGGAGGGCACGGGGCCGCCGAGTGACGAGGCGCTATACCAGGCCTGGCTCACGCTCGCTGAGGCGGACCGAAAGGACACGGTGGATTGGTTCATCGCGGAGTGCGATCGGGCGACCCACTTCCGGTCCACCCTCGAGCGCTACGTCCTCGACCTCCACCGCGACAATCGCTTCGATTGGCCCGCCGCCACGGCCGAGCCGCCGATCTACGACACGGCGAAGCACGCCCCCGCCGACCTCATCCCACGCAAGTTCGTGGACACCACAAAGAAGCGCTTCGCCCGGACGGTGGAGGCCCTGGTCGGCGGGCGGCGCGCCAGGGACCTCCGTCCGGCCTTCGCCTACGACTGGGCCGCAGGGACGGTCGTGACGCTGGGGCGATGGGATGACCCGGATCGGATCGCCTTCAACGCAGCCCGGGGGCTGAGCCCCTACACCAACCTCGTCGAAGCGCTCGTGGAGCAGCGGCTGGACGCAGGAGAGGTGCGCCCGGAGGCGAAGGCCTTTGCCCACGCCTACTCTGATCGGAGCGGGAACGCCTACAGGGAGATCACTCTCTACGAGGCTTGGTCCTCAGGCACTGAGATCGAGATGCCCGATGTCGAGTGCCTCGGCATGCTGCACGATCTGGAGGACGACTGGAGGAGCTTCATTGCGCCGGTGCCCGAGCGAAAGCAAAGACCCCTCTATGACCGCCTCGGCGTGCATTACGGCAAGCTCCGCAAGTACCGGGCCTTGCGCACCGCGCTGGCCCGCACCTACCTCTCGGCGGCGCCGGTCCTCCCTGGGGGCTACGGCCCGAGCAAGCTGCGCCTCAATGGCTTCTGGGAGCTGCAGAGCTCTGACCCCAAGCTGATGGCCGCCGACCTCCCCACGGCCAAGGCGTGGGGCGCCTGGTTCGACAAGCGGGCCGCCCAGGCGGACGACGACCCGGAGGTGGTGGCGCGATCGAGGACGCGGATGGCGGGCCTCAAGGAGTCCCGTGATTGGACCCGGAGGACCTTCCAGGGGATCCTCAAGGAGTACGGCGCCTTCGATCCCAAGCCCGCGGCTCCCTCGCCGGCTCCCGACGACAGCCCCCCAGCGGAGGGCGGCGGGCGCGGCGCATAGCGTTCGCTTCGCCCGGGCCGCCACCGGGCGTCTCAGGCCCTGCCTGCGGCGGACAAGGCTTCGCCGGCAAGCTGGGCCGTGGCGAAGGCGGCCTGGAAAGAGAGGCCCCCGATGGGGCCGTTGAGGTCCAGCAGCTCGCCCACCACGAAGAGCCCGGGGCACTGATTGACCGCCATGCTGCGGGGGTTCACCTCGCGCAGCGCGAGGCCCCCGGCGGTGACCTCGGCGTGGTCCCACCCGACGGTGCCGTCGACCGGCACGGGGAGGCCCTTCATGGCCTCCACCAGAGCGTGCCTGCTCCTCCGATCCAGCCCGTTCACGGCGATATCGCCCTGCAGTTGAGCGCTTGTGGCCACCGCGTCGAAGAGCCTCCTCGGCATCGGGCCGGTGGTCAGCGACCCCAGCGCCCGCTGGAGGCGCGGGGCACCAGGGAGGCCCGCGGAGGCCACGAGCTGGGCGCGTAGGTCTTCCCGATCCAGCCCGGGGAAGAAGTCGACCCGCAGTTGGAAGCCGGCCCCCTCGGACGCGCCACGGGCCACATGGTGGGACAGGTCCATGGCGCCCGGACCTGAGACGCCTCGGTGGGTGAACATCAGGGGCCTTTGGCGGCGCTCGAGGACCCGCCCTGCGGGGTCCTCCACGCGGGCCTCTCCGCCCTGCCAGGCGATGCCGGTGAGCTCGTGGACCCACGCCTCCCCTGACGTCAAGGGGACGAGGGCGGGCACCGGCGGCACGAGCTCGAGCTTGAGGTCCCTGAGCCAGGCGTATCCATCGCCGGTGGTTCCTGTCTTCGGGTAGCTCTTGCCGCCCACGGCGAGCACGAGCGCTGCCGCCCTCCGGACCTCGCCATCAGCAGACCGCACCACCCAGAGGGCCCCCTCTCGCTCGATGGACTGAGCGCCTGAGTCCAGGTGGATCCTCGCGCCCGCGCCCCGCGCGGCGGCCTCCAGAGCGTCTCGCACGTCCTTCGCGTTACCGGAGGCGGGGAAGACCTTCTCCAGCGGCGCCTCCTCGGTCGGGACTCCCCAGCCCTCAAAGCGCCGGCGGACCTCCGCGGGCGGCAGGTTTCGGAAGCCGCTCCGGAGGAACCGCTCTCCCCTCGTCCCGAACAGGCGCGCAGCCTCGCTCGGCCCGAGGGTCGTGGTGAGGTTGCAGCGTGTCCCCCCACTGGCAAGCACCTTGGTCCCTGTGCGGGAGACCTTCTCCAGCACCACCACGTCACGGCCCCCGCGCGCGGCCACCTCGGCGCACCACAAGCCCGCCGCGCCCGCGCCGACAATGAGGACGTCCAGCGCCTCCTGATCAGCCCCCATTGAGCGCCTTCTCCCATGCCTCGATCTCGTCGAGTGTTCGCGGACCCTTCGGGGGTGTGTCGTCGTCGAGCTCTTCCAGGTAGCCCTCGGGGAGCTTCACGCTCTGGACCTTGGACCCCTTGGCCCGCATGGCCCGCAGCGCGGTCTCGGGGAACGGTTCGGCGGGGTCGAGGTCCGCGACGATGGACCTGATCTCCGCGAGCGACTCGATCCTCATGAGGCGGCCGCGCACCGCCGCCGAGCCACGGAAGCCCTTGGTGTACCAGGCCGTCCACTTCCGCATCTGCCGGACCCCCACCGTCTCTCCGAACAGATCAACGAGGCGCTGCCCGTGGTCCATCATGACCTCGACAATCTCGCCGAAGGCCGGGGGCGGGCCGGGCTCCCGACCGTTGAACACCTCGGCGAGCTCGCCGAAGAGCCAGGGGCGCCCGAGGCAGCCGCGACCGACGATCACCCCGGCGCACCCTGTGGCCCGCATCATCCTCAGGGCATCGAAGGACTCCCAGACGTCACCGTTCCCGAGGACGGGCACGTCGAGCACCTCGACCAGCCGCCCGATGGCGGCCCAATCCGCTTCGCCGGAGTAGAGCTGCGCGGCGGTGCGCGCGTGGAGACCGACGGCGGAGGCGCCCTCGGCCTCCGCGGCGCGCCCGGCAGCCTCGTACGTCAGGAGGTCCTCGTGGATCCCCTTCCGCATCTTGACGGTGACCGGGACCTCCCCGGCGTTCTGGACCATGGCCCGCACGAGGCGGGCCAGTAGCCGGGGCTTGCACGGGATAGCGCTCCCCCCCCCGGCGCGGGTGACCTTGGGGACGGGGCAGCCCATGTTGATGTCCAGGTGATCCACCCCCTCGTCGACGAGGCTGCGGACCATCTCCCCCAGGTCCACCGGGTCGGCGCCGTAGACCTGCACCGAGCGCGGCTGCTCGTCGGGCGACGAGGAGGCGAGCAGGGCGGTCAGCCGGTTCCCCATGAGGTAGCCCCGTGCCGTGATCATCTCCGACACATAGAGACCCGCCCCGTACTCGCGGCACATCGAGCGAAAGGCGAGGTTGGTCACCCCCGCCATGGGCGCAAGCACGACGGGTGGCCAGACCTCCACCACTCCGCTTGAGGCGACGCGGCCCTCGCCCAGGCGGAGGGGGGCGAACTCCCCTGGGGCGGCCACGGCCACCTCGCGGTTGACGCTGGAGGCGACCCGCTGGGGCCCAGGCGTCGCTCCCGGAGCTGGTTTGCTCCCGGTGCTCACCTGTTGTCTCCAGGGGCCATGGGCGTTGCGGCGGCGTCCTCGGCCCACGTCTTCGGGTCTCCGGTGTAGACACGATCGGCCAGCAACGGGAGCGCTGAGCGAGCGTCCTCCGGCTGGACCGCGGCCGGCGCGCCGTCGACGCGCCCTCCTCCGGTGGCCCGCGCGGCGAAGAGGATCTCCCCGTTGGGGCCCATCCCGAAGACGCGCTGCGAGCGCTGGCTGACGAGGTCGAGTCGGTGCAGGTCCGGGTCCACATTGAGGGTGACGCGGTCCACGAGCGGCTCCATGTTTGGCCCCTCAAGCCCCAGGATGAAGCTGGGGCCAGCCGGGAAGTGCTGGGAGGCGATGAGGCCCATCAGCGCCATGCTCCCATCCACGGCTGCGATCGGCTCGTCGGAGCGCTTGGAGTCCACCCGCACGCCGTACCGCGCCCGTTCAATGCCGAGGCGCTGGGCCCCCTCGACCTTCCGGCCGCGGGCCAGGAACGCGTTCTTCCCCTCCTTGAGCTGAGGCTTTCCCTCCTCATCCAGCAGGTCGACCGTGACCTCGAAGAAGTCCACGAGGCCATCGTGGATCACCTGGACCATGACCATCTCACTGGCGGGGGTGCTGGGCGACGCGGGGATGCGCACCCGCGCGCTGTAGGCCATCCGGCCCTGCGGTAGCTGGGTGACGGCATAGCGCTCGACGGCGGTGCGCTCACCGTAGGCCGACACCTCGAGGGTGCCCGACGCCACCAGCTCCCCTGCAGGCACCGGGGGCGCCGCCAGGTCGATGGGCTGGGACCGGGCGAGCTTCGCGGCGGTTTGAGCCAGGGCGAGGTCGGCCGCGGCATCCTCCAGCTGGAAGCCCTCCCGTACCTGACCCCGCAGGATCATCATCTCCGGCGCGCGGAACGCGCTGATCGAGCGCCGAGGGTCACTGGCCAGCGCGAGGAGGTTCGCCTGCATGCCCGGTGCGATCTGGCCGGCGGGGACGGCCCCGCCCGCGGCCGTGGCTGCCCCACGCGTCGCGAGGGTGAGCACCTCCGCCACGGGGATCCCGGCGGCCACCCACTCCTCGAGCTCATCGATGAGGCCCCCGCCAGGGGCGATCCCCCCGCTCGGCGCGCCGGAGCCCGGCACCAGCACCACGCCGGCCTCGTGCAGCCTGCGAACGAGCGCTCGCTGCGCGCTCAGCGACGCCTCGACCGCGGGCCACGACGGGCTCTGACGGATCATCCGGAACATCTCCAGGTCCGAGCGCCAGATCAGTTGATAGTCCCGACCAAGCGCGGCGAGTGCCGGGGGATCTTCAGGCCCGCTCCCGCGGACGATCCGACCTGTCCCCATCAGGAGCGGGCAGACCTCCCAGCCCCCGGCGGCGAGGTCATTGATGGCCGCGTTCAGGGCGCCTTCTTGCGCCTCGGTCAGCGCATCGAACCGCGCCCCCTTGGGCAACAGGGAATCCAGGCCGAGGAGGCCCACCTGACCCGCCGCGCGAGCGCGGGTGATCCCTGTCGAGGCGGAGATCGGCCCCCAGGTCGGGACGCCCTCTTCGATGCCAGCCTGGCAGACCACGCGCAGCTGGTCCTCGCTCAGCGAGCCGTCGTGCTGAAAGAAGTCAAAGGAGCTGCTCGCCCCCTTCACCAGGTTCAGGACCTCCACGATCTGTTCGGCGGCCTGCTCCGGAGCGCCGAGCATGAACCCGTCTGCGCGCTTCGATGCGTTGGAGGCGAAGATCGGTGAGCTGATGCGCAGCTGCGGCCCAGGGTGCCGATCGCGCATGGACGGTGTCTTCTCGGGGACGCTATCGCCGACGCGCATGCCCCCGTCGCGCGCGGTCGTGACGCCTGAGGCGAGCCAGAGGGCATCATGCTCGGCGTCGAAGCTGCAGTAGGCATCCGTCAAGCCAGGGACAAGGTGGAGCCCCGTCAACTCGACGCGCTCCGCGTCGTCCGGAATCACCACGTCGGGGCCCACGGCGACGATCAAGCCGTCTTCAATCAGGACGATCGCGGGCTTGGCAGCCAGGACGCCACCCGGGTCGGGGCCGGGCTCCATCGTGTGGACAGTGGCGCCGATCAGAGCAATGGTCTCGAGGAGGAGGACGTGCATGGGTGATTGGTGGTCGGAAGGGGCCCGCCAGGACCCCCGGGGGTGGAAGCCGCGAGTAGGATCCGCCCATGGCCTCCTACGAACAAGTCCACCTCTCGGTGGATCGAATCCCTCAGGGTCCCTGGGTCTACGCTCGGCTCACGGACGACTACAGCCCTCATGGGCCCGTCGCCAGGGACGGATCCATCGTGGAGGTCATCGACCGCGAGGGTCGATTCTGCGGGCACGCGCTCTACAACTCCACCTCTGACATCCGTCTCCGCATGCTGAGCCGTGGGCGGAGGAGCGACCTCGACCGGCCTCGCCAGCACCTGCAGCGCCTCATCGCTGCTGCCCTGCGGCTGCGACGGAAGGTCCTGGGCCTTGAGGGCGTCACGGATGCCTACCGGATCGTGCACGCCGAGGGGGATGACCTCTCCGGGCTCATTGTGGACAAGCTCGGCGACGCGCTCGTCTGCCAATACCACAGCCTGGGCTTTTGGGAGCTGCGGGAGACCGTCGGCTCGATCCTCAAGGAGCTGATTCCCGGCCACGCGGTCCTGCACCGCTTCGCGCGCACCGCCCGCGGCCCGGAGGGCTTTCCGGAGGCCGACCCTGGACAGGACGGTGAGGAGGTTTCGCCCAGGTATATCCAGGAGTACGGCGTCCGCTTCCTGGTCCACCCCGGCGCCAGCCACAAGACCGGCTGGTTCTGCGATCAGCGAGACAACCGCCGGCGGATCGCCGATCTCGCACGGGGCCGGGATGTGCTCGATCTCTGCTGTCACGCCGGCGGGTTCAGCATTCCCGCGGCGCTCGCGGGGGCCCACAGCGTGCGCGCGGTGGACCTGGACGAGGAACCCCTGGCGCGCGCGGACGAGGCCGCTCGGGCCAACAATGCGGGCGTGGAGTGTCTCCACGCGGACGCTTTCGATGTGCTCCGAGAGGTCTCGAGCAACAACCGACGGCCGGGACTGGTCATCCTCGACCCTCACAAGCTGGCCAAGGGGACGCGCGACCTCGAGTCCGCCAAGGTGAAGTACCGGGACCTCAACGCGCTCGGGATCGCTTCCACTGCGCCGGGTGGCCTGTTGGCGACCTTTTCCTGCTCTGGCGCGCTGGACCTCCCGGCCTTCGCCGGCCTCATTTTCCAGGCCGCGCGTCGAGCGGAGCGCGACGTCCGCTTGCTCGAGACCATGGGCGCGTCGCACGACCACCCTCAGCGCCCGGACTTCGGCCGGTCGCGCTACCTGAAGGGGCTGTTGCTCGCGGTGGACTGACGGGATTCCGGATCTGGAAGTTCTCCCGGAGAAGATCGGGAAAGGTGGACGGGGGGGGGCGCGATCTGCACACTTCTCAAAGCGCCCCTGCGATTCGGAAAGACCGATCGCGGGGGCGCTGATTCATTCCAGATTTCTGCGCCCGCCCAGGGGCGCCACCTCTCGGCCACGCTCCACCCAAAGAGCGTCGCCCCCACCACGACTCCAAATGACTCTCCCCCTCCTCGTCACCAAGGAAATGTGGCAAGAGTTCGACGACGCCTGGGCTGAGCTTCGCTCATCCGGCGGCCCGATCGACGAGCTCCTTCCCGCACTCAAGCTCGCGGGTGAGAAGAAGCGCGCTGGGCGCCTGGTTGCACAGGCCAAGGAGCACGCGGTGGCCCTGGCGGCCCTCGATCGCGGCGCCGACGCCGCCCTCATCTTGGGCGCCTCGCTGGCGGCTGGGGGCAACCCCGGGGAGCTCGCTGTCCCTCTCTATGAGGCTTGTGAAGCAGCTTGGGCGGACGAGGACTGGTACCAGGTGTTCAAGGAGGTGACCGGCTTCGCCGAGGGCGCGCCCGACCTGCGGACGCCCTGGAAGAAGATGGCCAAGCTGCTGGCGTTCCAGACGGGGAGCACCGTCTTCCACCCCGGCGGCTGGGGCGTCGGAGAGGTCCTGGAGATGAACGCCACGGAGGGCTACGCCCGGGTTCGCTTCTGGAACGGACGCGAGGACAAGTTTCCGCTCAACGCGGCCATGGACATCTTCGACCCCCTCCCCGAGAAGGACCTGCGTTCCAGGTCACTCAAGGACGCGGAGGGCCTGAAGAAGGAGGTCAAGAAGGAGCCGCTGGATGCGCTCAACGCCATCCTCCTCCGCCACAACGGCCGCGCGACCACGACCACCATCAAGACCGCCATGATGCAGATCGGCATCGAGGGCAGCGCCTGGTCGGCCTGGTGGCGGAAGGCCCGCAAGCTCGCCGAGAACTCGGACGAGATCGAGGTCAGCGGCACCCCGCAGAAGTCGACGGTCACGCAATTGCTCGTGAAGAAGAACCCGGGCGAGGCGCTCGCTCGCCTGCTGCAAAGGGCGTCCAACCTCTCCGAGGTGCACGCTCGCGTCCGCGATCTTTTTGTAGGCGCCGGCGTGGCCGAGGACCTGAGGGCGATCGCCATCCAGGAACTGGAGAACGCGGCGGCCGCCGAGTCCGAGCCGCTCCCGGAGCGCCTCGCCGCGTGGTTGATGCTCCGCGACAAGCAGGGCGCCTCCCCGAAGCTGATGCGCACCGTCCTCTACGAGGTCACGCAGGCACCGGCACCCCCGGACCCCTCCCAGCCGCCCGAGATCTGGAAGTTGTTCCAGGCGCTCCCCGGCGCGAAGGATCAGGAGCGCTCCGTCGCCATCCTCCCCGAGCTGTTCGGCACAGGCGGCGCCCAGCTCGCCTTGGAGGCGGTCGACGCCCAGCTCGCCGCAGCCCAGGCAGAGGTGGCCGCCCTCGAGGGCGACGGATCGGAGGGTGAAGAGTCACCTGAGGAGCCCGCGGCCCCCGCAGGCGCCCCCGAGGCCGCCGCAGAGGGAACCGCCGGCGAGCAGCCGGCCGCGGATGGAGAAAAGGAAGAGGCAGAGGACGACTTCGCCTGGGTGGAGGATGTCCTCCCCCAGCTGCAGCACGCCGCTCCCGGTCAGATCCGCCCGCTCGTCGACCGTATCGTGGCAGCGGGGCATGACGATCAGCTCCGTACCCACTACTCCGGGCTGCTGGCGAGACCCCTCCGTAACCCTACGCTCATGATTGTCCTCGCCGAACGGTACGAGGATGGCGAGGCGCACGAAGACATGCCGACGCCTGTCCAGCGCGGTCAGGCCCTCTTGGCCCTGGCGGTGAACACCTTCCAGGAGCGGCGGGGTAACCCCCAGCTCACGCGGATTTCCGGGCGCCTGACGGACTACCTCACCAAGGGTGAAGATCCGATGCTCCGCCAGCTCTTCTCCACCGCCGACGTCTCGGCGCTGCGGAGCGCCAACGTCACGGCGAGTCGCGGCGTGGACAGCGAGATCGACAACCTGATCACTGAGATTGCCCTGAGCAAGGACCGCCAGTTCTTCGCCCAGGATGCCGGCTTCTTCTGGGAAGGCGACACGGTCTGGACCACACGCGCTGGCCTCCGCCGCCGGTCCGCGGAGCTGAAGGAGCTGCGCGAGGTCAAGATTCCGGAGAACCAGGACGCGATTGGGCGCGCCGCCTCCTTCGGCGACCTCTCCGAGAACTCCGAGTGGGAAGCCGCCATCGAGGAGCAGCGCAACCTGACGGCCCGGGCCATGGAGATGGAAGAGGAGTTGCGACTGACGGACCTCATCGAAGAGGCGGCGGTCATCGAGGACACGGTCTGTCCCGGAACGGTGGTTCGCTATCGCGACCTGGCCGAGGACAAGGAGGCCACCGTGCTCCTGCTTGGCCCCTGGGATGAGGACGAGGTCCTCGGCACCCAGGTGATTTCCTATCGGGCGCCCCTCGCCAAGGGGTTGCTCGGTGCCAGCACTGGAGAGCAGAGCACCGTGCAGCTTCCCGGCGGCGACATCGAGGTCGAGATCCTCTCCATCGAGGTCCCGGACCTCAGCAGCCTCTCCTGACCAGCCACGGCTGAGCCTGTCGGCGGCCCCGCGGGCTGCCTGGGACCCCGCGCGGGCCGATTCGCCCCTGGCGGACCGGCCCGCGCCCCATTTCGGCGCAGATTCTCCCGAGAAAACCCGGCTGAGGCACTGGAACACGCTTCATCACTGAGTCATGATAGAGTGTTCCAAGCCATGGTCCTCTCCTACGCCAGCCCCCACTCGGCCCCGACCCTCCTGAAGGTCCTGTCCGACGCGACCCGCATGCGAGCCCTCGCGCTCCTCGCGCTCGAGGAGCTCTCCGTCGGTGAGCTGGCACGGTGCCTCGGGATGGCTCAGAGCCGGGTCAGCAACCACCTGCGGGTCCTCCGTGAGCACGACCTGCTGGACGAGCGCCGCGCAGGCACCAGCACCTACCTGCGGTCGGCGGCCGTCAACGCCCGCCCCGACTCCTCCCTCGGTCGGCTCTGGCTCGCCCTGGCCCCGGACCTCTCGGAGCTCCCCGAGCACCAGTCCGACAGGCTCCGCCTGGGCGCCGTGCTGGCGGACCGCCACGCGGATGAGCGGGCCTTCTTTGACCGAGTGGCCGGAGATTGGGACAAGGTCGGGGCGCTCTTCGAGAAGGGCACCGCCCGCGAGCGCGCCGCCGCCCAGCTGCTCCCCCAGGGGATCGTGCTCGCGGACCTGGGGTGCGGGACGGGGTACGTCGCCCGCTCACTCGCAGGGCTCTGCGAGCGGCTCATCTGCGTCGATCGCTCCGCCGGGATGTTGGAGGAGGCCCAGGGGCGGATGAAGGACATCACCCCCGATCGCGCGACCGTCGAGTTCCGCCAAGGCGAGCTCGATGCCCTGCCGCTCGCCGACGCCGAGCTGGACGGCGCGGTCGCGGCCATGGTCCTGCACCACCTCCCCGAGCTCTCCCCCGCTCTCCAGGAGATGCGCCGGGTGCTCAAGCCGGGCGGCACGCTCAGCATCGTTGAGCTCATGCCCCATCACGAGGCCTGGATGCACCAGGACCTCGGGGACCGCCATCTGGGGCTCGAGCCAGCGGCCATCCAACAGGCACTCAATCGAGCGGGGTTCGTCGACGTGATCGTCGAGCCGCTCGAGGATCGTTATTGCCCGCAGCCTGGGCCCGATGGGCCCACCGGCGCGGAATCTCGCGCGACCGCTCCCCGTGGAGACGTCGCGCTGCCCCTCTACCTTGTCCGCGGGCGTGCCCCGCAATCCTGACGCCTCACGGCGCCAACCCACGTAATCAACATGTCCACTGCTACCACGCAGCGCCCCGTTGTCACCGACTTCCATGTGCGCGACATCGCCGAGGCTGACTTCGGCCGCAAGGAGATCCGCATCGCCGAGAAGGAGATGCCGGGCCTCATGGCTCTCCGCGAGGAGTACGCCGGCAAGTTCCCGCTGAAGGGTGCCCGGATCTCCGGCTCCCTCCACATGACGATCCAGACGGCCGTCCTGATCGAGACCCTCGTGGAGCTCGGCGCCGAGGTCCGCTGGGCCTCCTGCAACATCTTCTCCACCCAGGACCACGCCGCCGCGGCCGTGGTCGTCGGCCCCCACGGCACCGTGGACGCCCCCACCGGCATCCCCTGCTTCGCCTGGAAGGGCGAGACGCTTGAGGAGTACTGGCAGTGCGCCGAGCGCATGCTCACCTGGCCCGAGGGCGAGCTGCCGAACATGATCCTCGACGACGGCGGTGACGCCACCATGTACGTCCTCAAGGGCGCCGAGTACGAGCGCGCGGGCGCCGTGCCGGCCGCCGCAGAGGGCGCCAGCGCCGAGTGGAAGGTCGTCCTCGCGTCGCTCACCGAGAGCGTCGCGAAGCACACCGACAAGTGGCAGAAGGTCGAGGCGAGCATCAAGGGCGTCTCCGAGGAGACCACCACGGGCGTCCTCCGTCTCAACCAGATGGTCGAGCGCGGCGAGCTCCCCTTCCCCGCGATGAACGTCAACGACGCCGTCACGAAGAGCAAGTTCGACAACCTCTACGGTTGCCGCCACAGCCTGACCGACGGCATCCTCCGCGCGACGGACGTCATGCTTGCCGGTAAGGTCGCGATCATCTGCGGCTACGGCGACGTCGGCAAGGGCTCGGCCCAGTCGCTCCGCGCCCAGGGCGCACGCGTCATCGTCACCGAGATCGACCCGATCTGCGCGCTGCAGGCGGTCATGGAGGGCTTCGAGGTCGGCGTCCTGGAGGACTACCTCTCCGAGGCCGACGTGTTCGTCACGACGACCGGCAACAAGGACATCATCCGCCTCGAGCACATGGAGCAGATGAAGGACATGGCCATCGTCGGCAACATCGGCCACTTCGATAACGAGATCCAGATGGCGGAGCTCGAGGCGAAGGACGGCATGGTCCGCGAGAACATCAAGGATCAGGTCGACCGCTGGGAGTTCCCCGACGGCCACAGCATCCTCGTCCTCGCCGAGGGCCGCCTCCTGAACCTCGGCTGCGCGACCGGGCACCCGAGCTTCGTCATGAGCTGCTCCTTCACCAACCAGGTGATGGCGCAGATCGAGCTCTTCCAGAACGCCTCGCTCTACGAGAACAAGGTCTACACGCTGCCCAAGCACCTCGACGAGCGCGTCGCTCGCCTGCACCTCGGCCAGCTCGGTGTGAAGCTCACCGAGATGACCAAGGATCAGGCCGACTACCTCGGCGTCCCGCAGGAGGGGCCGTACAAGCCCGACACCTACCGCTATTGATCGGCGCGCGATGAGCCCGCCAGGGCCCATCGTCCGCAGGAGAGCGGCCCCGCTTGGCGACGCCGAGCGGGGCCGCGAGCCTTGGGCCGGAGGCCTGCAGGGCCCCTGACCAGGGTTCGTTTGGGCCTCACACCTCCCAAGGGCCGTGCCCTCACAGCCCCCACCGATATGCTCCGCTTCATCTGGAAGTCCTTCTGTGCCCTCGCCAGCGCACTCCTCGTGGGCGCGCTCGCCTACACCTACACGCCCCTCGGGGTGCCCGGGTTCATCGTCGGTGCCGTCATTGGCCTGCCCGTGGGATGGATCTTCGGTCGCCACATCGGACCGATCGACTTCTTGGCGGGATGAGGGGCCCGGCGAGCGGCCCGATGGACGAGGTGCAGCCCTGGCCTGGCTGCCGACCATCCTCGGTCACGCGGGTCGCGGCTGCGACGGCCCCACCGACTCCTGATGCAGCGGCTCCCGATGGAGCCTCGGGGGAACAATGGGAGGTCCCACTGGAGGCTTGGAAGGGGGCCCGGTGAGCGCCCCGGCTTGGCGCGGCCTAACCCTGGGCTAGCCGAACGGCAGGGCGTCTGCGAGCGAGCGTCCCGCCTCGTCCTTGGGCGAGAGCTTGGGGGCGCCACCGCGCTCCAGGGGCCATTCGATCCCGACCGTGGGGTCGTCCCACTTCAGCGAGTGCTCGTGCTCGGGTGCGTAGAAGTCGGTGCACTTGTAGCTGAACTCCGCAGCTTCGGAGGTGACATAGAAGCCGTGGGCAAACCCCGGGGGCACCCAGAGGGCGTGCTTGTTCTCCGCCGAGAGGAACTCACCGACCCACTTGCCGAAGGTGGGAGAGCCCTTACGCATGTCCACGGCCACGTCGAACACCTCGCCCTCGCTCACCCGAACCAGCTTCCCCTGGGGGTTGGGGTTCTGGTAGTGGAGACCGCGCAGGATCCCCCGGGTGGACCGGGAGGTGTTGTCCTGGACGAACTTCATCGGGGCGCACTCGCGCTCGAAGTCATCCGCGCGGAACGTCTCCATGAAGAACCCGCGCTCGTCTCCGAAGACCTTGGGGATGCAGAGCACGACGTCTGGTATCGAGGTGGGCCGGTATTCCATGGTGCCGAAGCCTATCCCGTGCAGAGGCTGCCGCCCCCCATGGATGTGCCTGCTTTCACAGGGCCCCCACGGGGACGGGGGGGCGCAACCCCCAGAATGCCGTCCGGCTCCAGGGGGATCGGCCAGCGAGTGTCCCTGAACGGAGCAGGTCGCGATGACTTCAGGGCCGCGGTCGTTAGCATCCACCCCATGACCTCCATTCCCAGACGCATCGGCGTGCTCACTGGCGGCGGCGACTGCCCCGGCCTCAACGCGGTCCTGCGCTCCGTGACCAAGCACGCCATCCAGGCTGGGCTCGACGTCCACGGCATCGAAGACGGCTTCCTCGGCCTCATCGAGAACCGCGTCCGCGAGCTGCGCTACGACGACGTCTCGGGCATCCTCAAGCTCGGCGGCACCATCCTCGGCACCTCGAACAAGGCCAACCCCCTGCGCTTCGCCACGGGTCAGGGGGCGGACGGCGAGGTCCTCTGGGAGGATGTCACGGCCAGCTGCTTCAAGACCATTGAGGAGCATGGCCTCGAGGCGCTCGTGGTCCTCGGCGGGGACGGCACCATGGCCTGCGCGCAGCCCTTCGCCGCCGCAGGCATCCCGGTGATCGGGGTGCCCAAGACCATCGACAACGATGTCCACGGCACGGAGCTCACCTTCGGCTTTCAGTCGGCGGTTGAGGTCGCCACCGAGGCTCTCGATCGAGTGCACACCACTGCGGAGAGCCACGGGCGCGCGCTGGTCGTGGAGGTCATGGGGCGCAACGCCGGCTGGATCGCGCTCCACGCGGGCATCGCGGGCGGCGCCGATGTCATCCTCATTCCAGAGATCCCATTCCGCCTTGACCACATCCTCGAGCAGATCGATTGGCGCACCTCCATCGGGCGTCGGTCGACGGTGATCTGCGTGGCCGAGGGAGCCTGCATGGAGGGAGGCGAGCAGGTGGTCCACACCCTCGATCCCACCTCTCCCGACCCGGTCAAGCTCGGCGGCATCGGCGAGCAGATTGCGCAGGAGATCGACCGCCAGTCGGACGTGGAGGCGCGCGCCGTCACCCTCGGCCACGTGCAGCGCGGCGGCTCGCCCGTCGCAGATGACCGAGTGCTGGGGACCCTGTTCGGGGCTCACGCGACGCGCCTGCTTCTCCAAGGCGCCGCCAACCGGATGGTCGCCTGGCGCGACGGTGCCGTCGGCGACGTGGACATCACGGTGCCCGGCCAGGGGCAGCGCACCGTCCCCCTCGACGACCCCCACGTGCTCGCGGCGCGGTCGTGCTACACCACCTTCGGCGACGAGGTCCCCCGCAAGCTCCGAGAGGAAGCCCGCGGCCGCGGGCCACGGGGACTCCTCCGCTGAGCGTCGTGAGTCCTCGCCTCGGCGCCTATCTGACCCGTCTCCGCTGGCGGACCGGCCGCCCGTCGGCGTCCTCTGGGTCCTCTGGACCCCAGGGGCTCCGCGGCGCCACCTTCGGGCCCAGCTCCCCTGGGGCTCAAGACCCGTCGCCGGGGATTCGTCGGGTCCATGGCGATGCGGCGAGGAGCGGCAACCGATGACGGTGGTCGGACGGATCGCCCCGTCGCCCACGGGGCAGCTCCACCTCGGGCACGCCCGCTCCTTCCTCCTCGCGTGGTGGTCGGCGCGCGCGCAGGGGGGCCGCGTGGTCCTGCGGATCGATGACCTCGACCCGCAGCGCACCGTTCCCGGGAGCGCCGACCGGATCCTGGAGGACCTCTCCTGGCTCGGACTGGACTGGGACGGGGCGCCGCTCTATCAGTCCACGCGCACCAAGGCCTATGACGATGCTCTGGGCCGCCTGGAGCGCCAGGGGGCCCTCTACCCGTGCGTCTGTACCCGTAAGGAGATCGCCAGCGCGGTGAGCGCTCCCCACGACACGGACGGCGAGATGCCGTATCCGGGAACCTGCCTCAGGGACCCTTCGAGGGCGGACCAGGCCCCGGCGGGGTCGAAGGCCCTGCGATATCGGGTCGTCCGTGGCCCCATTGGCTGGCGAGACCGCCTCATGGGGCCCGTGGAGGTGGATGTGGCCCGAACCGCGGGGGACTTCGTCGTCGCTCGCAGGGACGGTGTGGCCTCCTACCAGCTCGCCACCGCCGTCGACGACGCCTACCAGGGGGTGACCGAGGTGGTGCGGGGCGAGGACCTGATGCCCAGCGCGGCCCGTCAGATGCTCCTCGCGAGGGACCTTGGCCTCACGATCCCGGAGCAGGCCCACGTCCGCCTCGTCGTCGACCACAGGGGCGAACGGCTGGCCAAGAGGGACGGCGCAGTGACCTTGGGCGAGCTTCGCCGTGCCGGGGTGACCCCCGAGCGCATCTGCCAGTGGGCGGCGCGCAGCGCAGGTTTGACTGCAACCGCGCAGCCCCGGCCCGCGAAATTCTGGGTGTCGCAGCCCATGATAGAGAGCGAGGTGGCTGGGCCTGTTCGGCTCCCCCTCCGTCTGTCCGAGGACCTTTGACCCAGATTGACCATGATTCGCCTCTCGCCGAGCCTCACCGCTCCCGCGCTCACGCTGGGCCTCCTCCTCGCGCTCGTCCCCGCCCCGGGCTGCAGCACAGGGGACGCGCCGCCGTCCATCGAGGGCACCGCAGGCTCAGGGCCCGGCGCCTCCTCCGCACCCGGGTCCGTGGGCGGGACCGATGCGGTTGCCGGGGGAGCGCAGACCTCCCTGGCAGACGTCCAGCCCCGCGCCGGGGGCGCCATGGCCCCCTCCACCACGACCGTGGGGGCCGCGCCGGTCGCGGCCCTCGACTCCAGCCCCGGTGACACCGCGGCTCCAGCCCCCACCCTCAACGACTCCATGAGCCACAACGATCAAGTCGATGCCCCGTCCGAAGAGGTCGCCACCCTGGGCGCCGGCTGCTTCTGGTGTATCGAGGCCGTCCTCGAGCAGGTGGAGGGCGTGAAGTCCGTCGAGTCCGGTTACACGGGCGGCGAGACCCTGGACCCGACCTACAAGGACATCTGCACCGGGCGCACGGGGCACGCCGAGGTGGTCAAGGTCACCTTTGACCCCTCCGTCCTGAGCTATGCCGAGCTCCTGGACTGGTTCTGGCGCCTGCATGACCCCACCACCCTCAACCGGCAGGGGAACGACCGCGGCACCCAGTACCGCTCGGCGATCTTCTTCCACTCGGACGAGCAGCGAAAGATTGCCGAGACGTCGAAGCGAGACGTCCAGCCCACGTTCTCGGACCCGATCGTCACCGAGGTCAGCGCCGCCGCCACCTTCTATCCGGCCGAGAAGTACCACCAGGGCTACTACGTCGATAACAGCTCCCAGGGCTACTGCCAGATGGTCATCGCCCCGAAGCTCAAGAAGCTCGGCCTCAAGTACTGACCCCACGGCGGCTCCCGAGTCCGGCGACGGCTCGGCACCCTCCCCTGCCACACTGCGAGGCGCCCCGCCCCACGTCTCGAAGTGGGTGCAGGGGTCTGCGCAGGTCCAGGCAGGCAGACCGAGCCCCCCCCTTCGCCTTTGGTCTTCGGACTTACCGGCAAGGGACCCGATGGACTCGCTTGACATGCCCTCTTCGGGGGCTATTCTTCGGCCTCAATCCCCGATAGCTCAGTTGGTAGAGCAAGCGGCTGTTAACCGCTGTGTCGCAGGTTCGAATCCTGCTCGGGGAGCCACTCTTTCGCCCGCGGCGATGAACTCCGCGAAGGGCCCAAGCGCGGAGAAGTGGGCCAAGCGGGTACCCGCAAGACAGCTCCCAAGCCTGCCCGTGAGCGTCGCAAGATGCGGGGTCGGTTCTTGCTGAGGCGCGCCAGCTTGTACCCCGAGCGATTGGATGAGCAGCCTCCTCGCCGCAGGACGCGAGGCTGAGCCTGGCCGATCTGGACCCGGGTGCCTCTGCTCACGCAGGATCGATGGCGGGCTCCTGCTGGGCGGACTGGGCGCAGGTGAGGCTGCAGCGGGGCGCCACCGTTCGGCGCCGGAGCCGTCGGGCCCTGCGTGGGGCGCGGCACAGCGAGGGAGACAACGGGGCCCGAGGTCCTCCGCCGCGATGCCACGACGTCGCCGCTCCACGCGCTCGCACGGGAGCACCTCAACCGTTCCTCGAACGCTTCCAGGACGAGCACGGCGGCCGGCGACATTGACCCCGAGACCATGAAGGTCGCACTCCATCCCGATCTAGCGGAATCGAGCTACGGGGAACTTGATGGCCTGGACCTCCGGCTGCCGGCTCCGGTAGAGGCTCGGCCAAGTGCGGATGCCCTGCGGCGTCATTTCAGCGACGCCATGCTTGGAGAGAACGTCGACGCCTGGGGGCGTACGGAGTCGTAGCGACTATCACGCACAAGGCCCGGTGGCCAACTCTTGGCCCGAGACCGTCTGAGCGACGGCCGGCCTCGACTCCTCCCACGCGAACTTTGCCTGCCTGATGAGCTCCAGTGCGAACAGGGCGGCTTCTCCCTCCACGCCGACGTCCGCATTCAGCCTGAGGGCGGGGCCGAGCGTGACCCCTGCGACGAAGCACAGCGCCGCCGCTGCGCCGTGCTCCTCCAGCGGACCTTGGCGGTGGAGGTGCTGCGCTGCCTCAGGTGCAGCGGCCGCCCCCACCCCGTCGCCACTCTCACGGACCCGCTCGTGGTGCCCAGGATCCTTCAGTCTCTGGGCCTCTGCGCCGAGCCCCCACGCCTCGCACCCGCCCGACCCGAGCCTGAGTGGCCCCTCGCCTGATCAGCGGCCCCAGGGCCACATCAGCGCGCCCCGATGGACGCCGACGCCCCTCCTTAAGGCGCAGGCTGAGCTCCTGGGCCCGACACAGCGGCACCCAGGGACAACACTCGGAGGCTTGCTGGTCCACCCATACGGGCCTCGGCACGCCCCTTGACGAGAAGTCAATCGGCCTCTTCAGGGGTTTTTCCCCGGGCCGACCAGCTCCCGTCCGGCTGATTCTCCTCCCCTCCCCTCCCACGGTCCCATGCTCCGCCGAGTGGGCGCCTGGAAACGATTCGCCTATTCCGAATTTGAGATACGGGTGGTACCTTCAATGGGCAATCCTGCATTTAGGGGCTTTGCGGCGCCCGCTTGTGGTCGCTCACTGCCTTCCGTTCACCTCCCTTTTCCACGCTATGAAACTCACTTCAATTGCGCTCTCCTTCGGCCTCGCCGCGAGTGCGGCCGCTGCGCCCGGCATCGGTGTCAACGGCGATGTCTGCTCCGACGCGATCTCGGTCAGCGTCGGCGCGACCGCCTTCGACACGACTGGCAACGTTGACTCTGGCTTCCACGACCCGAGCTGCGTTGGTCGTGACGGCTTCACGGACATCTGGTTCGTCTACACGGCCCCTCTGAGCGGTGTCGCCACCGTCGGCACCTGCGGATCCGCCTTCGACACGGTCCTCCGGGTCCTCGAAGGCCCCGACTGCGCGACGCTCACCTGCCTCGCGGGCAACGACGACGCCTGCGCGACCACCATTGGCAACAACTTCGCCTCCCAAGTCGAAGTCCCTGTCGTTGCAGGTCAGGAGTACCTGATTCATGTCGAGGGCTGGAACCTAGCCGCCATCGGCGCCGGCACGCTCGACATCTCCCAAGCCCTGGGTGATGACTGCACCGACGCGATCAGTGTCGGCGACGGCCTTTCGTCATTTGATACGACCAGTTACACCGACTCGGGCTTCGGCGACCCGACCTGCGTGGCTCGCGACGGCTTCGAAGACATCTGGTTCACCTACACGGCCGCGGTTTCTGGGAACATCACCTTCGAGACCTGCGGATCCGCTTACGACACGGTCCTCCGGGTCCTCGAAGGCCCCGACTGCGCGACGCTCACCTGCCTCG
>JAQWJQ010000239.1 GCA_029248265.1 Planctomycetota bacterium
CTGAGACTCGAAGAAGTCGATGGTCTTCTGGAGCGACCAGGCACCCTTGTAGGAGCGGCGGGTGGTCAGCGAGTCGAAGACCTCGACCACGCAGAGGATCCGTCCCGGCCTCGAGATCTCTTCACCGCGCAACCTGAAGGGGTAGCCGAGACCATCCCAACGTTCGTGGTGCTCGACGACGTACTTCACGACGCGGCTGAGCTGGGGGTGCTCCCCAAGGCGTTCGGCGCCCACCAGCGGGTGCCGCTGCATCTCCCGTCGCTCGGCCGGTGTGAGGGGCCCCTTCTTGGTGAGGAACCCCAGGTCGTCGAGGAAGATCTTGCCGTAGTCGTGGGCGATCGCGGCGAGTTCGAGGTGCTCGACGGTCTTGCGGTCGAGTCCAAACTCCTCGGCGACCATCTTGCAGTACTTACGGGTTCGCTCTCCGTGGCCGGCTGTGTAGGGGTCGACCCGCTCGATGGACTTGGCCACGAGGCCAGAGAGGATGTCCACGAGGTCCTGGTAGGGGAGCTCCTCCGATTGGAGGCGCTGCTCCCGGACCGCGCGCTGGATGGTGGCCCCCAAGAGGTCCGGGTCCACCGGCTTCTGGAGGTAGTCCACGGCGCCGACCTTCATGGCCTGCACGGCGGCCTCCACCCTCGGGTAGCCGGTCATCAGGAGGCAGACCGCGGCAGGCTGCAGCCGCCGGGTCGCCGCGAGGATCTCCTCGCCCTCGCTGGTCCCGTCGAAGACCACGTCGGTGATGACGGCGTCAAAGGGGGCGGCCTCGACCTCTCGGATCGCGGCGGCGGACGTCGAGGCGAGGACCACCTCGAGCCCCTGGGCCGTCAAAGACGCGCCAAGGACGTCGAGGGTGAGCTGCTCGTCGTCAGCGAGCAGGACCTTCAGCGGACGAGTTCCTTCCATCGTCCCTGGGATAGCAGTCGAGAGGTCCCGATGGAAGCGGCTAGGCTCGGGTATCGTCTTCCGCACCGGAGTCCACCGAATGTCCAGCCCCACCGAATTCACCGTCGAGATTCCCGCTGACCACGCCGGAGCACGCCTGGACGTGGCCCTGGTGGCCCTCGTCCCGGGGCGCTCACGGAGTCAGCTCCAGCGCCTCATCAAGGGAGGCTCCGTCCAGGTGGGGGGGCATGAGGTCCGGCGCCCTAACACCCCGGTCGAGGCCGGCGCGGAGGTGGTGATCCGGATGGACGGGGACCAGGAGGTCTCCAAGGACGTCGCAGGGGCCGCCATCGTCGAGCTGGACGTCCTCCATGAGGATGAGTCGGTCATCGTGATCAACAAGCCGGCTGGGCTCGTCTGCCACCCGAACCCCCGTCAGACGAAGGGGACCCTGTCTGACCTCGCGGTCGACCGCTTCGGGCCGCTCCCGGAGGTGCAGGGCGCCGACCGTCCGGGGATCGTCCACCGGCTGGACCGGCTCACGAGCGGGGTGATCGTCATGGGCCGGACGTTGCCCGCGCTGGAGTCACTCAAGGCGCAGTTCAAGGAGCGTGAGGTCTCCAAGATGTACCTGGCGCTGGTGCACGGCGCCCCTCGCTTCGACTCGGAGTGGCGGACGGGCGCGATCGGCGCCTCGCCCAAGAACCCGGAGCGCATGCGGGTGGTCCCCTCCGCCCTGCAGGATGATCTGGTGGAGAGCGGCGACGCGCGCGCGGCGGAGACCTTGATCGAGCGCGTCGAGGAGCTGGGGCCGGTGACCCTCGTCGCAGCGCACCCGAGGACCGGGCGGACCCACCAGATCCGGGTGCACCTGCAGGACGCGGGCCTGCCGATCGTGGGGGACCGTGCGTACTCCCACGGCGGCGCCCAGCGGCACCCTCTTCCGCGGACGGTCCAGCGCATGGAACGCCCGGCCCTCCACGCCAGGCGCCTCACCTTCCGGCACCCCGTCAGCGGGGAGAGCGTGACGTTCGAGGCGCCGCTCCCGGCGGACATGGAGCACCTCCTCCAGGGCCTGAGGGACGCCCTCTGAAGGGGCGCGCCCGGGCCTCTTACTCCGGCACCGGGTCGAAGCGCAGCCGGGTCCGCGTGTCCCGCGACCCCTTGACGGTGACGCGCTTTCGCTCCGTGCGCCCGTCCTGAGCCTTGGCCGTGACGGTGTAGCGCCCGGGAGCCAGGGGGCCGAAGCGCTGTTCGGTGGTCGAGACGCCCTCCCCGAAGGACCGGAAGAGCTCGGTGCCGACGAGGCCGCTGACCTCTCGGCCGTCACTGTCGACGACCGTCACCTCCGCGCGAACCGGGGTGTCGTCCTTCTCAACGGTCCGCACCACGAGGTTGCTGCCTGCCTCGACCTCGAGGCGGACCTCTGTGTCTTGTCCGGAGGTCACCACGACGCCGTCGACCGCCTCGGAGGCCTTGCCGTCGCCGCGCGCGCTCACCAGGTACGAACCCGGGTTCACGCGCGAGTAGGAGAAGCGCCCGTCGGCGCCGCTGCGGACCGTGGAGATCGCGTCCACCGGGCGGCCGGAGGCCTCCCGGACGAAGATCGTCGCGCCTGCGACCGGCGCGCCGTCGCGGTTGACCACCTGCCCGATGACCCGGCCTGGACTGGAGAGCTGCACGTTGACGCCTCCCGTGATGGAGGTCGCGCTCACCTGAACGCCCTCGACGAGGGCGACCCCGAAGGCCTCACCGGTGGAGCCGCCGCCGCGACCCCAGCCTCTGCTACCCACCCGCAGGGCGTAGGTGCCCGGATCCAGGTCCTCCAATTCGTAGCGCCCCTCGGCGTCCGTCGAGGTGGAGCGGGGGTCGAAGCGGTTGAAGGAGAAGGACGTGCTCGGCTCGGCGGTGACGCGGATGCCGGCGGCGGGGCGCCCGTCGGAGTCCGTCACTCGCCCGGCGATGCCGCCCTCCGGAAGCTCGAGGTTCACGCGCTGCTCGCCGCCCGCGCGGACGTCGATGAGGAACCCGTTGCGGCGGGCGCCACGCTCGACCGACACGAGGTAGGCCCCGGGCCGGTCCAGCTCGATCCGGTAGGCGCCGGCCTGTAGGTCCGCACGCTTGAGGTTGGCGAAGAGGTCGCCGCCCTCGAGGGCGAACGTGACGTTGCCGCCGGTCACTGCGGCCCCGCCACGGGTGACCTCGCCGAAGACCACCACGGGTTCCCTGGGCTCTGCGCCGAGCTCCACGAAGACGGCGCCGCCGTCCTCGACGTCGACCTGCTGGCTCAGGTTCTGGGCCATCAGCTCGAGGAAGGCGCTCTCGTCGCGGGCGCCCTCGAACGTCTTGAACATCTCCCGCTCACCCGGGGAGGCGTTGACCGTCCACTGCCCGGGGGGCACGCGCTCGAAGGTGAAGCTCCCGGTGGAGTCCGTGGTGGCGGTGTCTGAGCCGCCGAACATCGCCATGGGGCCACCCCCTTGGGCGTAGGTGACCCGGCGCCCCGACCACGGGCTGCCCTCCGCGTCGCGCACGATCCCGCTGATCCGACCGCCGCGGCGGAGCTCGAGCACGAGGCCATCGGCAACCTCCCCGGCGACCACCTCGACGCTTGCGGCCTCTGACTTGGCCCAGTCGTCGCTGGAGGCCTCGAAGCTCTGGGCTCCTGGTTTCAGCTCCTCAATCTCGAAGGTCCCATCCTCGCCGGAGGTGACGCCCTCCTGTCGGCGGCCCCAGCCGCCAAAGCCTCCGCCCTGCTGCGCCTGGGTCACCGTGGCGCCGGCGATCGGCACGCCGCCCGGCCCGATCACGACGCCGCGGACGCTGCCGCGGCGCTCGAGGACGAAGCGCGGCTCGGGGCCGACCTGGGGCACCGTCAGGGTCTGTGTCTGATCGTCGGGGGAGGTGTAACCGGAGGCGCGGATGGACACCGTCCAGGTGCCTGCGCTGAGCCCGGCCACGCTGAAGCGACCGTCCTCCGTGGCGATGGTCTTCCGCAGGCCGTCCCCGGCGCCAGAGCGGGAGCTGAAGCCCTCCCGCGCAGCCCGGACCTCGAATTCGGTCACGGGTTGGTTCATGTCGTCCAGCACGATGCCGGCGAGCGCCAGGGTGGGCCGGAGGGCGAGCTCGAGGGGCTCAGCGGCGCCCGGTTCCACGTCCTCGGAGATGGCGACCAGGGAGGTCACGCTCCCGTCCTCGCCGGGGACCTCCGCGCTGGCCACGAGCCTCGCCGCCGTCTCGGTCAAGGCCTCGAAGCTGAAGGTCCCGTCCACCTCCGTGACGACCTCCTTGCGCTCGGGGCCACGGTCGCGGCCGCCCCAGAAGTTCCGGCGACCCTCGGACGACCCGGACGAGGCGCGCGCTTGCTCGAGGCGCACGGGGACCCCCGCGGCGGCGGAGCCGTCGGGCATGACCACCGTCCCGTCAATCCGGAGTCCGCGGACCATGGTGACCATGGTCCCTGTGCGGGTCATCCCGTCTTCGACCTCGACCCGCTCTGGCGTCTTCCCGCCGCGCCAGCCCTCGAGGGACGCTGCGACGCTGTACTCACCGGCTGAGAGCCCGCGGAGCTCGTAGGCGCCGTCCCCGTCGCTGGTGGCCTCCCGCGAGGGGCTTCGGCCCCCGAACATCATGCCCCGTTGCCCGGAGGCCTTGAGGGTCGCCCCCGCGACGGGGGCCCCGCCCTCGTCCACGACACGGCCGGCGATCCTCCCGCCGACGCTCAGGGTCATGGGGCAGTTGACCCGGGCTCCCGGCTGAAGTTCCAGCGCCTCGCTGCGGCCGGGCGCGAGGCTCGGCACGTCGACGCTCACGGTCAAGGTCAGGTCCGGGCGCACGCCGCGGAACTCGAACTGGAGCTCCTCATCCAGCTCTGTACGACGGTCCGTCCACCCCATGCCGCGGCCGCGGCCCCTGCTCATGGTTCCGCCTGAGAGAGAGACGGTCCCGAAGCTCCCGTCCTCGTCGGCGTCGAGGACCACGCCGCCCGCTTGCACCACGCCGGTCACCCATGCCCCGAGCTCCGGTTGCACGATCACCCGGTCGATGCCCGCCGCGAGGTTGACCTCGATCGGCTCCGCGAGGAACAGGTACCGCCCGTCCAGCTGGATGAGCCCCTCGGTTGCGTCCTGGTCAAACCGGAGCTCGATCGGGCCCGAGGGGGCCGCCGCGGACACGCTCCAGAGCAGCTCGTCCTCGTCGCTGTACTCCGAGATCGAGCGGAGCGCGGAGGCGCCGGAGGAGCGGCGCCGGAAGCGACGGCGCACGCCTTCGTCGCGCCAGTTCACGTCCTCACCGTCGACCTCGGCCTCGGACCAGCCGATGAGCCGGAGCTCGCCGTCGGCCGGCGCTCCTGCGGGGAGTTGAAGCTCGACGGTGACGACCCGGGCCCGGTCCTCGTCCACGTTCGTGGCCGCGTCGGCGCCGTCCAGCGCGAGCGGCTCGGGCGCGAGCTCGACGCTCGCGCGGCCCTCCTCCTCGCCGCCCAGTGAGGCGAGGTCCTCGACAGGGCGGTCCGTGCGGTCTTCCGCCTGGACGCCGGCGCGGGCGACGGAGACGGCCTGGAAGGCCTCGCGGTCCACGGTGGCGCCGTCGCCGGAGAGGAGGATGGCTGCGGCGATGGCGGCGAAGGCAGCGGTGGCCGCGAGGGCCAGGAGGGTCTTGGTATTCATCGGAAGGGCTGGAAAGGGCTCAGGCCGATGTTCGCGGCGGCGAGACCCGCAGCGGCAATTTTTGGCCAAATCCTCCGGCGTGAGATGGAGGGGCGATCCCCTCTGATCGTGGCTGCAGATGGGGCCGCGCTCTGTAAGATCTGCGCCGCGCGGGGCCCTTTGATCGAGGGCTCGCGGCACCGCAGAGCCCTCCGTGCCCTCCGATCGGCACGAACGACCCACCACATCGCTTCAAGCCATGACCATCGATTCCACCCCGAGCCCTTCTGACGCTGCCCAGGACCCCGTTCAGCGACTCCGCGAGGCCCGCGAGCAGAGCCTCGTCGGGGGAGGTGAGAAGCGAATCGCTGCGCAGCACGCCAAGGGCAAGATGACCGCGCGGGAGAGGATCGACTTCCTCGTCGACGAGGGCTCGTTCATCGAGCTCGACCGCTTCGTCACGCATCGCTGCACGGACTTCGACATGGGGGAGCAGAAGATTCTCGGCGACGGGGTCGTGACGGGGCACGCCCGGATCGACGGCCGGCCGGTGTATCTCTTCAGTCAGGACTTCACGGTCTTCGGCGGGAGCCTCTCGGAGACCCACGCGGAGAAGATCTGCAAGGTCATGGATCTGGCCCTGAAGGTGGGCGTGCCCGTCATCGGGCTGAATGACTCCGGCGGCGCGCGGATCCAGGAGGGCGTCCAGAGCCTCGGCGGCTACGCGGAGATCTTCTGGCGCAACACCCAGGCCTCGGGCGTGATCCCACAGCTCTCTGGTGTGCTCGGGCCGTGCGCGGGCGGCGCGGTCTACAGCCCTGCGCTGACGGACTTCATCGCCATGGTGGAGGGCAACTCCTACATGCACATCACGGGGCCCGACGTGGTGAAGACGGTCACGCATGAGGAGGTGACCAGCGAGGACCTCGGCGGCGCCTCGGTTCACAACGCGAAGTCCGGAGTGGCGCACTTCGCGACCCCCGACGACAAGAGCTGCCTCCTGCTCCTGCGCAAGCTGCTGTCCTATCTACCCCTCAATAACGCCGAGGATCCCCCCTTCGTGGCGACCGAGGACCCCTCGGACCGGGAAGATGCGGGCCTCGACTCCATCGTCCCCGAGGACCCTCAGAAGCCGTACGACATGCGCAAGGTCCTCGAGAAGGTCCTCGACGACAGCTCGTGGTTCGAGGTCCAAGAGGGGTGGGCCCAGAACCTGCTGGTGGGCTTCGGGAGGCTCGGCGGTCGGGTCGTCGGTATCGTCGCGAACCAGCCCTCGGTGCTGGCCGGTTGCCTCGACAGCGAGGCGAGCGAGAAGGGCGCGCGCTTCATCCGCTTCTGTGACTCCTTCAACATCCCGCTCGTCACCTTCGAGGACGTGCCCGGCTTCCTCCCGGGGACGGACCAGGAGCACGGCGGCATCATTCGTCGGGGCGCCAAGCTGCTCTACGCGTACTGCGAGGCCACGGTGCCCCTGCTGACGGTGATCACGCGCAAGGCCTATGGCGGCGCCTATGACGTCATGGCGTCCAAGCACATCCGGTCCGACGTCAACATCGCATGGCCTGGGGCCATGGTGGCGGTCATGGGGGCGGCTGGGGCGGCCAAGATCATCCACCGCCGAGAGATCCAGGCGGCGGACGATCCCGAGGCGCTGGAGGCGCAGCGGGCGGCCGAGTACGACGAGACCTTCAACAACCCTTACCGCGCGGCGGCGCGCGGCTTCGTGGACGACGTCATCGAGGCGTCCAAGACCCGCCCTTACCTGATCCGGTCGCTGGAGCTGCTCCGAACGAAGAAGGAGAACCGGCCCGTGCGCAAGCACGGGAACATCCCCCTCTGACCTCCCCTGACGGTGCCCCGGCGGGTTTTCCCCGGATCCACGACCCCACTCCTGGACCTCCAGAGCTAATCTCTCGCGCTTGCGCCCCCTTCCTCCGAATGTCCGGGGGCGCTCCATCAACATGGACCTGACTCTTCCGCAGCGCCTCCAGCAGTCCGTTCAGGGCTCGTTCCACAAGACCGCTCTCCTCCAGAAGCGAGTCCGTGAGTTGATTCGTGGTGCCTCGCCGCTGATCGAGACGCGCGAGACCAACCCGATCAAGATCGCCTTCCTTGAGATGGAGCGCGGTCTGATCGAGCTGATTCCGGACGAGGAGAGCTCGGCGCCGCCCTCTCTCTGAGGTCGTCCCTTTGCCGGCCGAGCAGGTGACCTCCGCGTCCCGCCCCCGTCGTCACGACGGGTTGCTCGCTGAGCGTGGTGGTTGGGTCGAGCTCCTCTGGGCGCCCGCGCTGCTCTTCGCCGTGATCGCTCGGGTGAGGTCCACGCTCTACACCCGGCGGCTGCTCTCGTCCTTCGAGGTGGGGGCGCCCGTGGTGAGCGTGGGGAACCTCGCCGCCGGTGGGACGGGCAAGACGCCCATGATCGCTTGGTTGGCTGGTCGCCTCAGGGCGCGGGGCCTCCGGGCTGGCATCGTCTCGAGGGGCTACGGCGCAGACGGACGTGAAGGTGATCGCCCTCCCAACGATGAGGCTCGGATGCTCGCCGGGATGCTCCCTGACGTTCCGCACCTCCAGGACCGGGATCGGGTGCGGGCTGCCACGCAGCTGGCGGACAGCGGGCTCGATGTGATCCTTGTGGACGATGGGTTTCAGCATCGACGGTTGGCGAGGGGCGTGGACCTCGTGCTCCTGGACGCGCTGCGTCCCTTCGGGCTTCCGATCCCGGCCGGCGGGGGACGTGCCGTGGAGGCGCCCCTCCCTCGCGGCCTGATGCGGGAGCCCATGTCGGCGCTTCGCCGGGCCTCCGCGGTGGTGCTGACGCGCGTCGATGCGGTGAGTGAGGCGCAGCTCGTACAGCTGGAGCAGCGGATCCACCAGGTCGCCCCGGGGGTGCCGCTGGTGAGGGCCATGCACGCCCCCGTCGGCTATCGGGTCGCGAGTGATCCTGACCGGACGCGGCGACCCCTCGAGGACCTTCGGGGGCTCGAGGTGGATCTGTTCAGCGGTATCGGCAACCCGGGGGCCTTCGAGTCAACGGCCAGCGCGCTCGGCGTCCGGCTGGTCTCCCATCGGCAGTTCCCCGATCATCACGCCTTTGCCCCGGGAGACCTCGCGGGCCTGGGCCGGGACCGCGCTGTGCTGACGACGGCCAAGGACGCCGCGCGCCTCGAGGGGCTCCCGCAGGTCGACGCTCCTGAGCGCCTGCTCGTGCTGGATGTGGACCTCACCGTGACGCGCGGAGAGCCGGTGCTGGACGCCCTCCTCGACGCCCTGCCGCCGACGCAAAGGTCCCGCGAGCGGGCCTCGATCCACGAGGGCCTTCATGGTTGAGCCCCTCGGGAAAAGCGGCCCCGAGCGGCAGCTTCAGCGCGTGGATCGCTTCGACGATCGGCGCCTCGTGGCGACCGACGTCGACTGGCCCGTGGAGGTCCCGTCCTTCGAGGAGGGGCGCTTCCATGGGGCCAAGCAACGCGCCCTCTACGTGCTCATGAAGGCGGCGCAGGAGACGGCGCTCCGCCTGCCCGGCCCGCTGCAGCGCGGGTTGGTGGCGTCGATCGCGGGCGCGGGGCGCGCCCTGGACAAGCGCCACACGGCTGCGGCGGAGGACTACATCCGCGCCGCGCTCCCGCTGGCTGACGACCCTGAGGTCGACCGGCTCGTCGGGGTGGCCTGGAAGCACCTGCTGCGGGTCGCGCTGGTGACGGTCGGGGTGGGGCGGCACGTCATGGGGCGGAGGCTCGGTGACCACTACGAGATCAGCGCCTGCCCGGAGGCCCTCGAGGTGCTCGAGAGCCCCCGTGGTTCGATCATGTTGTCCGCCCATGCGGGGTTCTGGGAGGCCTGCTGCCCGGCCATCGTCGGCATGGGATGGGGGCCCAGCTATGGGGTCGGCAAGGCGCCTCGAAATGACTTTGTGGCCCGGGACCTCCTGCGCATGCGCGAGCGCCAGGGCATGCGCGTCATCCCGCGCCGCGGGGCCATGTCGGCGGTGCCCGCGGCCGTGCGAGCGGGGGCGTCGGTGGGGATGCTCCTGG
>JAQWJQ010000254.1 GCA_029248265.1 Planctomycetota bacterium
CGCCTTCCGTCCAGCTTCCTCCGGCAGGGAGCGCCGAAGGCCCTGACTTCACTCAGGAAGAGCTCGATGACGTGAAGCGCAAGCTCGAGAACCTCGGCTACCTCTGATCACCACCTTCGGGCTCCTTGCCCACACCACCTCTCTCCAACATGACTGCTGCCAACGCCACCATTCTTCCCGTCCACGGAGGCCTCGAGAGCCCCGTCAACCGCATTGACGCCGCCGCGGCGAGCGCCGGCGCGGGTCTTGCCAAGGTGGACGTGAACGAGGTGGACCGTACCACCCTGTATCGAATCGCCGACGGCACTCTCTCGCCGCTCGAGGGACCGATGGGCCGGGCCGATTATGACGCCGTGCTCTCCGAGCAGGCCATCGAGCGCAACGGCGGAAAGTGGGCTTGGACCATCCCGATCATCCTCCCGGTCACCGACGCCGAGGCGGCCGCGTGCACCGACGGGGCGAAGATTGCCCTCTGCTCCGACGGAGAGGTCTTCGGCGTCCTCGAGGTCGACGGCGGCGCCTACGACTGGGACAAGGCCGCCTTCATCAAGGCGATCTATCGCACCGAGCGTACGGACCACCCCGGCGCGCGCCTGTGGACCGCGGACGAGCGCACCAAGCTCGTCGGCGGCACCATCACCCTCGCGCCCGCCGAGGACACCCGTCCGTTCGCGGGCCGCGTGATGGGCCCGACCCAGACCCGCAGCCTCATCATGGACCGCGGCTGGGAGCAGTCCATTGCCTTCCAGACCCGCAACCCGCTCCACCGCGCCCACGAGTACGCGCTGGTCTACGGGGCCGAGGTCATCCTCCGCGACACGGGCAAGAAGACCGGCGTCATTCTCAACCCGCTGGTGGGTCAGCTCAAGGGCGACGACGTCCCGGCCTCGACCCGCATGGAGACCTACGAGGCGCTCGTGAAGAACCGTCTCCTGGGGGAGGGCGACAAGGACGCCGAGCTCTGGGAGTCGAAGGGGCAGGACCTCAACGACCAGCTCGAGCTCGTCGGCCTGGACATGCGCATGTACTACGGCGGCCCGAGCGAGGCCGTCATGCACGCCATCTACCGCCAGAACCTGGGCTTCACCCACTTCATCATCGGCCGCAAGCACGCGGACGCGCCCTTCGACGACAAGACCGCGATCTGGGGCGACTTCGATGCCCAGACGGTGTTCGAAGAGCTCGGTGGTGACCTGGCCATCAAGACGGTCAACGTCGGCTTCGCCGCGTACTTCGAGGAGCTCGGTCGCGTCGGCCTCATGGAGGCTAACAAGGACAAGACGTCCGTCTTCATCTCCGGCACCAAGGTGCGTGAGCAGCTGGTGAGCGGCGAGAACCCCGACCCTCGGATCATGCGCGAGACGACCGCCGCGATCCTCGTCGACTTCTACAAGAGCAAGGGAGAGTGATCTGATGGGCCTGTTCGACAAGTTCAAGAAGAAGCCGGCGACCCCGCCGCGCCCCATGCCGCGTCTCCCGATGCGCCCAGGGATGGTCCAGAAGCCTGACCCGCAGGCGGAGAACCACTTCATCATCATCATCCTCGACTCCTGTCGCTACGACGCGTTCATGTCGGCGGAGACGAAGACGATCGCGAAGCTGTCGGGCGGGAAGGTGGAGAAGCGGTACACGTACGCCTCGTGGACCGCGCCCTCCCACTACAACCTCCTCACGGGCCTCCTGCCGCACACCTCCCCGGAGAACGTGTACGCGTCGGAGTACTACAAGGAGGACTTCTACAACTACAACAAGCGCTTGGGCTCCAAGGGCACCGACATCGACTTCGGTGCCATGGTCCCCGGGCTCTGGTTGCCTGGTCTGCTGCAGCAGAAGCTCGGCTACGACACGCACGCCCGCGTCTCGCTGCCCGTGCTGAACCCGAAGACGGGGATCAACCGTGCCTTCGACAGCTTCCAGCTGATGGACAGCCACAACGACATGGCGGCGATCCTGCCCACCATGAAGTTCGACGGCCCGCGTCCGCACTTCTACCTGCTGAACGTCGGGGAGACGCACTACCCCTACGCCAAGCCGGACGAGGACTCCTCCATGTGGCCGCGCATCAGCGGGGTCAACGGGGTCTTCCGGAAGATGAACGATCAGATCGCCGAGAGTGAAGAGGAGAGCAAGTTCAAAGAGGACTTCCAGTTCTTCGACCAGGACAAGCTCGACGAACTCAAGGAGCGACAGATCGACACGGTCCGCTACCTCGACGGTGTCTTCGAGCAGCTCTACGACACGGTCCCGAAGAACACCCACATCATCGTCACCGCCGACCACGGCGAGCTGTTCGGTGAGGCCGGGTACTTCGGCCACGGTCCGATCATGCACGAGAAGTGCTTCGAGGTGCCTTACCTCGAGGGGATGATCCGCTAGCGCCGGACCCCGCCAATCAATCAACCAGTCTCTTTCTCCAACCAACCAAACACACACCATGTCCCAGAAGGGTTTCGTTCTCTGGTTCACCGGCCTCTCCGGCTCCGGTAAGTCCACGCTCGCCGAGTACCTCACGCCCGTCCTCATGGAGCGCGGGAAGAACGTCGAGGTCCTCGATGGCGATGTCGTCCGCACCAACCTCTCGAAGGGCCTCGGCTTCTCGAAGGAAGACCGTGACACCAACGTGGCGCGCATCGGGTTCGTGGCCAACATGCTCGCGCGGAACGGCTGCTGCTCGATCACCGCAGCGATCTCCCCTTACCAGGAAGTCCGCGAACAGTGCCGTGGCATGGTCGACCCGGCCCGGGCGGAGTTCGTCGAGGTCTACGTCGAGGCGCCCCTCGCGGTCGTCGAGGAGCGTGACACCAAGGGCCTCTACAAGAAGGCTCGCTCCGGCGAGATCAAGAACTTCACCGGCGTCAGCGACCCCTACGAGGCGCCGACCAACGCTGAGATCACGGTTCACACCGGCGACGAGTCCATCGAGGAGTCGGCGGCCAAGATCCTCGGGTACCTCGAGGAGCGGGGCCTGGTCAGCGCGCAGGGCTGATCCGCAGCCTCCCTCCTGACCACGACCGGGCACCGCCTGGCGGGGTTGAACCGGAGCGGCCAGCGTCCCTTGGGGCGCTGGCCGCTTCCGTTTCATGCGCCAGACGGCGCGAGGCGAGAGGATCTATGATCCGGCGTGCCCGCGCCTCTCCCTCTCTCCGCTGTTCGACGTCAGGTGCCCCTCGGGGGTGACCCCACCCTCGGGTGGATCGAGGCCGAGGCCACCTCGGACGGCCTGACCAGCGTGCGCTTCCTGGAGGCGCCCTCCGCGCGGCCCGTCGCCGCGCCCTGCGAGGTGGAAGAGCCCGGCGCTGCGGTGGCACACCTCGCGCACTTCGCGGCGGAGCTGGCGGCCTATGTTCGTGGCGCCCGAGGACCCTTCACCGTCCCTTCTCAGGCCTCTGGGACCCTCTTTCAACGTGAGGTTTGGGCGGCCTTGCGCCTTGTGCCCCACGGAGAGCACACCAGCTACGGGGAGCTGGCGGCCAGGCTGGGCAGGCCAAGCGCGGTCCGGGCCGTGGGCGCCGCCGTGGGGAGGAACCCGCTGCTGGTGCTGGTGCCTTGCCATCGGGTCCTCGGCGCCAGCGGTCAGTTGACGGGCTATGCCGCGGGCGTCGACCGCAAGCGGGCACTTCTTGACCTCGAGGCGGCCGCGGCGGCGGTCCCGCCGCTGATCAAGGCGCGCGACGGCGCCGAGCTCCTCACCCTGTCCCCGGCGGAGGTGGAGGGGGTGATCGGGGCGCTGGTCCAGGGGGGCGTCCCGTTCGACGAGGCCGCGCCCGAGGCTGCGGGCTGCGCCGGACCGGAGGTGGCGGTCCTCCGCTTTCCCGCCGGCGTCGACCGCACGAAGATTGGGACGGCGCTGGTCGCCGCGAGGGGGACGACGCCGTGAGCGGGCTCCGAATCCGTGGCGCCCGCGAGCACAACCTGCGCGGGGTCGACCTCGACCTCGCCCACGGCAAGTGGATCGCCGTGACCGGCCCCTCAGGGTCGGGCAAGACGTCGTTGGTCTTCGACACCGTCGTCCGTGAGGGGCAGCGCCGCTACCTCGGCGCCCTCTCAGCTCGGGCCCGTCAGTTCTTTGGCAAGCTCGGACGGGCGACCGTGGACTCGGTCGAAGGCTTGCCGCCGGCCATCGCCATGGGGTCCACCGACGCGCGGGCCAGCGCGCGCTCGACGGTGGGGACGCTGACGGGGACGCTCGACCTCCTGCGGCTGCTCTATGCCCGCGTCGCGGAGGACCCCGGCGGCGTCTCGCTCACTCGCAGCCACTTCAGCTTCAACCATCCTGACGGCGCCTGCGCCCGCTGCGGAGGCAGCGGCGTCGAAGACGAGGTGAGTGAGGATCTCCTGGTCGAGGACGCCTCGAAGAGCCTTCGAGGGGGCGCCCTGAAGCCGACCCTCAAGTACGGCTACACCGTCTACTCCCAGGTGACCCTTGAGGTCATGGACACCATCTGCCGGGCCCACGGGTTTGACGTCGAGACGCCCTGGAGAGAGCTCAGTGACGAGCAGCGAGGCGTGATCCTGCGCGGCACGCGCAGGCTGAAGGTCCCCTTCGGCAAGCACAGCATCGAGTCTCGCATGAAGTGGGAGGGGATCACCGCTCGGCCGCGGGAGGAGGGTTACTACCGCGGCCTCATCCCCGTCATCGAGGAGACCCTCAAGCGCAACCGCAACCCGAACATCCTGCGCTTCGCCCGCTCGGTCCCCTGCGCGGAGTGCGACGGCACTCGCCTCTCACGGCCCGGCCGTGAGGCGGCCATCGGGAGCCGCCGCCTGCCGGAGCTGCTCCGGCTCTCCGCGCGCGAGCTGGGGCCCGCCCTCGACGCCGTGGACGAGATCGGAGGGAGCGAGGTCGCCCAGGCGATCCTCCCCGAGCTGCATCGACGGCTCGAGCGCATGGTCCTGCTCGAGCTCGGCCACCTGTCCCTCGGTCGTGAGAGCACGACGCTCTCCACCGGCGAGGCCCAGCGGATCCAGCTCGCTTCCCAGCTCGCCGCGCCCATGGGCGGGCTGCTGGTGGCGTTGGATGAGCCCACCGTCGGGCTCCACCCCTCCGGTCAGCCGGGGATGACGGCCGTGCTGGACGAGCTCCGGAACCGGGGCAACACCCTGATGGTGGTGGAGCACGACCCGGACATGGTTCGGCAGGCGGACCACGTGGTGGAAGTCGGGCCAGGGGCCGGGCCCGAGGGCGGCCTGATCGTGCGCAGCGAACCGATGTCCGGCGCGCCGCTCGGGGAGCCGCCCGTGAAGCACGGGCCGCGGCGCGATCCCAGCGGAGAGTTGCGGCTCGTGGGCGCGACGTTGCACAACCTGCGCGGAGCGGACCTCACCGTGCACCTCGGAACGCTGCAGGTGATCACTGGCCCCTCGGGCGCAGGTAAGTCTTCGCTGGTGTTCGGGACCCTGCTCCCCGCGCTGGCGGGAGCGGAGGGGGGGGGCTTTGAGCGGCTCGAGGGCGCAGAGGGGCAGCGGGTCCGGGCGGTGGACGCGCGCCCGATCGGGAGGACGCCGCGGAGCACGCCCGCGACCTGGTCGGGGCTGATGGACCTCATCCGCAAGCGCTTCGCCGCGACCGAGGAGGCTGCCGCCGCAGGCCTCGGCGCGAGCCACTTCTCTTTCAACTCCAAGGAGGGGCGCTGCCCCGTCTGTGAGGGGCTCGGCGTGCAGCGCGTCGGGCTGCATCTGCTCGAGGACCTCGAGCTGGAGTGCGACGCCTGCGGCGGGGCGCGCTACCGGCCCGAGCCCTTGACGGTGCCGCTGCGGGAGAAGACGGTCGCGGACGTCCTCGCTCTCACCGTCGCCGAGGCGCGGGACTTCTTCGCGGACGACCCGCCGGCCCTGGCCCTGTGCGCCGCGATGGACGACCTCGGGCTCGGCCATGTCCCCCTCGGTTTCCCCTCGAATCGGCTCAGCCGCGGCGAGGCACAGCGGGTCAAGCTGGCGACCTTGCTCGGGGAGGCGGGGAGCGCGCCGACCCTGGTGGCGCTGGACGAGCCGGACCGCGGCCTCCACCCCGTCGACGTGGAGCGGCTCGTGCGTAGCCTCGGCCGGCTCATCGAGGCGGGGCACACGGTGCTCGCGATCAGCCACCACCGGAGCCTCTGGGCAGCGGCAGACCGGCGGGTGGACGTGGTGGATGGGGTCGCGCGGCCGGTGGCCCCTGGCGTCGGCGAGGCCCCCGCGCGGGCACGAGCGCCGCGTCCGCCTGCCGAGCCCCCGCGCGCCATTCAGCTCCGCGGCGTCCGGACCCACAACCTGCGCTCGGTGGACGTGGACTTCCCTCGCGGAGGCGTCACCGCGGTCTGCGGCGTGTCCGGGAGTGGCAAGACCTCCCTCGCCTTCGACACCCTGGCGGGCGAGGCCTGGCAGCGCTTCTCCGAGAGCCTCCCGTTCCAGGTCCGCCGCCACATGAAGCGCCTCGCGCGACCAGAGCTCGACGGCGCGGAGGGCCTGGGCCCGGTGATCTCGCTCCGGCAGCAGCAGGCGCGCGCTGGCCAGCGTTCCACCGTCGCCACTCAAAGCGAGCTCGGCCCGCTCCTGCGCTTGCTCTTCTCCCGCGCCGGTACGATCGACGGGGCCCCGGTGAACCTCCAGGCCGAGCACTTCAGCCCGGATCGGGCGGCGGGTGCGTGCGCCGTCTGCGAGGGGGTGGGGACCGTCTCGCGCTGTGATCCCGAGCGGCTGATCACGGACCCCTCCCGGCCCATCACCGCGGGCGCCATGGACGGGACCCGGGTGGGCAAGTACCTCGGTGAGGCCGACGGACAATTCCTCGCGACCCTGCGCGCCGCGGCGCCGTCGGTGGATTGGGACCAGCCCTTCGCTGAGCTGGACGTGTCCGCCCGCGACCTCGCGCTCCGCGGCGCGGGGTCGGGCGAGGTGCTGCGAGTCCAATGGGAGCTCGCCGCGGGTGGGCAGGTGGGCGAGGGTAAGGGAACCCACGAGTTTGAGGCCACGTGGGACGGCCTGCTGGCCCTCGCGGAGCGTGAGGCCCAGCGCCGGGTCAAGCAGAAGAGCTTCGCGAGCTGGGCGGAGCCGCTGGCGCCGAGCCCGTGCATGGGTTGCGGGGGAACGCGCCTGGGTCCGCTGGCGCGGAGCGTGGTCCTCGGCGGGCGGACGCTGCCGGACCTCCTGGATCTCTCCGTGGACCAGCTGCTGGATGAGCTCGATGCACTGGAGCTGAGCGAGCGGCAGGCGTCGTTGGTCGCGGCGCTGAGGCCGGAGTTCAGCGAGCGCGTGGGGCCGCTGGTATCCCTGGGGCTCGGGCACCTCCAGCTCTCCCGGAAGAGCCCGACGCTCTCGGGTGGGGAGCTCCAGCGCACACGGCTCGCGAGCGTGCTCCGGGCGGGGCTCGCGGGCGTGACGCTCGTGCTCGATGAACCGACGAGCGGGCTGCACGCACAGGACGTGGAGGGGCTCATGGGACTTCTCCGTGCGTTCACCGACGACGGGAATACGGTCGTCCTCGTGGAGCACGACCCTGGAGTCCTTGGCGCGGCCGATCACCTGGTGGAGCTGGGACCCGGTGCGGGCGACGAGGGAGGTGAGGTGGTCGCGGCTGGACCGCCTCCCGAGGTGCTCAGCGGAGATGGACCGACGGCAAGGGCCCTCGCTGCTGCGGCTGCAGCCGGCGTGGAACGCAAGCCGGTGCCGCTCGACTGGACCCTCGCGGGCTGCCGGGCCCATCACCTCAAGGGAATTGACGTGGCCCTACCCTCGGCGGGGCTGGTGGCAGTGACCGGGGTGTCGGGGAGCGGCAAGTCGAGCCTGGTCTTCGATGTGATCGAGCCGAGCGTGCGAGCTGGCAGGCCCGTTCAGTGCGATGGTGTGGGCGGAATTGGAGGGCGCGGGGCGCTCCCGAGCTTCGCGGAGATCAAGAGCTCACGCCGCCCGACGGAGGCGTCCACAGTGGTCACAGCGATGGGCCTCATGGGGTCCGTGCAGTCGCTGTTCGCCGCGGAGGCCGAGGGCAGCGGGCTGGCCCGCGGCGCCTTCTCCTTCACCAGTCCAGCGGGCCGTTGTCCGGGGTGCCGCGGCTCTGGCAGAGAGCGCGTCCCCATGGACTTCATGGCGGACCTGGACCTCTCCTGTCCCGACTGCGGCGGGCGGCGTTACCGGCCGGAGGTCCTCGGCGTCCGCTGGGGGGGGCGGTCGATCGCCGACTTCATGGCCGCGTCGGTCGCGGAACTTCATGGTGCGCTGGCGGACGAGGCTGTCGGCGGCAAGCTCTCTCGAGGCCTGGAGAGTCTGCTGCGGCTAGACCTGGGGCACCTCTCGCTGGGGCGCGCCGTCTCGGAGCTGTCCGGCGGAGAGGTGCAGCGGCTGACCCTCGCCGCAGGGCTCGTGACCAGGGCCGGACCCACCCTGCATCTCCTGGATGAGCCCGCCACGGGCCTGCACGAGGCCGACGTGCAGCGGCTCGTCGAGGTCCTGAGGGAGCTCGCTGGCCGCGGCGACCTGATCCTCATGGCGGAGCACCGCCTCTCCCTCATCGCCGCTTGCGACCACGTCGTGGACCTCGGACCTTCCAGCGGCGAGGGCGGCGGGCGCCTGGTGGCATGCGGGCCGCCGGGCACCCTCATGGATGGGGCTACCGCCGCGGCGCTTCGAGGGCGATGATTCGCTCACGCTCCGCCTGGCCTCGCGCCGGCGGCGAGCCGGTTCCAGGGCACGGGCAGGGAGCTCGGCGGGCGGTGGCGACGGGCCGACGCGCAGGCGACCTCGGGCCAAGTGGTCCGCCGCTCAACGCTCGCCGCCGCCGCCCTTGGTCTTCCCGATCTCCTCGAGGGCCTTCTTCTGGTCGAGCCACGGGACGCCATCGGAGATCCACCTTGGCGCCTCTGAGCCGTTCAGGTGTGTGTCGAACCACTCTCGCACCCGGTGGTGGTAGTCCACCTGGTTCGCCTTCTTGCGCAGGCCGTGGTTCTCGCCCGGATAGACGAGCATCACGAACGGGCGCTGGGCCAGGCGCGCCGCGTTGTACATCTCCACGCCATGCTGCCAGTCCACGGCGCCGTCATCGTCCCCGAAGGCCACGAGCAGCGGCGTGTTGAGGTCCTCGATGGAGAAGATCGGCGAGTTGGCGATGTAGGTGTCCACGTCGTTCCAGAAGGGACGGTCCATGCGGCCCTGGCTCTCGTGGAAGATGTACGCGTCGGTCTGCCCCGAGTTCCAGTAGATGCTCATGGACATGCTCATCATGTTCGTCAGCGGCGCCCCGGCGACACCGGCCGCGAAGAGGTCGGTCTGCGTCACGATGAAGGCCGTCTGGTATGCGCCCCAGGAGTGCCCGACGAGGCCGACGCGCTCGGGGTCCACCTTGCCGGACTCGAGCACCTTGCGAACCGCGGGGACCACGCAGTCCACGGCGGAAAGCCCCGGGTTCTGAGCGCGGTAGACGATGTCTGGCTGGAAGACGAAGTACCCGTTCTGGGTGAAGACCGAGGTGCTGTACGGGTTGCGCTCCGAGGGGGCCATGTACTGGTGCAGCGACTGCGAGCGCAGCTCGTAGATGTACACGACCATCGGGTACGTCCTGGTCTCGTCGTAGTCCGCCGGGTAGTAGAGGGCCCCCTGCAGGGGCACCCCGTTGGAGCTCTCGAAGTCGACGAGCTCAGAGCGGCCCCAGAGGTAGTCCTCCGCGAACGCGTTGGTGGCGCTGACCTGCTTGGCGTCCTCGAGTGATGGTCCGCCCACGAACAGGTCGGGCGAGTCGTCGAAGCGCTCCGCTGTGAATGCGAACACGTCGGCGTCCTCCGCGCGGCCGAGGCCGGAGATGCGCGCGGGCTCCCAGACCCGCCGGTCGAGGGCGCGACCGGGCTTGAGGAAGCCGTAGCCGGACTCCTTCGTGCGGTCGCCGTAGAGGCTGACGTAGAAGCCCCCCGGCGGGAGGATGTCGCGCTGCTCGGCGTCGGGGTCCGGGGCGACGATGACCCGGCGGTGGCGGATCGAATCCTCCGCACCCTGGGTGAGGCGCTCGTGCGCGCTGCCGTCGAGCGCGAAGGACCAGATGTCGTAGCGGTCGTAGAGCAGGACTCGGTCGCCCTTCTTGGTCCACCCGGCGACGCCATAAGGCGGCTTCTCGTCGGTGAGGCTCGAGTTCTCCTGGTCGGTGAACGCGGCCTCGACGTCGCCCGTCAGGTTCGTCGAGGTGCGCGCCTGCATGTCATAGGCCCAGATGTGCCCGTCGCGCACGAACAGGAAGCGCGAACCTCGGGGGTCGCCCTCCATCGTGTACTTGACGCGCTCGAGGATTCGCTCTCGCTCGCCGGTCATGATGTCCACGGCGTGGAGGTCGACGAGCGTGGCCGAGAAGCGCTGCTCCTCCTCATACGGGGCCTCGTCGCTCCCGAGCGCCATGCGTTGGCCTTCGAGAAGGATCACGTCCCGGACCGCCTCGTCCTCCAGTCGGACCAGCGTGCCGGCATCGAGCCAGAGGGCCGCCATGAAGCTGTCGCGCTCGTCCTCGGACTCGGTGCGCTTCTGCCGGGGCACGATGTTGATGTCCTTGGCGTGCCAGATCTCGACGCCGGGAGCCTCGTCGAGGCTCTCCCGCATGGACTTGGCCCTATCGCCTTCACCGTCCGGGCCCTGGGGCTCCTCAGCCTCCTCGCCCGCGGCCTCCTCGCCCTCGGCCACGGCGGCGTCCTCGTCGACACCTTCCTCGTCGACACCTTCCTCGTCGCCGGCTTCCTCCTCCTCGTCGTCCTCGTCGAGCCCGGTGGGTCGGGTCTCCCAGGCCTTGAGGCCGAAGAACACCGCGTCGCCGTCGTCGGACCACGTCAGGCCGTCGAAGTCGACGACCCGCAGGTCCCCGGGGAACGCCTCGTCGTCGAGGTGGTCGTAGCGCGAGGCTCGCGGATCCTTGCGGTTGAGCCCGCGCCAGGCGAGGACCGTGTAGGTGGCGTCCTCGTCGTCCCCGTGGGCTTGCTTGCGCATGACGGCGAGGTCGGCCGCGTCCTCGCGCCAGGTCATCCCGACGTAGTCCGCCTCGCCCGAGTCGAGCGTCCGCATCTTGCCCGTGCGTGCGTCGACGACGCGGAGGCCGTTGCCGGCCTTGTCGGGGGCGTCCACCGTCATCGCGAGCCACGTGCCCTTCTCACTCCAGGAGAAGGACCCGACGCGCCCGAAGTGAGTGTCCACACCGCTGACGAGCTCGCGGACGACGAGGTCGGCGCCGTGGTCGTCGCCCTGCTCGCCATGTCGCTGCATCGCGAGGTAGGCGCCGTCCTCGCTGAACGCAAAGGAGTCGACGCCCTCGATCTCGTTCGCCTCACCGCCGACCAGGTCGAACAGGCCGAGGTCGTCCTCGATGGGTTGCTTCCCTTCCGAGAGTTCCTCCCGCTCGGCTTCGGACTTGCCAATCGAGAAGGCCAACCACTTGCCGTCGCTCGAGAACGTTGGGCGCCCGCCCTGCTCGAAAACCTCCGTGGAGTCGGTCGCGATCACGCGCAGTCGAAGCTCGCTGGTGCCGTCGTTTCGGCGGATCGAATAGGCGATCCAGCGGCCATCGGGGGAGAGGACGTTGGGTCCCAGTCTTTCCCACTGGCCCCAGTCGCCCTCTGTGGTCAGGCGTGGGGCCGGGGCCGCCTCGGCGGCCTCCGCTTCTCCGTCGTTTGAGCCGTCGCTTGAAGCGTCGGGCGCGGCGCTCGCGTCGGGTTCCTGCGGGAGCGCAAGGGCGGCGCGTGCAGCAGCGGCAGAGAGGATGAACAGGACCGTGAAGGTGAGGTGTCGAAGCATGATGATCCGGGCGTCGGGGGCCTCAGGCTACGTCGAAGCAGGCGGTAAGTTGAGGTGGAGTACGGGTGGCCATGAGCCATGAGCCGCGGGCTTGTCCCGTAGCGAGACGGGACGGGTCGACCTCGGTGCTCCGCGGCTGGCGGCACGGGGCTGCCCCCTGGCGGAGGCCGGGTTCGGGGCCCGAGGCCGTGTCGCTGGACGAGCGCCCGGCCAGGTTCAGGCGGGGCTCCCGTTGGAGCGAGCCCGCTTTCCTGTGGTCCGTCGTGCAGACTCTCACCATGCGCCGGCTCCTCATCATCGGGCTCGCGGCCCTCGCGGGCTGCGTCCAGGCTCAGAGGCCTGTCGCCGGGCGCCCGGGCCAGCCGCTGATCATCGGGCACCGGGGGGCGAGCGCGTACCTCCCGGAGCACACCCTGCCGGCCTACGCCCTGGCCCATGCCCAGGGGGCGGATCTGGTGGAGCCTGACCTGGTTTGCAGTCGGGATGGAGTCCTGGTCTGCCTCCATGACCTGACCCTCGAGCGCGTCACCGACGTGGCGGCACGGTTCCCTGGAAGGGCGCGGGCGGACGGCCGCTGGTACGCCCGCGACTTCGACTGGAGCGAGCTGGAGCGGCTGACGGTGGCCGGCCCGGAGGGTGACGGCACCCTCTACCGCCTCGCGCGGCTCACCGATGCCCTCGAGCTGGTCGAGCGCCTGAACGATCAAGCGGGCCGGTCGGTGGGCGTCATCCCCGAGTTCAAGCAGCCTGCGTGGCATCTGGCGGAGGGGGTCGATCTCGTGGCGTCGACCCAGGAGATCCTGGCCCGCTGGAGCGAGCGGAACCCGGGGGCGGCGGTGGTGGTGCAGTGCTTCGACCTGGACGCGCTGCAGGTGGCTGCCGGCCCGCTGGATCTTCCGGTGCGGCGGGTCTGGAACCTGTCGGGGTCCCTCCCGTCGCCGGCTGACCTGGAGGGGCGCACTCGGGACCTCGCGGGCATCGGCCTCTCAAGGGGAGCCTTTCAGGGACCGGAGGCCCCCGGACCTGCCCTCTTACAGCGCGCCCGCGAGCTGGGACTCGAGGTCTTCGTGTGGACCTTCCGGGGCGATGAGGCGGCGCTGACGGAGTTCCTCCGGCGCTTCTGTGTGGACGCCGTCTTTGTGGACGACCCCGACGTGGGGTGCCGGGCGCGGGAGGCGGCTCGCGCGCCGTCCGCAGCTGGCGCGACTCCCTGATGAGTGGAGCCCGGCGGGCCCGAGCTCGCGCGGCGCCTCAGCGCTGGCGTCGGGTGGCCCGCACAAAGGAGACGGGTCCGGACGCCTCCTTTCGGGCGCGGGGCTCGGAGAGCTCCATGAGGATCGCAGAGCAGTCGGCGGCGTCGGGTTCATCCTCGCTGTCGAGCCACAGCCCGAAGGGCTCCGCCGGCAGCGCGACGCGCTCCACCACGCCGAGCCCGCGAGCGGCCCCCGGCGCGCGCTCGACCCGGTCGAGCTTGAGCTTGCGGACCTGGCCGTCGGCGCAGACCATCTCGAGCTTCGAGCCCTCGGAGACGCCGTCGATCTCGAGGCGCACGAGCCCGGGTCGAGGGATCTCGAGCTCGACCTCGGGGGTCTTCAGGTCAGGAGAGAGCTCGATCCCCTCGAGCCTCTCGAGGGGATACGGGCTCGCGCCGCCGCCGACCTCGAGCCGGTAGAGGCCGGCGGGGAGCTCGAGGACGGTCTCCTCGGCGAGGGCGACGTGGAACTGCGCGCACCATCCGGTGGCCAGATGTGTGGCGAGGACCGGGACACCGAGGGGCCAGATGGAGGCCCCGTTGCTCCCCGGCTTGCGCTCGAGGTAGACCGAGAGGGCGAGCTCCGCGTCCCGCTCCGGCTCGGTGTCGCCCCAGAACTCGGCCGGGAGGCGGAGCGTGCGCTCCACGCCGATCCGCGACCCCTCGAAGCCGGCGATGGTCTCGCCGGAGGGGGCCTTCACCTGGAGGTAGGAGGCGAAGCGCGGCTTGAGGCCCTGGCAGCGGAAGCGGCCCTCGTCGTCCGTCACGGTCCAGGGGCCGCGGTGACGCTCGGGGACCCCGACGCCGTACCCCACGGCGGGCGTCCCATCGGCGCGCAGCAGGCGACCCTCGAGGGTCCCACCCGGCTCGGCCACGGTCTCGTACACGCCGGCTCGCGCCGCATCCCAATCCACGTGCAGGTAGTCGGTCAGGACCCCGTTGCCCACGGGGTACACGTCCGCAATGCCGTCGATCTCGAGCCCCACACCGGGCAGCGTCGCGCGTCCGTCCGAATCGGTCACCGTGCTCGCCACGTCAGGGGTGTGCCCGCAGCCGACGCACAGGCCGAGGTGCAGCTCCTCCAGGGGCCGGCCGAGGTAGTCGACGACCCGGACGCTCGCGGGGACCTCCGGGTGCAGCGTGACGGGCTCGACGACCCAGCCACCCGACTTGGGCACGTCCATCTGGCCGGCGATGCCATATCCCTCAGCGCGCACGATGAGCCACTGGTACTCCTGCTTCGCCGTCACCTCCGGCAGGGTCGCCCAGCCCTCGGCGTCGGTCACGTCGCGGGCCTCGCTCCACGTGAC
>JAQWJQ010000255.1 GCA_029248265.1 Planctomycetota bacterium
GGGCGAGTCCACGCACAGGAAGCCGCGCTCGTCGAAGAAGCGACGCAGGGCGAACTCCACCGCGCTGCGGATCCGGATGATCGCCCACTGGCGCTTGGAGCGAAGCCACAGGTGGCGGCGCGACAGGAGGAAGTCCGCGCCGTGCTCCTTCGGCGAGATCGGATACTCGCTGGCGGACTGGAGGACCTCCCCCCCCACGACGGAGATCTCGAACCCGCCCGGCGCGCGGTCATCCGCGCGGACCTCGCCCTGAAGCGTGAGGCTCGACTCCTGGCTCGCGCGCCCGATCTCTTCGAAGAGCTCATCGCCCACGACGTTCTTCTTCAGCACGCACTGCACGAAGCCGGTGCCGTCCCGGAGGATCACAAAGTGGAGCTTCCCCTTCGAGGTCCGATTGTGGACCCAGCCGCGGAGCTCGACGGTGGCGCCGACGTGCTGGCTGAGGTCTTCGATCGTGACGACGGGCATGGAAGGTGCGGACATGGGCTTGTGGTGTCGCGTTGCGCGGGGAGGAGAGTCGAGAGGGGTGGCGGCGAGGTCAGGGGAACATCCCGTGACCGCCTTTGAGCTGGGCATCGGCGGGAGCGCCGGCTTCGAAGAGGACCCGGCCCTTGTGGGTCGCGCCCTCACGGCGCGCCTCCACGACCAGCGCGCCCTCGGCGAGGAGCTCCGGAGTGATCGCCTCGGAGGGGGTCACGATCGTGACGTCCGAGTAGCCGAGCTCCTCGAGGAACGCACGCGCGGCTTCGGGGGGGCTGAGGAGTTCTCCGCGAGAGCCACCGCGTCCGGCGACGCCGGCCCCCATGGCGGCGAGGGCCTCCTGCAGCCGGTCGGCCAGCGCCTTCGCGCTCGCGGCCTGGGCGGCTTCCATACCCGCGAGCGCCGTGACGATCCGCTCTGCGTCCCTCGACGACCGCGCGTCCTCCTTGGCGTCCAACGCGCTGGTCAGCGACTGGACCGTCTCCGCCAGCGCCGCGCCGTCCCCGCTCCCGTCGGGCGCGGCGGAGGCGGCGACGACCTCCCGCAGCTCCTTCAGCTCCCCGCGCAGAGACTCCTCCATGTTCCGGAGCCTGGCGAGGGCCATGAAGGCCGCCGCCGTGAGGGGGACCAGCAAGAACACCCCGAGCGAGGCCACGAGGATGTCAAAGGAGGTGTCAGGCGCCGCCTTCAGCTGCTCGAAGGGGAGCGGAGCATCCACAAACGGAGACCCCTGATCCGGCCCCTGGGCCGCTGCGGTGGCTTGGAGGAGGACCGTGACCGCGAGGGCCAGCGCCAAGGAGAGGCGATTGAGGTGGAGCATGGGGTGCATGTAGGCGGCTTCCAGGGCGAACCATACCAGAGCCGCGGGCGAACTCCTCGGGACGGATCCGAGAGCCGACCGGGTGTCCGTTGGCCCCGCCCACCAGCGCTCTCTAGGATGCGGGCATGATCCGGGCCGCATCCCTCCTCGTCTTCGCCGCCCTCGCGGCCTTCCTCTTCACCGCCAACGGGGCCAGCCCCACGCTGCTGGGCGCCAAGCAGGCGGGGGACTTCCTCATGCTGGAGGTCAAGGGCCCCGACGGCCAGCCCCGCGCCCTCTGGCAGGACGTCCTGGAGAGCGCGGCCGTGGTGGACGCCCCTGGAGAGGACGGCGGGGCGCGCAGGGAGCTACGCATCGGGGGCTCCCGCGTGCTCAGCGAGGTCCTGCGGGACGACGAGCCCTTCGACCTCAACTGGCACCGCACCTCGGGGAGCTCGCTGGTGCGGCAGCTCCGCTCGGTCGTCGCGGAGGAGGGGCTCGACATCGAGATCCCGGCCATGAAGAAGCCGGACCCCAGCGGGGTGAACTTCAAGTTCAGCATCACCGAGGGGCGCGGTTCCCTGAGCGTCGACATCGAAGGCGAGCCCCTGGCAGAGCGGGTTGGCCCGCGCCTTGAGATCACCCAGCGTTCCCTGCTGCCGCCCCTGGTCGCCATCTTCCTGGCTGTCCTCTTCCGCCGCCCGGTGATCGCGCTGCTCATGGGCGTCCTCGCCGGGGCCTTCCTCGTGCGGAGCGGCGAGGGCGCGGGGCTCGCGGCCTCCACAGGCGGCGCCCTGCTCGACACCTTCAACGTCTACCTACGCGGCGAGCTCCAGGACCGCGCGAGGACGGAGATCATCCTGTTCGTGGTCTTCATGCTCGCCATGGTGGGAGTGATCACGCGCGCGGGGGGAATCCGCGGCGTCATGAACCAGATCGCGGGGCTCGCCCGCGACGCGCGGAAGACCCAGATCGCGACGTGGTTCATGGGGCTCGCGATCTTCTTCGACGACTACGCGAACACGATCCTCGTGGGCTCGACCATGCGCCCCCTGTCGGACCGCTTCAAGGTGGCGCGAGAGAAGCTGGCGTACATCGTCGACAGCACCGCGGCGCCCGTGGCGGGTGTGTCCATCCTCTCCACGTGGATCGCCTTCGAGGTGAGCACCTTCAGCGCGCAGCTCCCGGACGCTGGCCTCGCGGCCTCGGACGGATACGCCGTCTTCCTTCAGACCCTGCCCTTTCGCTTCTACTGCTGGTTCACGCTGATCTTCGTCGGGATCAACGTCTTCTCCGGTCGGGACTTCGGCCCCATGCTGTCGGCGGAGCGGCGCGCGCGCGCGGGGCACGTCCTGCGCGAGGGCGCGACGCCCCTCGTCGGCGAGTCCGCGACGGACCTTGAGGCCGCCGAGGGCACCGAGCCCAGAGCGTCCACCGCCCTCGTCCCCCTCGGCCTGTTTCTCCTCACAGTGCTCGGCATGATCATCTGGGTCGGCGCGCTCGACATCGGGCTGATCGAGAGGGTCGGCGGGTTCCCGTTCATCGCCATGGCCGAGGGCTTCCGAGGTGGCTGGCTCGAGGCTGCCACGGGGATCCTCTATGCAGGGAGCGGCAACCAGCCCCTGATGATGGGCGCGATCGTCGGCTTCGTCTCCGCCAGCGCTATCGCCCTCACGCGGGGGCTCGCCGGGCTGGAGATCCTTCGAGCGGCCGCGAACAGCATCAAGGCCATGTTCATCGCCGTCGTGATCCTCTACCTCGCGTGGATGGTCGGAAGGACCTGCTCAGACCTGGGCACCGCGGCCTACCTCTCGGCCACGATCTCCGAGGCCATCCCCTACATGGTCCTGCCGATCATCCTGTTCCTCCTGGCGGGCGTGATCGCCTTCTCCACAGGAAGCTCCTGGAGCACGATGACCATCCTGCTACCGCTGGTCGTCGGGCTCAGCTACGACATCGGGTACGCCAGCGTCCCGGCGGAGGTTGACCCGAAGGCCTTCGGCCTGAGCCTGATGGTGATCTGCATCGGGGCGGTGCTCGAGGGGGCGATCTTCGGGGACCACTGCTCGCCGATCTCGGACACGACGGTGATGTCCTCCATCGCGTGCGCGTCCGACCACATCGACCACGTTCGCACCCAGGCGCCCTACGCCATCGTCACGATGCTCGTGGCCCTCGGGGTCGGCTACTTTCCGGTGACGTTCCTCGGCGTGCACCCCGCCATCTCCCTGGCGATGGGCGCGGTGACCCTCGCGCTGATCCTCTTCCTCAAGGGCAAGCGCGTCGACCCCCACCCTGACCCGGGCCATGCCACGTGATGGCGCCCTCCAAGGGTGGACCGCAGCGCGCCCGATCCCCTGAGCTGGGACGGCGCCTGCTCCTCGCGGTGGTGCTAGGCCTCCTGGTCTACGCCGGGCTCGCGCTCTGGGCTGACCTGGACGGACTCGGGGCGGCCTTGCGGGCGATCCCGTGGTGGGCCCCCGTCACAGCCTGCGGGCTCTCACTGCTGAACTACCTGGTCCGCTTTCCCCGCTGGCAGCGCTACCTCTCGCTCACCGGGAGCGAGGTTCGCGGGTGGACGTCCCTGCGGATCTACCTGGCTGGCCTGTCGTTGACCGTCTCCCCCGGCAAGGTGGGCGAGGCCATGAAGTCGTGGCTCCTCCGCGCGGAGGATGGCACCCCCATCGCTCGCAGCGCCCCCATCGTCCTCGCCGAGCGCCTCACCGACCTCCTCGGGTTCCTCGTCCTCATCGCGCTCACGTCCACAGCGGCGGACCACGCCTGGATCAGCGGAGCGGCCCTGGCCCTCACCGGCGCCCTGCTGGTGCTCGTCAGCTCCAGGCGCGCCGCGCGGCGGCTGGCCCTGATGGTCGCCACGCTCCCTGTGGTCGGGTCCCTCGCCGGGAAGCTCGAGGAGAGCCTCGAGGCCTCACGGACACTGCTCTCCCCGAAGGAGCTCCCGCTCGCGACCCTGCTGGCCACCGCCGGTTGGTTCCTCGAGTGCGTGGCCTGCTGGCTCCTCGCCCGCTCTGTCCTCCCCCCGGGGAGCGGGTACGTGGAGGGCCTCGCCCTCGCAGATGTCACCTACGCCTTCGCCCTGTCCGCGGTGGCAGGCGCCGTGGTGGTGATCGCCCCCGGCGGGCTCGGCGTCACCGAGGGGCTGCTCACCGGACTCCTCGAGTCCGGCTATCGGGCTGCGGGCCTCGCCAGCGGCGCGGTCCGCGGGACCGCGCTCTCCGTGACCCTGGTGACGCGCCTCTGCACCCTCTGGTTTGCCATGGGCGTCGGACTGCTGGCGCTCCGCTGGCACCGCCACGCGTCGAACTCAAGGGGAGCCGCGCAGCCTCAAGGCGAAGGCCAGTAAGCCCGCGGCGCCGGCCCCGACGAGGAGCACCAGCTCGACCCTGCGCCCTCTCGCCGCTCGCCCTGCTCGCCTCGAGAGCACCTCGGGGTCCATCGCGCTCGCCAGCTGCGGCCCCCTGGAAGCGGGCGCGCCGGCCCCACGCCGCTCGTCGAGGGCGACCACCTCCGGCGGCGGCTGGAGGTGCGAGTCGAAGAGCCGCGCCCAGGAGAGGGCGAAGGCCTCTGCCGTCGACGCGGCGGGCGTGACCTCTCGGAAGGCGACCTCGATCTCGCCGCTCCTTGCCCAGACGAGCGCCGGCCCATCCGGCGCCGAGAGCCAGGGACGCCAGCCCCCTTCGCCGCGCGCACGCCGAGTGACGACCGCTCGGAAGGCCGCGGTCCACCCGTCGCGGCCAGCCGTGGAGCCTGGCCCCGCCTCGGTGTCACCTCGCGGGTCCGCCGTCCGCACGCTGAGCGCAGCGCCCTCGTCGCTCCCGCCAACAGGGAAGCCTCGCTCTGCGGCCCAGAGGTCGGCGAGTCCGATGAGCGGTGCCGGGAGGTCCGGTGAGATGAAGACCCGTATCGGCGTCTCAGCGGCGCGCTCCACGAGCGGCGCGCCGTCTCGCCCTCCCCAATCGAGGAGGCCGCCTGACCCTATCGCGACGGGACCAGGGACCGCCGCACCACCCGACGCGAAGACCCCGACCTCTCTCGACACGGAGGGCGGCGACTGGTCCGTCACGAAGATGGCGCCCGGCGCGGTAAGGCGCCCCCAGCGCGGCGGCACCGCGCGCCGCCGAGGTACCTGGCGCAGCGCCCTCGGCGGCTCCTCACCCGCGTCCAGCACCACGTCCACGCCGCCAGGCTCCACCGCCCGCCAGCGGACCGCCGCACGCTCAGTCGAGGGATCCAACGAGGTGAGCCAGCTCGAGGTGAGCCGCAACGCTTGATCGATCCGAAGTTCACCGCCCGGCTCTGTGGGGTCCGCAGGGAGAAACATCGAGGGGCTACGGTCGACGTGTGCCGTCAGGAGATAGACGGCTCCGTCTTCTTCCTCCGGCTGGGGACGGCCCGCCGCGAGGACGCCGAGCGTCATCGCCGCCGCGGCCCACCAACGCGCACCCGAGACGCGCCAACGCCTCCTCGAGGTCGCCGCATCACCCTGCTCGTCAAAGAACCGGGCGGTCCCGAGGGCCACCGGCTGCGGCCGCTGGCGCCGAGCAGAGAGCAGGATGAGGCCCAAGGGGAGCCCGAGCGCCACCAACGCCATCGGGCTCAACAGCCCCCATCCCATGAGCCCCATAGCCATCACCGAAGCAGGTCCGGCAAGAAGCGCTCGAAGGCGTCTGCGGAGGACCACACCCGGTGGCTCATCCCGTGGGCCGCCGCGAGCTCCGACCAGCGCCCGACGAACGCCTCGAGCGACCGCTCGTACCCGTCGAGGCCCCGCACCAGGTCCTGCCCCGCCCGTCGCCGTAACCCGGACTCGGGGTCCACGAAGGCGCTCGCTCCGGCGCTCGCGTTATCCCCGTCTCCGACGGCGGCGGGGTCCCACTCTTCGGGCGCAAGGACCTGACCGAGGTGAAGCCGGCGGCGACCTCCGAGGAGCCGCAGCACGTCCGCGGGGTCCACATCGAGGAGGTCACCAAAGAGCAGCAGCCGACCGCAGCCCCGAGCCCCCGCGCGGAGCGCGCGGTTCGCGACGAGATCCTCCAGGCCGCCTCGCCCCGTGGCCCTCAAGGACTCCAGGCTCGCGAGCCCACGGCCCAGCTCCGCGGTCCGCGTGAGGTGCACAGGTCGTCGCGCCGACTCGCCGCCGCTGCAGACCAGAGTGATCTTCGCTCCGAGGCGGAGCCCGACGGCGATGCTCGCGGCGGCGGCCTCTGCTACGGACTGGAGCTTGCCCGGTCGTCCGACGCCCATGGACGCGCTGGCGTCGACGGCCACCCACCAATCCTCCCGCGCCTCGGAGCGGTGCACCCGCACGTAGGGCCGGTCGAGGCGCGCGAGCAGCTCCCAGTCGAAGCGCCGGAGGTCCTCGCCCGGCCGGTATGGGCGGTACCCCACGAACTCTTGCCCGTCCCCGCGTAACGTCCGCCGCCGCCCGACCTCCTCTCGCTCCCTTGCCGCCGCCAGCTGCGTGGCGAAGGCCCCGATACGGGCGAGGAGGTCTCCCCCAAGGTCCACCCCCGGGGAAGGGAGCTGAGGCATTGGCTTTGTGCCGCGAGCGCCGTCCATCCCTGCGCGCCTCCCGTGCTCAGACCTTGCGGATGGCGAGGACCGTGATGTCGTCTTCCCTGGCGTTGCCGGAGAACTCGAGCGCGGCAGCGGCCACCGCCTCCACCGTCTCGCGAGCGCTCGCGGCCTTGAATCCCTGGTCAGAGAGGACCGCGCGCACGCCGTGCTCATCAAAGAGCCGGTCGGGTACGTCCGGGTGCCGCGCCTCGACCAGGCCGTCCGTGAATGCCAGCAGGATGTCCCCCTCCTCCAGCTTGAGGGGCGGGCCGACCTCGTACTCGAGATCATCCATCAATCCCACCGCGGGGCCGTCCGCACGGATCGTCTCGATCGACTGAGAGGCCGCCCTCCAGACCAGCGGCGGGGTGTGGCCCGCGTTCAGCACCTGGAGCACGCCGTTGGCGCCGAGCGCCGCGACGAAGAGGGTCAGGAACATCCCGTCGTCCATGCGCTCAGAGAGATCGCTGTTCAACATCGTGACCACCGCGCCCGGGTCACCGAGCACGCGCGCGTAGCTGCGCAGGCTCGCCTGGGCAGTCGCCGTGATGAGCGCGGGGCCGACCCCGTGTCCGGTCACGTCGCCCATGACCGCCGCGATCCCCTTCTCGCGCGTCTTGACGAAGTCGTAGAAGTCTCCCGAGGCGTGCTCGGCGCTCCGGTACCAACCGAAGAGGTCGTACCCTTCCTGCACGGGCGGTGCCTTCGGCATCAGCCCGGACTGGATCTCTGCAGCGATCTCCAGGGACCGCTCGAGGCGGGCCCGCTCGATCGAGTGCAGGTTGAGCTGTGCGTTCTCGAGGGCGATCGCGATGTGCTGGGCGAGGGCGTGGAACAGGGCCAGGTCTTCGGCCTTGAAGTCACGGGTGGCGGCCCGGGAGTCCACGTAGAGGGCCCCCTCTGGAAGCGCTCCCCCCGCTGAGGCGCCCGAGGGTGCCCCGTCGCCACCGCGGGTCGAGAGCGGGACACACATCACCGCTCGGAGCTTGAGGTCGTAGACCGAGTTGCCGAGGTCAAGCTCCTCGGAATCCTTTTGAACGCTGGTCCGGATGGGGTGCTGCTCCTCAACGACCCGCTTCACGACCGAGGTGGAGTACAGCGACTCTCGAGCCAGCGGGCGCGCGTCACCTTCCAGGTCACGCGCTCGGGCCACGCGGACCACCTGCTTGCCGGTGCCCTTGTCAATCAGTACCAGGAAGCCGCGTTCCGCGCCGGTGGCTTGCACCGAGCTATCCACAACGTAGTCGAGCAGTGTCTCGAGGTCCCGCGACGCCGAGACCCGAGCGATAGTGTCCAGGAGGACGCTCAGTGAGCGCGTGTCCTCCCTGGTGTCCCCGCTGAGGATCCTGGAGGAGTCCAGCGCCGCCTCAGCTCCCGCCGGCGCTCCCCCGGGGTCAGGCGATCCCGCCGCGACGTCGCGGACGGGGCGCGCCGGCCGCTTGTTCCAGAACGACATGGTCCGATCTTAGCTTGCCAACCACTGGAATCACTTGCGCCGGCAGGAATCCCAGCGGACACTCCTGCCGCTCACCTGGGCCTCCAGGTACGCCACCGCCCACAGGCCTGCCATCCCTCGGACGGGTCCGTTTCCCCAAGCCAACCTGCCCACATGCACATCACTGCAGAGCACGGCGAACAGCACGTCACACTCCACCTCCGTGGGGAATTTGACACCTTCTACTGCGCGGCTCTAGAGAAAGAGGTTGCCGCGATTCAGACGGCTGGCATCACCCATGTGGTGCTGAACCTCCGCTGGGTGAAGTTCATCAACTCCACCGCGCTGGGCGCGATCATCAAGGCATCGAAGGCGCTGACGAAGAACGGCGGTGGGCTCGCGATCTCCAGCCCGTCTCCCTTCTGCAAGGACATCATCCAGAAGGTCGGGCTGGACCGGGTCATCAGCGTGGCGTCCAGCGACGCCGAGGCGGTCGAGGCTCTCCTCGCCGGAGGAGCGACCGCGAGCGACTCCACAGCCTCCCCGGAGGACATTGACCCCTCCTCCGTGATCTTCCGATTGGTCGACCAGGAACGCCTGCGCCACTTCGTGGAGCAGGCCAAGGCGACGAACCCGGTGCACAACCACGCGTTCGGGAGTAACTGGGCCGGACTCGGGCGCATGTCCGGGCTCGACGCGGACGGGCTTCGCTTCGTCTGGGACGGCGGCGACACCGGGCTCACGGCCTTCGACCTGGGGCAGATGCTCGCGGTTGGAACCAAGCTCTCAACAAAGTTCAGGCTGCCCCTCCTGAAGTCCGGCTTCGTGGAAGCCACGGTCTCGGTCACCTTCCTCGAGGAGCGTGAGGACGGTGTCAAGGTGGGCTGCACCTTCGACGAGATCGCCGACGACGCACGCGATGCCGTCGGTCAGTACTCGAAGGACATGGCGTTCCTGAAGGAAGAGCTTCGACGCGCCACCGAGTGAGGCCCGCCCTCATGAACAGCTCAGCCCCGCGCCGCAACCTGCAGCGCGGGGCTGATCTTGTTCACATCAAGGTGCGCCTCAGGCGCTCTCTGAACGGCTGGCGAGGACGCTGCCGTTGAGGGCTCCGGCGCCGCGCGCCGCGGGGTCGAACACGAGCTCTTGAGCGCCAGCGTCCGGCGAGTCGCCAGGAGTTCCAGCCTCCCTGTCCGCTGCCCGCGGACCGGCGCCCACGGTGGCGGCGACGAGTTCCTCGAGCAGCTCCTCGAAACGACTCGCGACCTTCGGCCAGACCAGGTGTCCCTCCGCGTGGCGGAGGGCGCTCTCCCCCCATCGCAGTCGGCGCGACGGGTCGGCTGCGAGCCGCGAGATCGCGACCTGCCAAGCCTCGAGGTCGCCGGCCTCCACGACCAGCCCGGTCACGTCCTCCTCCACGAGCCCCGAGAGTCGCGCCACGTCAGATGCCAGCACGGGGACCCCACAGGCCATGGCCCGCCGGATCTTGAGCGACGCCACGTCATCATCCAAGACGGGCACGAGCAGCGCGGTCGAGGAGGCCAGGAGCCCCGGGAGCTCCGCGTCGAGGTTGATCGCGGTCCAATGGACGTGGGCGCCGATGCCCAGCCGCTCCGCCACCGCCCGCGCGCCGGGTCGGAACGAACCGTTGCCGCAGAACACGAGGCTCCAATCATCGAGCCGCCCGAGGGTCCGCGCGAAGGCGTGGATCAGGACCTCGATACCGCGCCCTGGTTCCACGCGCCCCATGTGCAGCAGGACCCTCCCCCGGACCCCGTTCCGGGTGAGGACGTCGCTGGCGAGCCCCGGCCGGAAGACCCCACCGTCAACGCCCGAGGGTTGAACCAAGACCAGATCCGCGCGGAAGCCACGCTCCTTGGCCTGCCGGGCGGCGGCCTGGTCCAGGGCGACCACGCGGGACACCGTGCGGCGCACGAGACCACCCCAGAGGGCGCGGCCGATGCTCCGGAAGAACCGCTCAACGGGCTTTCCATGGGGAGGGAAGCCCGCCTCAACGAGGACCAGTGGGACCCGCAGTTCACGCGCAGCCCGAGCGGCGAACCAGGCCGCGGGCGAGTGCCCGTCATAGGCGATGATCACGTCTGGCTCGAAGCCCCGCAGGCCGTGCCGCTCGAGCGGCGCCATGCTCTCCCCCGGTTCCTCCTTGAGGCCAGACTGCGGGATATCCCCAGCGACGTCTCCGAAAACGCGGACGGCGTGCCCCTTGCCCAACAGCTCCCTCGCGAGGAAGGGGGCGTGCTCTCCACCTGTACGACGAAGCGTCAGGGGGTTGAGGACGAAGGCGATGCGGAGGGACATGGAATGGTGCGGGCTCTGGAATCTTCGACGCCCCGTGGGCGCAGACCTGATCCGGTCTGGGGTCTTCCCTCGCCTCGACTCTCCTTGGGAAAGCAGCCCAAGCGCGCCGGAGCACGCAATAAGCGCGAATCGAAGCTCCCCAACGTGGATGAAAGCCGGAGAAGGCCGCCGGACCGATCGGGTTCGATCCGCGCAGATCTCGATCGGGTGTTTTTTTCGCCTCAATTCGAGGCTCGATCTTCCGAAACATCTTCTTGGCGAGGGAGCGCGCGGCGCTGCCTCCCCTTTCTCCATCCCCAGGATCCCCAGTCCTCGTTTCGAATGTCAGCTCAGCCCAACCTCCCCCAGCGTTCCCCCGTCGGCAAATGGGGCCCCCCTCCCCGCGGCATCTTCCTCAACGTGCTTGGCGCGCTCGTGGAACCCGGCCCGGCAGGGAAGTTCAAGTCCATCGGCACCGCCGCCTTCTATGAAGGCGTCCTCGACTCCTTGTTCCGCGCGACTCAGGCCGGTTGGCACCTCTACCTGATCGGGAACGTGGACTCGGTCGCCTTCGGTAAGCAGACCCAGGCCCAGTGGGACAAGTTCCGCAGCGGCCTCGTCTCACGACTGAAGTCCGAGGGCATCCCCGTCAAGCGTGACTACACCTGCACGAACCACCCTGAGGGGGTCCGTGGCCAGGACCGAGACTCCGTCTACTACCTCCCCGGTACGGGGGCCATGCACCACGCCGCCCAGGCCGAGGGGATCTCTCTCTCCCTCTCGTGGGTCGTCGGCGACAGCACCCCTGGCCTCGTGGCCGGCTGGCGTGCTGGCTGCAGCACCGCTGGGGTACGGACAGGAACCGGCCTGAAGGACGCCACGTTCCAGGTCGATCCGGACATGACCGCCGAGAGCGCGGCCAGCGCGATCAACTGGATCGCCCGGGACCAGACGGTCCTCCGAAGGACCGCCTGAGCCGGCGCTGGGTGGCCAGGATCCCAGTCCGGGCCACCCGACGCCCTGATCGGTCGGCGGAGGGGGTCCGCCTCAACTCCGCCCGAGCAACCCGACGATAACGGCCCTGCCCGGGTCCCTCCTCCGCCTCTGAAGGGGCGGCGTCGGTGTGCATCGCTGCACGGCACGTGGCCCCGCTGCCATCGGATCTCCAACGCCCTGCCCCCATGCTCCACTCCACCCTTCGCGTCCTCGCAGTCGCGGCCGCGCTGACGGCAACGCTGGGCGCGCGCAGCGCTCAGGTCACGTCCGAGGCGACCCGACTCCAGACCGCCCGGGTGGAGGTGGCCGACGGCCGCGCCACCCTCATCGGCAGCGGCGCCCCCCACCGCACCCTCAGGAAGGGCGAGCGGGAGGACACCACCGGACGGTCCCAGCTCGAGGTGCCCTTCGGGAGTGAGGCCCGGATCTCCTGGCCGGGCACGTGCAGCGTCCATGTCTTTGGCCCGTCCTCGATCGAGTGGGACCACCACGGAGCCTCGATCGGCGTGAAGTTCCATGAGCTCGCCTGGGCTGACTTCGAGTGCCGCGAAGGCCGACACGAGCTGTTCCTGCCCTCGGAGTGGACGGGGACGTTCGGACGGAGCGCCTTCCACGTGCGCGGCGTCGCCGGCGGCCCCTGCGAGCTCCGACTCCAGGCGGGCGCCCCCCTGTCCCTTCAGTGGGAAGGCCACAATCGATTCACCCTCCCGCCCATGCACCTCTACCCCGGCTCGAGCGTGCGCCTCGATCGCCCACGCTTCATGAACTCACCGGTGGCGGCGGCGGGGTCCAGCGGCACCTGGGAGACAGAGGTGGACCAGTTCAGCTGGCCCTGGAGCACCCGCGCCCGGCCGGGGCAGCCCGCCGGCAACCGCCTCGCCGCCGGTGAAGTCCCGGAGAGCCTGCTCCTTCCCCACCAGAGCGCCCACATCAAGGAGGGCCTCCATGGGCCTGGAGTGACGACGTGGCCTCACCCCCTGGCCTCTGCCATGGAGGAGCCGGTCACGTACGCTCAGGAGCCGGTCACCACCAACGCTCCCACCGTTGAGTTCGAGGGGTTCTGGTGGTCCCCGCCGGGGAAACTCCCAGGCGCCGAGGCCGCGCCGAGCGCGGTCCCCTCGCCCGCGGCCGGGTCCACCCAGCCAGGCGTTCCAGGGGTCAAGACCAGGCCCGCCTCCGAGCCAGCGCCCGAGCGGGCTGCGTTCTCGCCGGACCAGTGGCGCGGCTTCTCAAGGGAAGACCTCAACCACTCTGGCGCGATCGTCGCCGAGAGGTCGAACGAGGTCGAGTACCGCGTTCTGGGCCAAGGCCGCTGCAAGATCCTCGTCAGCATGACCGCGACCCAGCCCCGCTGGTGCTTCACCCCGAAGGTCGACCTCCAGATGCAGCCCGGCTCGGTCGCCGTCATCGAGAGCGACGGGACCCTGCGGATGTGCTTCGGTGAGGTCGCGGAGTTTCAGCCCCCGCCCGGGCGCCCTGGCTTCGACGCTCTCGCAGACTGAGGCCCCCGGCGTCACAGGCACGGCCTCTATTCCGCGGGCGCGCCGTCGTCTCCGGACGGCTTGACGCCGGCGAGGCGTTGACGCAGATAGCTCGCGCGCAGCTTGTCGCGTTCAGAGGTGTCCAGCAGGTTCTCCTCACCGCCGGGCGCCGCGAGGACCTGGATGTGTCCACGCTGAACATGGAGCGCGAGCTCATTGAGGGTCTCCATGCGGGCCCCCCCGAAGATGCCCGTGTGCAGGCCAAGCCGTACCGAGGAGAGGTGCGCCAACGCGGCCTCAGTGGGCATCGCCCTCGAGGTCCGGAGCGTGCCGAACGACTGCGCGATGCGGTCCACGAGCGGCTGGCGCATCTCGCTCACGAGCGCCTCACGCATGCGCCGCTCGAAGCGGACAATCTCCGGAACGAGCGCCCGCAGGTCGTCGATGAGCTCGGCCTCACTCCGGCCGAGGGTGACCTGGTTGCTGATCTGGTAGAGATCCCCCGCCGCGCGGCTCCCCTCTCCGTGCATGCCGCGTACGGCCAGGCCGGTCCGCTGGGCGGACGCGAAGACCTTGTCGAGCTCTGCTCGGACCATGCCGAGCGCCGGGAGATGCAGCATGACGGACGCGCGGAGCCCCGTCCCCACGTTCGTCGGGCACCCGGTCAGGTACCCCAGCCGCTCCGAGGTCGCGTAGGGCACGCGCTCCTCGAGGAAGCGGTCGAGCGTCTCTGCGCGCTCCCAGGCGAGGTCAAGGTCGAGGCCGGCCGCCATGGCCTGAAGTCGGACGTGGTCCTCTTCATTGACCATGACCGAGACCGTCTCGGACTCACCGAACGCCATCGCCCGCCCGGGGGCTGACGAGTGCTCATCCCGCGGCAGGAGGTCGCGGCTGATGAGGTTTCGCTCGAGGAGCAGGAGCCGCAGCACCGCGGGCGCCTCGGTCATGGTCACCCACCGCGTCTCACCGTCAATGCTCGCGTCAAGGAGTGCAGCGCGGAGGGTCTGGCTGAGCTCCTCCGCCTGTTCCCCGGAGATCCGGGACATGAACGGGGCGCCCTGTAGGTTCCGGGCGAGGCGAACGCGACTCGAGACCACCACGTCGGACTCGGGCCCTTCGCTGCTGAGCCAGGAGCCGGTTCGGCGCGCGAGCGCCTGGGGGTCGATCGGAGAATAGGCCACGAAAAAACGGGGGCGAGGGGGCACCGGGGACGCCCCAGCGGGCTTCCCTTATAGCCCACGGGCGTCGATCGATGAAGCCCGCTAAGATAGTAGTGGAGGGTTCGCAGGCACGGTGCGCCCCCTCTGACCTGGCCCAGCCGGCCCGCACGGGGCGGACGGGGTCATCTCCACCCAACTGCGCACCCGGAGGACGGCGGGGGCCTCCGAGGTCACGTCATGCCTAATTTCGACGACCAGTCCATCGTTCTCGCGATCCTGGCAGGGAGTCTGATCCTCT
>JAQWJQ010000272.1 GCA_029248265.1 Planctomycetota bacterium
CCCTGCCCCCGGACCGTAGATCGCCCCCAACATGACGTCGCCAGAGAAGCTCCGCGCCCACGCCCTGAAGGAGCTCGGACCGGAGTCCGCGGCAGCCCTCGGCACCCCAGAGCAGGCCGCCTCCTTCGACGCACTGCGCAGCGACGGGATGGAGGCCACTGACGCGCTCCTGCGTCTCGCGTTCGAAGTCAGCAAGACCAATCGCGAGGTGCTCGGCGAGTTCCTGTCCCACTTCAACGAACTCCTGCTCGGACCGGCGCATGGACAGACGCCAGCCACGGGGGCCGCGCTGCGCGACCCGGACCGCACGGACCTCATGCAGTCCGTGGTCGCCGATCTACTACCCAGCCTCGACGGCTTATACTTCTCCTCCAAGGCGGAGTTCCTCTCCCTGGTGCACCAGCGCCTGCGCTGGAAGCGACTCGACCGAGTCAAGAGCCAGACTCCACGACCCTCGGAAGCCCCAGGGACCGCGGACGAGATGCTCGCCACACCAAACTACCTCGACGACTCGGCCTCTCCCCTCTCCGAGCTCCTCCACTCGGAAGCGGAGGCGCTCATCGCCACCGCGATCAACCTGCTCTCCCCTGAAGACCGGCGGCTGATCCGGGCCGTGGTCGACGAAGCGCCCCGCGCACAGCTCGCGGAGGAGCTCAGCGTCAGCTTGGAGGCGCTCCGACAGCGGCTGCGCCGGGCGCGCCAGTCGTTTGAACGCCAGCTGGAGCGGCTCCGCGGGGAGGCAAATCCGTGACCAGCGCTTCCTCGGACCCCACCCCGGAATCCCCGTCCGATCCTGACGCCGGGCCCGCGGAAGGCGCCGTCAAGCGCGCCGCACGCGCCCTCGGCGCCATCCTGAGCCAGGAGAAAGAGACCGGAGAGCTCCGGGTGGAGGCCGAGCGCTCACGGCTCGACCCTGCGGCGCGCGTCGCGCTGGAAGAGATGCTTAAGGATGTACACCGGCTCCGCCGGCACCGGGACTCCATCGGCGCGCCCGCCGCGGCCGGTGACTGGCTTGGTCGCTACAAGCTCCTGGAGCTGGTCGGTCGCGGCGGCACCAGTACGGTCTGGCTCGCCAGCGACGAGAGCCTCGACCGCCGGGTCGCGCTCAAGATCCTCGCGCCACCGCTCGGCATGTCCGAGACGCAGACCCTGCGCTTCAAGCGAGAGGCTCAGGTGGCAGGCAGCATCTCTCATCCCTCGGTCCTCTCGGTCCTCGACGTCGGCTTCGATCGCGGGCTGCACTTCCTGGTGGCAGAGTACATCCAAGACGGCAAGACGCTCGCTGACCTGCTGACGGAGCAACGCACGGCCCTTCCGAGGCTCCCATTCCGCACCGCAGCGCGCCTCCTCCTCCAGGTCTGCGAAGGGCTCAGCCAGCTCCACGAGCGCGGCATCATCCACCGTGACCTCAAGCCTGCGAACATCCTCATGCGCCCCTCTGGCGAGCTCGTTCTCGGCGATCTTGGTCTCGCGCGCGTCGGCCAGAAGGACGACCAGCAGACGACCCGCAGCGGCGCGGGCACGCCCTTCTATCGGTCGCCAGAGCAAGTCCGTGAGTCGGACGATCTCGATGTACGCTCGGACGTCTTCAGCTTTGGCGTGACCATGTACGAGCTGCTCGTTGGCCGGCGCCCTTTTGAGGGCTCATCCACGCAGAGTGTCAACGACAACATCCTCCACCAGCAGCCCGTCGAACTGAGGAAGCTCCTCCCTGACCTTCCACGGGATCTGGAGACCATCTGCCTCCACGCCCTCGAGAAGGACCCAGCCAGGAGGTACGCCGGGGCGGCGGCCATGGGGGACGACCTCAAGCACTACCTGGCCCACCGGACCATTGAGGCACGACCGGCCAGCGCTGTCCAGCGGTCCATCAAGCTCGTGAGACGCCACCCCGTCTTCTCCACCGCGCTCTCGGCGCTCATCCTCCTCAGCGGCGTGACCAACGCGTACTGGCTCGCCGAGAGGGACCGCAAGGCGGAGATCGCCGTGAGCGACGAGGCCCTCCGCCAGAGCAAGCTCGCCCTGGACCAAACCCTGAACACCGCCGAAGAGGCGCTGAGGCTCCTCACGCCCGGCGGCGGCACCGACCGAGAGGAGACGCTTCGGCTGGTGGAGTTGATGGCGGAATCTGCCCGCGCAGAGACCGCGTTCCGCTCTTCAAGGCAGGCCCTGTCCGCCGGGGAGTTCGCCATGAAGTTTGGACACGTTCTGGCGGCGGTCGGGATCTTAAAGGACAGCGTCGCGCGCGCCGAGGAGGCCGTGGAGCTCGGCGATCCCGGCTCCTCGAGCCTGCTCATCCGCAGCCGCCTGGCCCACCTTCGGGCACTGCGGCACGCGTACCAGAGGCCCGAGGCGGTGCGTATCGCCAGGGCCTACCTGGACCAGCCCGTTGGCGAAGAGACCCCCCTCGAGGAGGCCCGCTTCCTCCTTGAAGCACTGAACGCCCACGCCGCCCTTCAACAAGCGGCGCAGATCGAGGAGGTGGAGGCGGAGTACCGAGGCGTCCTCAAGCGTGCCGAGACCCTCTTGAAGGCGCCCTCCAAGGAGGAGCCGGGGGCCTCCACCAGCGACCGCCTCGCCCTCGCCCAGAGCTTCACGAGTTACCTCGACCACTGCCACCGGTACAGCGAGGCCCTCACCCTCATCGACGAGACCTTCGACGAACTCCGGAACCGCCACGGCCTCTACGACCACCGCACCCTGGCCGCGGGGCTCCAGCTCGCCCGGACGTTGAACTGGAGCTTCGTGTATGGGATGCACGACACCAAGTGGACGCGCCTCAAGCTGGGCGAACTCCTTTGGCCGGCAGCCGTTCAGACCCTCGGCGAGGGGGCGCGGGTCACCATCTTCTGCCGTTGGGTCCTCGGCGAGTCACTGCTGCACGCGAGCCACCATGAGGAAGCCCTCACGCATTACCAGGCGGTCCGCAGGGACCTGGGGCGATGGGAGCCGCCCAGCAGCCGCGCCATGAGGTCCCTGAGCGTCGCGCTGGCCGTGGCTTTGAAGTCCGCCGGGCGCCTCGCAGAAGCCGAGGAGCTCTTCCGCGAGATGATCCCAATCCTCGCCGAACAGCTCGGCCCCGAGCACCACGATGCGATCATCCCCCGCAGGGGGCTGGCAGAGACGCTCAACACCTTGGGGCGCCATGAGGAGGCCCAGGTGGAGTGGCAATGGCAGATGGACGCCCTCCTGAAGCAGCGCGACGCGCTCGGGGCCGGGCCCGCCCTCACCACCGTGAGTGCCCTCCAGTACACGCATATCCTTCAAGGGCACGTGCGCGAGGTCGCTGGCCTCCAGCCCCAGATCTTGGAGCTCATCGAGAGCGAGCCGGACCTGCAGGAACACTGGAGGTCTCTCCTGACAAGCCCCGTCGTCGAGGAAGCCGAGTGCGTTCGGATGGTCCTCGCCGGAGATCGGGAGGGAACGCTCACCAGCGCGACCACCCTCCTTGAACTTGGCTTGCAGATGCCCCCCCCCGCGGGCGACCGTTGGATCTTCGTCGCGACCGCCGCGAGGCTGATATACGGTGAAGGGGCGCCTGCCCTGCCCAGGGACCGGACGCCGAGGCTCCTAACCTGGGCGACCGACCGGCAGCGTGGAGACTTCTCCCAAGCAGCAAGCTACGCGGCCGAGCACAGCGAAGCGATCAAGCGAGAGATCAGGGACAACGCAAAAGCGGTGGGATACCCCGGTTGGATCGTCATCCAGGCGCTCAAGGCCGCCCAGGTCACAGACAAGGCCGCCCCCCGCTCGCCAGTCGAAGCGAGCCTGTTGGAGCACGTCCGCGAGCTGCGCTGAGCTGCGCCGCGGGTCACGCCCACTGAAACAGGCGGCAGGCGCCGCCGGGGCCGAACCAAGCCAGCGCAAAGGGCCCCGCCCGAACCGCTGCCGCCGTGTGTCGAGGCCGCGGCACTCCGCCAACCCAGCCACGCCGAAGACCCCGCCGTACGGCGAACGTGAAGCCACACGGGGCTCGACCTCAGTCGGTGAACACACCGGGGGTGCCGCGCGCCGGTTGAGAGCGGTTCCTCAACGCGAGCGGAGGTCGGCGCAGCGCTCACGCTGGATCCGCAGGACCTCGGCGTACTCTGGGTCCCCGGCCAGATTCTCCAGCTGCACGGGGTCCGCTTCGAGGTCGAAGAGTTGCTCGTACGGGGGGTCCTGACCGTCGTAGACGGCGTAGACCCAGCGAGACCCGCGGACCCCGATGCTGGTCGGGATCTCCGCGTGTCGGAAGCGGTGCTCCACGAGGAAGGGCCGCTCCATGGCAGGCGATGACGCCTCTAGCAGCGGCGCCAGGCTGCGGCCCTCATAGGCGGCGGGAGGCTCGACGCCGGCGAGGTCAAGGAGCGTCGGCGCGAGGTCGACGTTGAGCGCGGTCGCGGACTCGACCGCGCCACGCCGCGGCTGCGGCGCCCTCGGGTCCATCACGATCAGGGGCACCCGGATGGATTCCTCGTAGATGAGCCACTTGCCCGCCAGACCGCGCTCGCCGAGGAAGTACCCGTTGTCTCCCATCAGCAGGACCACCGTGTCCTCCGCCGCGCCCGCCTCCTCGAGCGCCTCGAGGATGCCACCGAGGGCGCGGTCCACGCCGGAGATCAGGGACCAGTAGTCCCGGGTGCGCTGCACCTGCTTCTGCCGCTCGTCAAAGCGCCAATGCCACCGCTTGCGCCCAAGGGAGCGCTGCAGAAAGTCGGGGAGGGCGCCGAAGCCCGCCTCATGCAGGGGGGGTAGGTCGACATCCACATGGTCGTACATCCCGGCGAGGTCCATGGGCGGCAGGTACTGATCCGGGTGGCTGTCTTCGGCGTGGGGCGCCCAGAAAGACACCATCAGGCAGAAGGGCTCGTCGCCACCCTCCACCACGAAGGACTCCGCCGCCTCGCCGATACGGTCGGTGAGGTGGGCCTTGCCCTCCTTGCGGTAGGGAAGCCCCATGGGCCTGAAGAGGTCATAGGCGCCGTCCATGACCCCCTTTTCGAAGCGCACGCCCCACTTCCCCACGAAGCCCGTGCGGTACCCCGACTCACGCAGCCGCATGGGGAACGAGCCCTCCGCCAGGGCGCTCCCCATGGGCGGCGTCCCGAAGGTGTAACCGTGCCTGCCCTCGCGCCGCCCGGTCAGGATGCTCGCGCGGCTGGCGGCGCAGATGGGCGTGGTGACGAAGGCGTTCTCGAAGCGTACGCCCCGCGCGGCGAGGCCGTCCATGACGGGGGTCTTCAGGTGCGGATGCCCCGCCGCGCCGAGCTGGTCAAAGCGCTGATCGTCCGTCACCACCACCAGGAAGTTCGGGCGCGCCGGCGTGGGGTCCCACCAGCCGTCCAGGGCGGCCCGCAGCCGCGCCTGCGACGGGGCGTCCACGATGGGCTCCTGCTCCCAGGGATCCGCGGCGAGGTCGAAGAGCTCCGCCTCCCCGGCGCCGTTGTCGATGAGCTTTCGGCCCCCGTCGACCACCCAGCGAGAGAGCACGCTCCGCTCCGGGGCACCCACCGCGACCACGTCATGGGTGAACGCGGCGCCGAACACCGGACGCGGCGCAGGCCCGCCTTGCCCGAGCAAGTCCACCCCGGGGAGCGCGTCCGGCACCTCGGCGCCGCAGGCGCGGAGGATGGTCGGCGCGAGGTCCACGCTGCTCACCGCCACCTCGAGGCGCTCCGGCTCGATGACGCCCCTGTGACGCAGCACGATGGGCGTGCGGACGCCGCCCTCGTAGGAGGTGCGCTTGCTCCGCGCGGCGTAACCCTGGGCGTCAGGACGCTGGATCCAGCCATTGTCGGTGACCAGCACCACCAGCGTGTCCTCGCCTTCCCCGATCGCGTCCAGATGGTCCAGGAGCCGGCCGCAGGTCTCGTCGAACCAGGTGCACATGGCGCGATACCTGGCGATGGGTTCGGGGACGCCCTCGGCGAGGTAGCGCTCCAGGAGCCTCGCCGGCGGGTTGTGCGGCCGATGCGGCAGGAAGGGTGCGTACCAGAGGAAGAAGGGCGTCTCGGAGTCCGCGCAGCGGCTCATGAAGTCGAGCGCCGGCCCGAGGGTCTTCCGTCCGATCTCCAGCCCCACGTCCCCGTGCCGGCCGCCGCGCCTGGGGTCCCCGTGGGTCATGCCCTCGGTGAATCCGCCGCACTGGCAGTTCCCCTCCCACCACTTGCCGGTCTGGAGGCTCTCGTAGCCGAGCTCCCCCAGGAGATCGGGGAGGGTCTGGGTGGCAGCGATCAGCCCCAGCATCTCCTCACGGGCGACGCCCTTCGGGGGGTCGTTGCCCGTGATCCCGTGCTGGTGTGGGTACAGGCCGGTGATGATCGTGGCGAGGCTAGGACGGCAGAGGGCCGTGGGAACGTAGCCCCTCGGAAACGTCCGGCCCTCCGCGGCCAGAGCGTCCAAGCGCGGTGTCTCGATGACCCCGTGCCCCATGAAGCCGAAGTCCGACCACGCCTGGTCGTCGGAGATCAGCAGCAGCACGTTGGGCCGGCCCGCCCCGCCCGAGGTCCCCTCCGATCCGCCGCCGGACGCGAGCGTGGGCCCCGCCCACGCAAGGACGGTGACCGCCCACGCGACCAGGGTGGACGTGGATCGGCCTGCCCGGGACGCCCCATCGCTGAGCCGCCTCACTGCTTGAAGTACTTGGCCTTCTTATCGCCACCGGACAGGAGCACCGCGACCAGGTCGCGCAGCTCCTCGACGTTCAGGCCGTCCACCAGGCCTTCCGGCATCTGGGAGACCTTCGACTCCTTGAGGACCTTGACCTCGTCACGATGGAACACGAGGGCGTCCGCGCCGGGGTCCTGGGGGTACACCACGTACTCGTCGCCCTCCTCCACCACGATGCCCTCGGCGATGTTGCCGTCGTGGTCCATGAGGAGCTGCGAGCCGTACTGATCGGAGATCGCGAGGCTTGGCTCGAGGACGCACTCCAGCAGGTCCTTGAGTGCGAACTTGTTGCCCACGGTCGAGAGGTCCGGCCCAATCGCGCCGCCCTTGCCCGCGAACAGGTGGCAGGAACTACACGAGGTGGCGTGATAGAGGTTCACGCCAGCAGCGAAGTCCCGGTCCGTCAGGTGCCCCTCGACCGCCGCCATCGCCTCCTCGGTGGTCCACTTACGCCCCGGCCCCTTGGGGGGGGTGACGCCCTCGGGAGGGCCCGCGACCAAGGACAGCCCCAGCAGCTCCGCCAGGGACTGGCGCTCCTTGACGGTCAGCTTCCCAGCGGCGTCCGCGCGCATGTTCTCCAGGAACCCCGGGTAACTCGCGCCACCGGAGTGAGCCGCGGCCTCGTTCAGGAAGGCGAAGTAGTCCCGGCGCAGCTCCGGCGTCCAGCCTTGCTCCGCGTTGCGCAGGATGAAGGCGACCTCCATCCCGCGGATCGGCGGCCGATCGGTGATCATGGCCTTGATCGGCGGGCCATAACGGTCGTTGCGATCCAGCAGCTCCACCCAGAGCGGCAGCTCCTCGTCCCCGCCGGGCGCCCGCACCATCTCCATTCCAAAGGTCACGGCGCGCGGCTCACCCAGGTAGGTCAGCAGGCGCGCCACCTCCACGTCCACGAGGGCGGCGCCTCCGCCGTCCGCCGGGCCCGCCGCCGCGGCCGCCACGAGGCGCCCTGCGAGCGCCTCGCGGAGCCCTCGATCCGGGCTCCCATGCCGCGCCATGGCGACCGCAAAGGCGCGCAGGAGCGTGAGCCGATCCGCGTCACCAAGCCCGGCGTCCCACAGCTCCAGGCCCCGCGCCACGAGGGGCCCCGTGTCTCCCTCACGGCCCTGCCGGGCGAGGGCCAGGAGCGCCGTGGTCGCCGCCCGCTGCCGCTCCTCGGCCAGCGCCGCCGCGACCCAGGTGGAGACCTCTTGATTCTCGACCGCGACCCGCGCGGCGAAGCGGATGAAGCGGTCCTGCGAGCCGAGGTGATCCCACGCCGCCGCGAGGGCGGCGGGGTTCGGTCCGCCATGGAAGGCCTCGAGCGAGCGCCGCAGCGCACGAGCCTCCGCCCCTTCAACGTCCGCGCCGCTCACCGGCGCGGTGGCCTCTTCCCCCGTGTACTTGATCCGGTACAGGGCCGACTGAGCCCCGCGCCCCCCGACCGTGAAGTACATGGATCCGTCGGCGCCGATGGTCGCGTCGGTCACGCCCAGCGGCTTCGACCAGGCGAACTCGCTCCGCACGGCCCGGTAGCTCGCTCCATCAGGAATGAGCTCGAAGGCGTAGATGGTGCCGAAGGTCCAGTCGAGCGCGTAGAGCGCCCTTTGGTAGCGCGCTGGGAACTTGGCTCCCGTGCCGAACAGCAACCCCGTCGGCGAGCCGGGCCCGATGTTGTAGGTCGGGGGCAGCGAGTCCTCGTAGTGCTCGGGCCACTTCCCCGTACCGCTGCGCCACCCGAACTCGCTCCCGCTCGTGGCATGGCAGATGCGCGTCGGCCGGTACCACGGCATTCCGACATCCCACTCCATGTCCGCGTCGTAGGTGAACATCTCCCCGTCGTCGTTGATGGCGATGTCGTACTGGTTGCGGTACCCGCTGCTCACGACCTCGATGTCCTCCCCGTCCGGACCGGAGGTGGCGATCCAGCCGCCAGGCGCCAGCCGACCACGGGCGTGCCCGCGGGCGTCCCACTGTCGGGGCAGGAGGAGGTCCTCACCCCAGTTGGACGGAGCCCGCGAGCCTTGAATCTCGGGCAGCAAGGTGTGGTTACCCGCGATGAAGTAGATGCCCTCGCCGTCGCGGGTCGGAAGCACCGCGTGGGGTCCGTGCTCGCCGCCGTTGCCAAGCTTGACGAGGTGCTTGGCGTCCTCGGGCTCGCCGTCTCCGTCCGTGTCCCGGATGCGCCACAGCCCCTGGCCGTTCACGTTGGCGTAGAGCGAGTCGAAGGCCCAGAGCAGACCCTGGGCACCTGAGACGTCCGTCGGGAGCTTCTCGGCCGTGGTCTCCCCCGTCCCGTCCAGAGCAGCCGGCTTGATGCGGTAGATGCCCTTCCCTCCCTGATCGCTGGCGAAGAGCCCGCCCCGGTCGTCCGGGGTGAGGCAGACCCAGGAGCCCATCTCGTCACGAGGCACGGTGTAGAGCAACTCCGCCTCGAACCCTGCGGGAAGGTGAAGGTCCGCGGCCGGGACAGGAGCCTGCCCCGTCTTGACCTCGCCGGGAGACTCGGGCGCGGCGCCGGCGAGGAGGGCGAGGCCGAGGGTCATGGAGGCAAGTAGTGTCAGGTGGGGCATGGGTGGAGTGGCGTTGCGGGGCGGGGTCACCGGGAGCAGAGGGCGAGGAATGAGACTACCCGCTGGGCCGCGATCTCCATATGCACAAAGATCCTCCGGGGCCCCACGGCGAGACCGTCAAGCGCCCACGACACCGGTCCATCTCGACGGACGCGGCGGCGCCCTTTTCCCCCCCGCGTACGGCCCCGTGCTAGGCTCGTCGCCCGCGTCCAGCGCGCACATGCCGTGAAGATTCTCTACCACCACCGAACCCAGGCTGAGGACGGCCAAGCTGTCCATATCCGTTCACTCATCGAGGCCTTCCAGAGCGAAGGCCACGAGGTCCGCGAGGTGGCCCTCGTGGAGCGGAGCGGAGAGGACTCCGCCAAGCCCGCTCCCGAGAAGGACGCGGCGCCTGCGCGCTGGTCTCCCTGGGCGCTCTTCGGGCTCCTCCCGGGCTTCATCAAGGAGCTGGCTGAGTACGGCTACAGCCTCCATGCAAGGCGGCGCCTGATGCGAGCCGCCCGCGAGTTCCAGCCGGACTTCATCTATGAGCGCTACGCCTTCGGGAACACCGCCGGCGTCTCCGCCGCTGAAGCGCTCGGGCTCCCGATCATCCTCGAGGTGAATTCCCCCCTCGTCCTCGAGCTGAGCCGCACCCGCGGGCTCGCCTTCCCGCGCCTCGCCCGCCGGGTCGAGAACGGGATCTTCAAGAGGGCCACCCGCGTCTGCGTCGTGACCGAGGTCCTCAAGGGGATGGTGGTCGAGCTCGGGGTCGCCCCCGAGCAGGTCTTCGTAACGCCCAACGGTGTTCACCCCGATCTCTACTCCGACCTGGACCGCGAAGCCGCTCGGCAAGACCTCGGGATCGCGGCGACCCGTGGGCCGGTCCTTGGCTTCGTCGGCTACTACCGGGACTGGCACCGCCTTGACCTCGTCTTGGACGGCATGGCCACGGAGGCCCTCGCCACCGCTCACCTCGTACTGGTCGGGACCGGCCCCGCAGAAGAGGGCCTCCGCGCGCGAGCACGGGAGGTCGGGGTCGAGGACCGGCTTCACTTCGCCGGGACACGCCCCCACGACAGGATCCCCGCGGTCTTGCCCGCCTTCGACCTTGGACTCGTGCCCGCGATCAACCCCTACGCGTCGCCACTCAAGCTCCACGAGTACATGGCCGCTGGATTGCCCACCGTCGCCCCCGACCAGCCAAACCTACGGGAGGTCCTCACGGACGGGCATGACGCGCTACTCGTCACCCCCGGTGACGGCCCGGCCCTCATTCAGGCCCTCTCCCGCCTCGCCACCGACGAGCCCCTCCGGGCAGCGATGGGAGCCGCAGCCAAGCAGACCATCCTCGACCGCGAGCTCACCTGGCGCGGGAATGCGCGCCGTGTTGTGGCCGAGGTCGCCTCACTCTGAACTTTGGGCGCCCTCCCCTGAGAGGGCACTGAACTGGGGCGCTCAGTCCCCGCCGTAGCCGAGTGCCTCGAGGTGATCGGCGATACCAGCGGCGCCGCCGGCCCATGCCTTCTCGCCCCCGTCTGCGCCCCAGCTCGCCCGCATGTCATCGAGGGCCTTCCGGAGCTCAGCGACGACGTCAGGATTCATGATCGCGACGTCCTCGAGGCCGAGCGGGTCCGTCTCAAGATCGAAGAGCTCCACGTTCCCGTCCGCGGAGAAGCCATGGACCAGGAGCTTCCACTCGTCCCGGTACACGGCGTGCTGCGACTTCTCGGCGCCGAGGTGGTCCCTGTCCTCGACAAGAACGACCCTCGTCTCGGAGGGCGTCGTGGTCCCGAGGTCCAGACCAACCATCCAGC
>JAQWJQ010000274.1 GCA_029248265.1 Planctomycetota bacterium
CCATGGGCGCGCTCATCGCCGAGACGTGGATCAAGTGCCCCATCAGCGGCACGGACGACTGGACCGAGGTGCGCCAGTTCAACCTCATGTTCAAGACGCACATGGGGGCGGTGCAGAGCGACAGCAACGTGGCGTACCTGCGGCCGGAGACGGCCCAGGGGATCTTCCTGAACTTCAAGAACGTCCTCGAGTCGTCGCGCCAGAAGCCGCCCTTCGGCATCGCGCAGATCGGCAAGAGCTTCCGCAACGAGATCACGCCCGGCAACTTCGTGTTCCGGACCCGCGAGTTCGAGCAGGCGGAGATGGAGTTCTTCGTGCCGCCGGCCGAGGAGCAGCAGTGGTACGACTACTGGCGCAAGGCGCGCTTCGACTGGTACACCGAGCTCGGCATCCGCGAGGAGAAGCTGCGCATGCGCGAGCACGAGGCCTCGGAGCTCGCGCACTACTCCACGGCCACCGCCGACATCGAGTACGAGTACCCCTTCGGCTGGGGGGAGCTCGAGGGCATCGCCTGCCGGACCGACTTCGACCTCAAGCGCCACAGCGAGGCGTCGGGGACCGACCTGGTCTTCTTCGATCCGCAGACCAAGGAGCACTACACGCCCTACGTCATCGAGCCCGCCGGCGGCATCAACCGCATGGCGCTCACGTTCCTGATCGACGCCTACGAGGAGGAGGAGCTCGAGAAGGACACCCGCGTCGTCCTGCGCTTCCACCCGGAGATCGCGCCGATCACCTGCGCCGTGTTCCCCCTCGTGAAGAAGGACGGGATGCCCGAGAAGGCCCGGGAGATCGAGGCGCTCCTGGGCAAGGCGCGCATGAGCACCTTCTACGACGAGAAGGCCGCCATCGGGCGTCGTTACCGTCGCCAGGACGAGATCGGCACGCCGTTCTGCGTCACCGTGGACGGAGACACCCTCGCCGACGACATCGTCACGGTCCGCCACCGTGACTCCATGGAGCAGGAGAAGGTCAAGGTCTCCGAGCTCTTGACCTACCTGATCGAGAGCATGTCGAGCTGGTCCCGCTAGCCCTCCAGAGCGCCTCCTGGGGGCCGCGGCGCCCGAAGCGGCGCGGTGGGACGGGAGTCGGCCGACTCCAGCGCAGGGGGTGGGGCCTGGCGTGATCCGAGCCGGGCGCTCGCGGCTCCGCCGTGAGCGCCCGGCCGGTCTCTAACCCCCGCCCGACCCGCGCCGCGAGTCCTCCGACGGCATGGGGGCTGCCGCGGCGAGGCCGCGAGAGGGCGCCCTGGACCAAGGCGCGGAGAGGTCTCGGCGCCCAGTGGGCGGGCGTCGGCGGGCGGCGTCAGCGGGCGGAGGAGACGGCGTAGCGCTCGATGATGTCCTCAAGCTCACGCTCGAGCCGCCGGTAGACCTCGACCTGCATCCCGTGGATGAGGATGCGGTCGTAGACGGACAGAGTCCCGTGGAGGAAGGAGAGCTGGGCGTAGTGCTGCTCGACCCCGGGCGTCTGAAAGTACTCGTCGATCTCCAAGGAGGTCTCGTGGGTCACGTCGACTTCTTCCAGCACCTCCGCGCCGTGCATGTAGTTCACCCAGGGGTGGTCCTCGTTGTAGTAGCGCAGCGTGACCTGGTCGACGATGTCGTTGTTGTCCTCGAGCCGCTTGGAGACGTACTCGTAGTAGTCGCGGAGCTTCTTGTTGAGCTGCTCGGGGAAGAGCTGGAGGCGCCCTGTGGACAGGAGGGACTTGTACGTCGAGTTGTTCATGTAGAACGTCATGTACCGATAGGGCGTCTTCAGCTCTTTCAGCGCGTTCACGAACGCGGCGTAGTCCAAGTCCCCACGCCGATATGCGTGGGTGACCGAGAGGATCTTCGAGAACGCGACCTTCCCCTCGGCGACGTGCTCATCCACCTGATCGATCCGCTCTCGATCGCGCGAGAGGTCCTCGAGGAGGCTACGGATGTCCTGGCCGTGCAGCTTCGCCTGTTGCCGATCGTGCCGCCAGCTGTCGAGGCCGAAGGACACCGTCACCCCGAGGACGACGACCACGAACTCGAGCAGGTAAGGGAGCGGGCGGAGTCTGGGCTGGTCCGACATGACGATTCAGGGGCGGCTCCGCCGACCCGGCCCGGAGCGAGTGGGCCGCCGGGCCTTGGGGGAGTGGTGAGGGGGGAGCGCTGGGAGCGTGGGAGGTGCTGGCCTGGCGTGGGCGGCAGGCGGTCCACCGGACGTTCGACGATATCACCGAACGCGGCGGGAGCCCGCGGCATCCAGGTCGGGCTGTCGGAGTCGACCGCGCGGCGTCTGTGTGGGGGCCAAGCGGGTTGCAAGGGGGGGCGGTCCGGCGGGGCGCCTCGCCCATGGCTCCCCCGCCCGCCTCCGCGGTGAAGGTCGAAGGAGTGGGGGAGGCTTGTCGGGCCTGGGACTCGCTGGAGGCCGCAGGCCGCTGGGGCGCCGACTCCTGGGCGGAGCGCGGGCTGGGGCCCCTGAATGCGGCATACTCGGTCCATGAGCCAAGCCTGCGCCGACGACCGTCCCGCTCCCCAGGGGCAGGCCTCCGCGGCCACCTCGGATCAGCGGCGGGTCATCGGGCCGGCCAGCGCCACAGGCATCTGCGTGGCGGCGATGATCGGCTCAGGGATCTTCACCGTCACGGGCGCTGTCGGCGCGGAGCTCGGCTCGGTCACGAACCTGATGCTCGCCTGGGGGATCGCCGGGGTCCTCGCCCTCGCCGGCGCGCTCACCATTGCCGAGCTCGGGGCGATGAAGCCGAAGGCGGGGGCGCAGTACGTCATCGTGCACGAGAGCCTCGGTCCCGTATGGGGCTACCTGAACGGGATGATCAATCTCTTCATCGGGTATGTGGCCGCGATCGCGGCGATCGCCCTGGTGACTGGCGACTACATCGAGAACCTCGCCCCCATGGTGGATGCGAGGGCCGCGGCGACCGCGCTCCTCCTCAGCCTTGGGGTCGTCCACTCGGTCACGGTCCACGGCGGGAAGCGTTGCAACGACTTCCTGGTGATCCTCAAGGTCCTGCTCGTCGTGGCCTTCATCGTGGCGGGCCTCTCGGTCGCCGTCGAACCGCTCCTGCCAAGCGCAGAGCTCATCGCCGCAGCCCGCACGGCGCTACCCGGCTCCGCCCTCGCGACGATCCCTGATGGCGTCGGCGCGGCTCAGGTCGTGGAGCACCTGCGGAGCGCGCCGGCGCCGCCGGCCTTCTCCGCGGCGATCGGCCTCGCGGTGGTGACGATCTCCTTCGCCTATCTCGGGTGGGAGACCGCCGCGGATGTGGCAGGGGAAGTCAAGGACCCCGGCCGGTCGCTTCCGATCGCGATCATCGGAAGCGTCATCATGGGAGGGGTGATCTACGCCCTCATGAACCTCGTGTACCTGAGGGTGGTACCGCCGGCCGCGATGCTGGAGGTCAAGGCGGACGGCTCGCTGGCGCCGATGGTCGACATCGGCGCGGTGACGGCCCGGCACCTCTTTGGCGAGCTGGGGGGGCAACTGGTCATCGGGATGATCGTCCTGCTGTTCGTCTCGACGCTGAGTGTGTCGATCATGCTGAGCGGAAGGGTCGTCGCCGCCATGTCCTGGAAGGGGCAGCTCCCGAGCGCTTGGGGGGGGCTCAACCAGCGCGGCGCTCCGTCGGTCGCGATCTGGCTGGTGGTCGGGTGTACGGTCCCCATGGTCTGGATCTCCGGCGTCACGGCCCTCTTCGAGTACGTGGGGATCTTGCTCACCGTCGCGGTCTCCATGACCATGGCCTCCATCATGGTGCAGCGTGTCCGGCATCCGGATCTGCCCCGCCCGTTCCGCGTTCCGCTCTACCCCTTTCCGCCGCTCGTCTCCATCGGCCTCGGCGTCTGGTTGATCGTCGCTGCGGCCATGGAGGACTGGCGCCCGGTGGCCGCCTCTGTCGTGACCGTGGCCGTGATCCTTGGGGCCCGGCCGGTCCTCCAGCGGCGCTCCAGGCCGCCGAGACAGGTCACCTGAGCCGCGGCGCCGAGCTCACGTGGCGGCGGATGAGGTCCACCAGCACCTCCTCCGAACCGTATCGATAGAAGTCCTCGTGGGCCTGCATCTTGACGCGCTCGCGCTCGACGCCGCCCAGCGCGAGGCGGGACCACGCCGCATACCGCAGCCCCCTCCACCGCCTCGTCACGAGCCTGATGCTGACGTCCGCCGGGTGCGGCCGGTGTCCTTGGAGTGATTCACCGAGCAGGCGCTCGAACTCGAGGTCCACCTCGAGGTTGTGGCGGAACTCCATGTTGTCCGGGAGGCGCCCCCGAGGGTCCAGGGGGTCGGGCCCTGAGACCCGCGGGTTCCACGGCCTCCATCGAGCGAACCGCTTCCGTATGGGGTCGAGGTTCAGCAGCCAATCGAGCCGCATGTTGAGGGTCTGGCGCGCCCGGCGTGCCCACCCGAGTGAGACGTGGAACTCCGGTTCGATCAGGATGGGGGGGGGCACTTGGAGGCCCTGACGGCGGCACTCCCGGGCGACGCCAAACGCGAGCCAGCCACCGAGGGAGTAGCCGACCATCACAGGCGGAGCCCCCTGCCCGCGGGCCATGACGAGGTCGGCGAGCTCTTCGATCAGGGCATCGAGCCGGCGCGCGGGTTGGTTCGCGTCCACCATGGCGCGACAGCGCTGCAGGTCCAGATTGATCGCGGAGACCGAGAGGTCGGTCCCCAGCGGTGCCCAGAGGAGCCGGAGCGGCGCCTCACCGTGCAGGCCAGGCATGAAGAGGACCTCTGGTCTGCCCTCCCGCTCGATCAGCGCTTCGTATTGGTGCCCGGTGGTGCCCTCCAGGGCCGGGCTCGGGAGGGCCGCGGATTGGTAACGCTCGAACAGGTCCTCGATGTCCTGCGAGATGTGGACAAGGGTGATGGGGATCGGGCGGCCGGCGCCGGCCTCGAGGGCTGCGTGCAGCTCCATCGCGGAGAGTGAGTCGCCACCGAGCTCGAAGAAGGACCGTGAGGTGTCGATCTCCCGTCGCCCAAGGGCCCTCTGGACCAGGCCGAGGATCCACGTCAGCGTCCCCGGTTCATGCGGACCTTCGCCCAGGTCGGTCTCGGTCATGACCAGCTCCGCGGCGCTCGCCCGCTCGACCTTCCCGGAGGCGGTCCGCGGCAGCGCGTCCACGAAGCGCCAGCGCCTAGGGATCGCATAGGTCGGCAAGCGACTCTCCAGCGTCCGCTCGATCTCTCGGCTCCACTGCGTCGCGGCGTGGGGCGCTCCACCCTGGCCGGTGGCGCCGGGCCACTCGACGAGGACCGCGAGGGCGGGACCAGCACTCCCAGTGGGGGCGAGGACCTCGAAGTCGATGTCCTTGGCGCCGTCCTGGATCGCGAGGCGCACCTCGTTGAGCTCGACTCGATAGCCTCCCACCTTCACCTGGTCGTCGGCGCGGCCGTGGAACAGGAGCTGCCCATCGTTCTGCCAGGAGCCGCGATCTCCGGTTCGAAACCAACGGCCGTCCGCCCCGGGGAGGGGCTGGAAGCCACCGCTGAGCTTGGGCTGGTTCAGATAGCCGGCCGCCACCTGGTCGCCGCCGATCCAGATTTCGCCCTGGTGACCCGGGGGGACGCGCCGCCCGTGTTCGTCGAGGACCCGAATCTCGCAGCCTCGCTCGGGGCGACCGATGGGGACGGCTCCCAGGAGCCCGGTGCTTGGCTCGACCCGGTGCGCCGTCACCGTCTCGGTGGTCTCCGTGGGGCCATAGCGATTGATCAAGCACCTGTCTGGGCCCGCGATCTCCAGCCAGGTCTTCACGAGCCCCGGGTCCGCGGCGCTCCCTCCGATGTCCACGTGTCGGATGGACTCGGGCATCGGATCGGCGAGGGTGGATGACAGCATCATCCACGCGGACCAGAGCGCCGTCGCGCACCCGAGCCCAGTGATGGAGTCGCGCCGGCACTTCTCGAGGAAGGCCGGGATGCTCGCGAGGTCTTCCTGCTCGAAGGCAACGATCGCTCCGCCGTGGAGGAGCGGGAAGATGATCTCGGCGATGGAGGAATCGAAGGCGACCGATGACGTCCAGGCCGAGCGCTCAAAGGCGTCCGGGAGGATGGCGTCCGAGACCGTGTCAAAGTACTGGTCGAAGTTACGGTGGGTCAGCCGGATGCCCTTCGGGCGACCGGTGCTCCCGGAGGTGAAGAGGACAAAGGCGACACGCTCGGCATCGTCGGCCGCGAGCCGGGCCAGGGTGCCCGACGGATCTGCTGAGGCAGGTGCTGCGGTGACCCATCGCATGCCATCGCCGCCGGGTTGGCCCTCTGCGCTGGCGACCCCCACTCGAGCGTTGAGCTGTTGGAGCATGTCGCTCAGGCGCGCCTCGGGAGCGAGGGGGTCGATAGGGACGAAGGTGGCGCCGAGGCCGAGGACGGCGAACATGACCGCCACGAACGGCGTCCCGCGGTTCATTCGAACGGGAACGAGGTCTCCGGGGCGGACCCCCGCGGCGTGGAGGGTCTCGGCCCAATCGGCGACGAGGACCGCCACCTCGGCGTCGGTGGCTCCACCGTCGACGGTGGAGTCCAGGAGCCTCCGCTGTGGGTCCCCCGTTCGGAGCCGCGCAAGGACGATGTCGAGGAAGGACGGGGGCGTTGGGATGGACGGATCTCCCTCCCAGCCTTCGACCTGCCGAGCGGTGGCGCCCGTCACCCGCGGGAGCGAGTGGACCGGGGAGTGAGGGGCCTCGACCAGGGCCCGGCGCCGGTGCGCGATGAGCTCACTGAAGGTCTCCATCGCCGCTTCAGGCCCGGCCGCAGACCAACGACCTTCTTCGTCCCTGAAGAAGGTCCATGCCGCGGGCGGGTGGTCGCTTGATGCGCCCTCGACGACTCGCACCGGCATGACAGCGGGGTCCTGCAAGCCCCCTCCTCCGAGCCCCCCGCGGGCCTGGAGGTCGCCCAGGAAGGGCCCCATGCGCCGCACCTTCGCGAGGGCGGCTGCGATCCCATGGAAGGCCTCGTCGAGGCGCGTCGAGGGCGAGAGAGGCAGGCGGACTGGCGCGAGCGGGTGAAGCAACTCCATCAAGGACCGCTCCGCGCCGTCGGGCAGGTCAGCCTCGAGCGCCGGCCGGCTCCAGGCCAGGGCGAACTCCACGGCCTCGGCGCCGTGAAGGCCCTGGTGGGCCATCAGTCCGCAGATCAGGTCCTCCTCCTTCGGCCCCAGCAAGACCTGGCGTGACGGACCTGGCTCCGCCTCGGGGGCCTCGCGGGCGTCGAGCGTGGTCAGCGCCCCGCGCCATTGCAACTCGCATGCGAACCGGGATCGGCCCCAGGTCTCGATGGCCGCGAGCTGGGCTGGCCCGCGAACCTCCACCGCGGAGCTGACCGCGCCCCGGACAGGCGGCTCGGTCTTCAAGGCGACGAGGCAGCCGTCTCCGCAGCGGACGTGAAGCTGGCCGTCACCCGTCATGCGCGTCGCGCCCGGCTCCGCCTCAGCGTTTGCACAGCCGGGATCCTCGCACGCCTCCGCTTCCATCAAGGCATGCCACTGGCCTTGTAGCCGAAAGCGAGGCCGTCCCACGAAGTTCGCGTGGGGCCCAAAGAAGTGGGCCCTGCAGACACGCATGGTGGACGATCTAGGGGCCGTCCAATCGATCTCGAGCCCGGCCCTGGACCAGTTTCGGTTCCCGAAGATCGTCCGCGCCAGCGGGTCCTGGGGGCGACCCTTGATGCGCTCTTGGTGCAGCATGGGGAGCAACCGATCGAAGGAGGCACACCCCGCCTCCACGCATCGGAGCTGCAGCGAGAGGCTGGTGTCGTCCGGCTCGACGGGGAGTGTTTCCGAGACCAACAGGTCGCCGGTGTCGATCCCGGCGTCCACAGCGTGCCAGGCCACGCCATGCTCGACCTCTCCGTCGAGCAAGGCCCTCGTCGGGGCATAGAGCCCGGCATAGCGCGGGAGGGGACCGTCGTGGAAGTTGATCACGCCGCGGGCGGGGTGGGCGAGCAACTCCTCCGGCAGGATCCGAAGGTTCACGACGCTGAGGATCCAGTCGCAAGGAATCTCGAGGACGTCCGAGAGGTCCGCGCCCACGGGCAGGACCGGGACCCCGTGGGAGCGCGCCCGCTCGGCGAACGAGCGGCTGCCCGGCAGGCAGGCGACCACTCGAAACCCGGCCTTGATCAGGCGCGCCAGGCAGTGGTCGGCGACAGCCGCGTCCCCGATCAGAGCGACCCGGGGCGATGCGTTGTGTTCGGCGCTCATCGTGGACGCCCTGCGGTCGAGAGCATCGGGCGGGGACGCGTACGCCTCTCGGCGCGGGCCCAGCGTTGAGAGCGGCTCGCGAGGTTCACGGTCGGGGGGGGATTGTGCGTCCGTGCGGCCACCCGTGGTGGCGGCCTCTTCACGAGCGGGGCGGCGTGCGGTCGGGCCTGGTGGGGGGCGGGGCCGCTCATCGGACGGAAGTTAGCACGGCCTCTCGTGTGGGTGGGGATTTGCCGGCGGAGGCGACCGCCACGCCCGTCCCCGGATGCCGCGCTCGAGGGCCTCGAGTTGGCCCTTGGTCGTGGGGGACTCAGCCCGTGGTGCTTCGGGCGATCCGGCCGTATCCGAGCGCCTTGTAGGTGCGCAGTAGTACCTCGGTGGTCGG
>JAQWJQ010000281.1 GCA_029248265.1 Planctomycetota bacterium
TAGACGTTGAACAGCAGGTGGAACGCACCGCCATGGGGCAGGACGCAGGTCACGAGGCGCCACGGCTCGCTCAAGGCGAGCCCGGGGATCAGCATCAGGTGTTCGATGCTGCGCCCGCTGACGTCTGCGAGGACGGCGGCGACGGCGCCGATGATCATCACCGCGGTGACAGGGAATCTCTGTGCGTCCTGGAACATGCTCAAGGGGGACCTCCGCCGCGCTCGCGGCGCTTTCGTAGCGCTGAGACCAGAGCGAGCAGGGCGATGAACGCCGCGACCGCGGGAGTCCAGATCAGCCGTGGCTCCTCCCTGCTCTCGGTGGAAGCCCGCAGGTCCGCCTCGCCAGGGGCGGGGGCCGTCTCCATGTCCGCCTGGGCCGCGCGATCGGCCGGGAGGCTGCGGATGGCGATGGGGACCGGGTCGCTGCGGATGCGGGTATAGGACGGCGGCTCGGACTCGGGGTCAAAGACCGTGAGGGTGGCGGCTGGGGTCCGGGTCGGGGTCGAGGAGGTGACCTCGAGATCGAACCGGAAGGCTCGGCCGAGGCGAGCGTCCTCCCGAAGCTCCTCGCTCCGAGTACCGACCAGGCGCAGGCCCTCCAGTGGCTCGAGACGCGGCTCGGCTTGGCCCTCGTTGAGGCTGCCCCCGACGAGCGTCACCACGAGCTGGATCGTCTCGCCGACGACCGCTCGATTGGGCCGAACGGACGCTTCCATGGTCATGGGGCCCACCGCGCCCTCGAAGTCGATGGGCTGGTCCGTCTCAGGGAGAGGAAGCACGTTGATCGAACGTGAGGGGCCACGGGACGTGCGCTCCTGTCGGTCCAGCGGAACCTGGCCTCGGACCAGGTCCTCTCGGAAGCCAGAGGTGGTGGCGTATTGACCGGCGATCTCAGGCAGCCGGATCGAGCCGGAGCGTCGGGCCCAGGCCAGGTGGGTGAAGCGCAGCACGGTCACCCCCGGCTCGGAGGGTTCTCGCTCGGCGCGGCGCACCTGCCCATCGAGGACCACGGCGGTCTCACCTCCGTCGACGCGCGGGGCGAGGGAGAGGTTGCTGATCGCCCCGAACGCCTCGATCTGGATGGGGAGCTCGAGGGGCTGGGGGAAGAGCTGGACGAAGCCGCCGCCGCCGGAGGTCGTGGCGGTGACCTCGAGGGTGAGCGGGAATGTCTGGCCCTCGTAAATGTCTCCCTGGGGCACGTCCCAGCGGAGCTCCACCTCCTGTCCCGCCGCGGGGGCGAGGAGCGAGATGCCCGCCGCTACGAGGCCTGCCAGGCGGCAAGGCCATGCGCTGTGAGCGGGCTTGGCGATCGGGAGAGGTCGGACCATGGAGGGGCTTGCCTGAAGGAGCCGTGAGACCCTAGCTCATCGGGCGTCTAGGATTGGAGCCCCGACGCCGGATCTCCGGTGCCCACGCCCATGATCTCGATCCTCGTTCTCGCCACGACCACTCCGCTCCTCCTCCCCTCGACGCTCGCGCCGGGAGGAGGGACCAGGTCCCCAGTTGCGGCCGCCGGGGGAGCCCTCCAGCGGACGACGCAGCCTGGCGCCAGCGCCCAGGAAGGCGACGCCCAGGACTCTGGGGCCAAGGGCTCTGGGGTACAGGACGCTCCGGGAGCGATCCCTGGGCCGTCTCCGCTCCAGCGCGGCGGACCTGCGGCAGGCAGCCGCGAGGCGATGTGGCCGGCGCCCACGGCCGAGGACTGGGCGAAGCCGGTGCAGATCACCTGGCAGCGCACGTGGGAGGACGCCATGGCCACCTCCAAGGAGACCGGCAAGCCGATCATGGTGGCGGTCAACATGGACGGTGAGATCGCGAGTGAGCACTACGCGGGCATCCGCTACCGCGACCCGGAGGTGGGCAAGCTCTTCGAGCCCTATGTGAACGTCATCGCCTCGGTCTACCGCCATAACCCGCGGGACTACGACGAGAACGGCAACCGCATCCCGTGCCCGCGCTTCGGCTGCGTGACCTGCGGCGAACACATCGCGATGGAGCCGATCGTCTACGACCGCTACCTGGACGAGACGCGCGTCGCGCCCCGCCACATCGGCGTCGAGCTCGACGGGACGGAGTACTACGACGTGTTCTACGCCCTCGACGTGACCTCGGTGATCGAGTCCTGGCGTGAGGGCATTGAGGACCGTGAGGACACCTCGCTCCCGCCCAACAACGACAAGTCCGAGGAGCAGCTCCTCGCGAGCCGCTCGGTGCGCGACCGGATGTTGGTGGAACAGCGCTTTCGCCAGGCCAAGCGGCAGGAGCGGCTGAAGGTCCTCGACCTCACGTCGCAGCTCGGGCTGGGGGCACCGCTGGAGGTCCTGCGCCTCGCGCTCTTCGGCCTCGACGTCGAGGTCGCGTCCCGCGCGCGGGGCGTGCTCGCGGAGCAGCGCTCCGAGGCGGCCATTGACCTGATCGCGGAGGCCCTCGCGGTACCCATGCCGGACGCTGAACGCCAGATGCTCATCGGTGCCCTGGAGGCGATGGGCGAGCAGTTTCCGCGGGCTCGGTCCCTCAGCGTGACCCTGCGCGGCCTGGACGAATCCGCCGGGGGCGAGGAGTTCCAGGCCCTCGCGCGCTCCCTCGCCACCCGGCGACGGGATGACGTGGCCGTGGCGCGCTATGAGCTCGAGACGCGTATGGAGCGGGCCGCGGCCCGGGCCGTCGCGACCCCCGAGGAGCGTGGGCTCGCCGAGCTCGAGCGCGCGGAAGCGACCCTCCGGCTCGCCGTGGACCCCGGCGCTGGCGTCGGGGTGGCGGCCGGGAGGGGGGCGAGCCAACGCCTCCAGCAGATGCGCTGCCAGGACGCGCTCGAGGCGGCGGCGTCCGCGCGAGACCTCGGCGTCACCTCCTGGCGTGTGGACGCCGTGACCGGCCTCGCGGCGAACCAGCTCGGTGACGCGGAGCAGAGCACCCCGGCCATCCTGAGGGCGCTCGGGGCCATGCTCAGCTCGCCCGACGCCGCCGGCGGTGACACGGCCGCGGGCTGGATCGGCATGGGGACGCTGTCCCTCGCCGCGGACCTCCGCATGGCGCAGATCTTCACCGCCGCGCGCGCGGACGAGGCCTGGCCCAAGGAGTGGATGAGCGAGGTCAACGCCGCCTTCGATCTCCTCGCCCAGCACCCGCTTGGCACGGAGCAGCAGGTGGCCAAGCACCACGACTTCCTCGTTCGCATGGGCGCGCGCGGGCGGGCCTTTGAGGTGCTCACGCGCGGGGTCAGCGCCCATGAGGGGAGCTGGGACCTCCACGCGCGCCTCCGGGACCGCCTGCTCATGAAGAGCGGCGTCAAGGGCATGGAGGCGACCTACGCGGCCATGAGCGGGCGCCCCGGCGCCAGCGCGTCCCTGGCCTGGTACGCGGGCTACGCGGGCATGGTGGCCGGCGAGTTCCGTCGCCGCCGCTCACAGAACGAGGCGGCGCTCGCGTCCTACGACAAGGCCATCGCGCACTTCGGCGAGGCCATCAAGCGCGACCCCAGCGTGGAGTCCACCGCCGCCCATTATTGCGCCATGTCCCTGGCGGGTCAGGCCGCGGTGAAGCTCGAGCAAGACCGGCTGACCGAGGCAACGGACCTCCTGATCGCCTCCTTCCAGCGCTGGCCCCGGGCCGCGAACGCCCTGGACGGGATGAACGCCTCCGCGGTGACGATCTCGAACTTTGTCACGGCTCGGCTGACCTGGGCAGGCATGGAGGAGGACGCCGCGCGCCTGGCCGAGGCGCGTGAGAGCCTCCCCACGGAGCTGCTGGCGCCGCCCGCCTTCGAGACGCCGCCCGACACGCCCGCTGCGCGCAATCGAGATCGCCGCGGGCGGCAGCGAGGCGGTCGCCAGCGGCAGGGCCGCTGACCGCGCTGTCCGCCAGGGGCCGCGCCCGTGGCGGCTCGTGGACGACCAGGCTTGAGACAGTACGCCGCGCGGACGCTCCCCGTTGGATGGGGAGCGGACCCGCGATCGTCAAGGAAGTGTCTCACCTCAGGGGAGTCTCCCGACGGCGGAGGTGCGTCGGCATGGGCGGGCTATAGTCGAAGCCTCGCCCCGGCGGTTCCCGGGGCAGGCAGTTACCTGCCAGGCGCACCCCATGATCCGACTCTCCCTCGTCGCGGCCCTCCTCGCCGCGACGCCCGCGTTTCCAACGCCTCTCGCGCAGGACGAGCCCCTCCGGGGCCCCCGCAAGATCGACCCCCGCTGGCACGCGCTCACCCACGCGCGCCTGATCCCCTCGCCGGGGGCGCTGGTGGAGGACGCCACCATCGTCGTGCGGGACGGCGTGATCGTCTCCGTCGAGGCGGGCGGCGAGGCGCCAGGCGGTGCGAGGGTCTGGGATTGCTCGGGCCTGACCGTGCACGCTGGCTTCGTGGAGATGTATGCCGGGGTGGACGCGCCCCTCCCTGACGCCACCGGCCTGGGTGGGTACTGGCAATCCGAAAAAGTCGTGCCCCAGCGCTCGGCGCTGGACGGCGAGCGCCTCTCGGACTCCGAGCTCGACTCCCTGCGTGGCGCTGGCTTCACCGCCGCTGCGATCGCGCCGGCCGACGGGGTGCTCGGCGGCTCCTCTGCCGTGGTGGCCCTGGGCGCCGGCGAGGGGGACGTGGCCGCCGCGACCCCGGAGGTGATCTTGGAGGGTGCCTACCAGACGCTCGCGTTCCGCCGGGCCAGCTGGGGGAGCGAGGGGAGCCTCGCCTATCCGAACTCCGAGATGGGGGCCATCGCCCTCATCCGTCAGGCCCTGATGGACGCGGACCACCACGCGGCGAGCCTCGCGGTGGACGCCACAGGCGTCGAGGGGCACGAGCCCCCGCAGCCCAACGAGGCCCTGGACGCGCTGCAGCGCGGCGGTGCCCCGTTCCTCTTTGATGCCTCGAGCGAGCTCCAGCTCCTGCGCGCGGCGCGGCTCGCGGCCGAGTTCAACCGTTCCGTCATGGTGCTCGGTTCGGGCACCGAGTTCCGGCGCCTCGACGCCGTCCTCGCGGCAGGGCTGCCTCTGGTGCTGCCGGTCAACTTCCCCGAGGCTCCGGACGTCTCCACGTCCATGGCCGCCGATGCCCACAGCCTCCGCGACCTCGCCACCTGGGAAGAGGCGCCGAGCAACGCGCGACGCCTGGTGGACGGCGGCGCCGTGGTGGCGCTGACCTCCGCGCGGCTCGACGACCGCGGTGACTTCATGGGCGGCGTCCGTGAGGCCATCGAGCGCGGCCTCGACCCCGAGGAGGCGCTGCGCGCCCTGACGGTGACCCCCGCCCGCCTGCTGGGTGTCGACGACCGCCTCGGGAAGGTCGAGCCTGGTCGCCTGGCTCACCTGGTAGTGCGTACGGCGGACCCCTTCGCCGAGGACTCCGAGATCCGGGACGTGTGGGTCGCGGGGCGCCGCTTCGAGATCGAGGCGGCCCCGATGCCGACCCACGAGGGCGACTACGCCTTCCGCCTCGAGGCCGCAGAGGGCCCCATCGAGGGCACCCTGCGCCTGAAGAGCGCCTCGAGCGCCGAGGTGCTCGTGGGGGAGGACAGCATCCAGCTCGCGGACCTCAAGGTCGGCCCGCAGCACATGCACTTCCACCTCGAGGCCGAGGCGCTCTCCCCCGAGGGCGTCTTCTCTGGCACGGGACTCTTCGAAGGCGAGGCGATCCACGGCTCCCTGGTGGGGCCGAACGGCGTGATGATGCGCTGGTCCGCCACGCGCACCGGTGATGTGCCTGACGAGGAAGAGGGCAGCGATGACCCGGACGGCGATGACCCGGACGGCGACGACTCGGACGGCGACGACGGGGAGAGCGCTCAGACCGAGGAGGTCCTGCAGGGGGCGGATGGTGACGCCGAAGCCTCGACCGAGGAGCCGATGAAGGAGCCTGAGGTGTCCATCGAAGACTCGCCGCTCCCGCTGCCCTTTGGGGCCCACGGGCTCATGGCCTATCCGGACGCTGAGACCGTGCTGATCCGCAACGCCACGGTGTGGACGGCGGCGGACGCGGGCATCGTCGAGGGCGCGGTGATCGTCGTCGAGGGCGGCAAGATCCGCTACGTGGGCCCCGAGGCCCTCGCGCCTGTCCCTGACGGTGCGCGGGTCATCGACGCCCAGGGCGGACACGTGACGCCCGGGCTGATCGACTGCCACAGTCACACCGGGATCAGCGGCGGGGTCAACGAGACCGGCCGCCGGGTCACCAGCGAGGTGCGCATCGGCGACGTCATCAACCCCGACGACATCAACTTCTACCGGCAGCTCGCCGGCGGCCTCACCGCCGCCAATCTGCTGCACGGCTCGGCCAACGCCATCGGCGGCCAGAACGCGGTCATCAAGCTCCGCTGGGGGGCCAGCCACCCCGAGGAGATGAAGGCCGAGGGCGCCATGCCTGGCATCAAGTTCGCCCTGGGCGAGAACCCCAAGCGCGTCGCCGCCGGCACCGACCGCTCCGACGAGTACCCCCAGACCCGCATGGGCGTCGCGGCGCTCATCGAGGACCGCCTGGTGGCGGGGCGCGAGTACCGTGAGAGCCTGGAGCGCTACGCGGCCCTCTCCGAGTGGGAGCGCGCGCGCACCATGCCCCCGCGCCGGGACCTGGAGCTCGAGGCCCTGGGCGAGATCGTCGCCGGGGAGCGTTGGATCCACTGCCACAGCTACCGCCAGGACGAGATCCTGATGTTGGCCCGCCTGGCCCAGGCCTTCGGGTTCAAGATCGGCACCTTCCAGCACGTGCTCGAGGGCTACAAGGTGGCGGAGGAGATCGCCGAGGCCGCCGTGGGGGCCTCGACCTTCTCGGACTGGTGGGCGTACAAGTTCGAGGTGGTGGACGCCATCCCGCACAACGCGACCCTGATGAGTGACGTGGGCGTCAACGTGTCCATCAACTCCGACAGCAGCGAGCACGCCCGGCGGCTCAACACCGAGGCCGCCAAGGCGGTGAAGTACGGCC
>JAQWJQ010000282.1 GCA_029248265.1 Planctomycetota bacterium
GGCCCCCGGCGCGGCCCGCGCGATTCCGTCCTGAGTGCGCCCGTGGGGGCGCGGAGGGATCAGTGGTGGTGGTGGCCGTGGCCCGCGGGAGCGGCGGGCTCCTCGTTGTCGGGGCTGTCCGAGACGAGGGCGTCCGTGGTCAGCAGGAGGCTGGCGACCGACGCGGCGTTCATGAGGCCCGAGCGCACCACCTTGGTCGGGTCGATGACGCCGGCCTTGATGAGGTCCTCGTAGGTGTCGGTCGCGGCGTTGAAGCCGTGGCCGGCCTTGCCGTTCTGGAGCACGTTCTGGACGACCACCGCGCCGTCGAGGCCCGCGTTGGCCGCGATCTGACGCAGGGGCGCCTCGATGGCGCGGCGCACGATCATGGAACCGACGCGCTCGTCACCGTCGAGCTTGAGCTTCTCGATGGTGTCGATGCAGGAGAGGAGCGCCGTGCCACCGCCGGGGACGATGCCCTCTTCGACGGCCGCGCGGGTGGCGTGGAGCGCGTCCTCGACGCGCGCCTTCTTCTCCTTCATCTCGGACTCGGTCGCGGCACCGACGTTGATCTGTGCCACACCGCCCGACAGCTTCGCGAGGCGCTCTTGGAGCTTCTCGGCGTCGTAGTCGGACTTCGTGTGCTCGAGCTCACCCTTGATCTGCTCGATGCGGCCCTTGATCTCGGCCTTCTTACCGGCGCCTTCGACGATCGTCGTGAAGTCCTTGCTCACGATGACCTTCTTGGCCTTGCCGAGGTCCTTGATCGTCGCGCCCTCGAGGGTCGCTCCGGTGGACTCCATGACGGGGGTCGCGCCGGTGAGGGTCGCGATGTCCTGCATCATGGCCGTGCGGCGATCGCCGAACCCGGGCGCCTTGACGGCGACACAGGGGAACGAACCGCGGATACGGTTGATGACGAGGGTGGCGAGAGCCTCGCCCTCGACGTCCTCGGCGATGATGAGGAGCGGGCGGCCCTGCTGGGCGACCTGCTCGAGCATCGGGATCATGTCCTTGATGGAGCTGATCTTCTTCTCGTGGATGAGGATCAGGGCGTCCTCGAGGACGCACTCCATCTTGGCCGCATCGGTGACGAAGTGCGGGGACAGGAAGCCCTTGTCGAACTGCATGCCCTCGACCCACTCGACCTCGGTCTCGACGCCGCTGCCGTCCTCGACCGTGATCACGCCGTCCTTGCCGACGCGCTCCATGGCCTGGGCGATCATCTCGCCGACCTCGGGATCGTTGTTGGACGCGATCGAGCCGATCTGCGCGATGTCCTTGGTGCCCTTCACGGGGGTGGACATCTTGGCCAGCTTCGCGATGGAGCCCTTGACGGCGGCGTCGATGCCGCGCTTGAGGGCCACCGGGTTGGCGCCGGCGGTGACGTTCTTGAGGCCCTCTTCGAAGATGGCCTCGGCCAGGACCGTGGCGGTCGTGGTGCCGTCACCGGCCGCGTCGTTCGTGCGCTGGGCGACCTGCTTGACGAGCTGCGCGCCCATGTTCTCGTAGGCGTCCTCGAGCTCGATCTCCTTGGCGACGGTGACGCCGTCCTTGGTGACGGTCGGGCTCCCGAAGGACTTCTCGATGATGACGTTCCGGCCGCGGGGGCCGAGGGTCACCTTGACGGCGCGCGCGAGCTTCTTGACGCCCGCGCGAATGTGCTCGCGCGCTGAGGCGTCGTAGCTGATCTGTTTGGCTGCCATGGGATGGTGGTGGTCAGGGGTTGAGCGGAGTCAGCTCGATCAGCCGATGATCGCGAGGATGTCGTCTTCGCGCATGATGATGTACTCGGCGCCGTCATGCTTGACGTCGGTGCCGGCGTACGAGGTGAAGAGAACGCGGTCGCCCTTGGAGACGCTGAAGGAGCTACGGTCGCCGCTGTCGAGGGTCTTGCCGTCGCCGGTGGCGACGATGATCCCTTCCTTGGGCTTCTCCTTGGCGCTCTCGGGGAGCAGGATGCCGCCGGCGGTCTTCTCTTCAGCCTCGACGCGCTGGATGAGGACGCGGTCTCCGAGGGGGCGAATGGCGACGTTCTTCTTGGTCTTGGTGGCCATGGTTGGTTCGCGCCGCGTACGGCGCCGGTTGCTTTCGTGGGTCTAGTGGAGGGGGAGGAAAAAACGGTGGCGCCGCACGGCGGAGGCCGGCGCGACGTCGAACGGTGCTCGGACTAGCTGGCGCGGCCCCAGACCTCGTCGAGGACGCGCTGGACTTCCTGGCGCAGCTTGAGGGGCTGGACCGGCTTGCGCAGGAAGGCGCGGGCCCCCTTGTCCAGGGCCCAGGTGGCGACGCCCTCGGAGGCGGCGCCCGACCAGAGGATGCAGGGGAGCTCGGGCCGCTGGCCCTGGAGCAGGCGGAAGAGCGTCAGCCCGCCGTCGCCGGGCTCGAGGCCCAGGTCGTTGGGCTGCTGGGGGGGCGGCATGTGGACATCCGCCAGGACCAGGTGCAGGGGCTCACCGGCCTCGAAGGCGCGCTTCACGACCACCATGGCCTCTTCGCCGTCTCGGGCCTCCACGACGGTGAGCCCCGAGCCGACGAGGAGCTCAGCGGCTCCCTGTCGTACGCAGGTGTCGTCGTCGGCGATGAGGATGCGGCGGTCCATGGGTGTCCCTGAGGAGCAAACGGCGTGCCGCCTTGCGAGGGGGGGCCCGCTGCAGGCCAACCGCGAGCGCCGCTGGGCCCCCGAGACGGCCCGGGCGCCCCCTCGGACGCTCCCGGGGCGGTCTTGTCGCTGCCAACGTGGCAGGGCCACACCGGGGCTCGATCTCATCCTGTCACCGTGGCAGGGCGATCAGCGGGGGGATCAGGGGGCCCGCGACGCTACGGTGTAGGGATGCGGCCTGTCTTCGATTGCCACGCGGACGCCCTCCAGAGGGCCCTCGACCTCGGTCACGACCTCGGCCGGGAGACCCACGGCCACCTGGACCTCGTTCGGGGGCGCCGGGGAGGCCTCTCAGCGGTCGTGCTCACGGCATGGATCGACGGACCCTACGCCCACGAGCCCGGCGCGGCCAAGCGGAGGACGAACGCCCTCCTCGACGCCGCGGACGACCTCTTCGCGCGGCACCCGGAGAGCTTGCGACAGGTCGTGGACGGGGCAGACCTGCTGGCGCCGGATCCCGACCGCCTCGCGTGCGTCCTCGCCATCGAGGGGGGGCACGCCATCGAGTCCGACCTCGCCCAGCTCGACCACTACGCCGCACGAGGCGTGCGGGTCATGACGCTGACCTGGAACAACCACCTCTCCTGGGCGCGCTCCTGCCGCGATGGCGCCGGCCCGAGCGTGCCTGAGGGGCTCTCTGACTTCGGGGTCCGCGTCGTGGAGCGGATGGGGGAGCTGGGCATGCTGGTGGACCTCTCCCACGCGGGAGAGCGCACGTTCTACGACGCGCTGGAAGCCGCCGCTGCGCCACCCATGGTGAGCCACTCGGGTTGCCGTGCCTTGAGTGATCACCCCCGCAACATCACCGACGCTCAGCTACGAGCGCTCGCCCAGCGTGGCGGTGTTCTGGGGATCCCCTTCGCGACGGCCTTCCTCGACGAGGCCGAGCGGCGGGCGGAGCAGGTGTTCCGCAAGACCGAGCCGTATCAGCGCGCCGGTGGCGACAATCCCACCGAGCGGCTGCTCCTCGAGGGCGACGCCATCCAATCCGGGATGCCGCCCTTCCCCCTGGACCGGGTGGCGGATCACGTGCTGCATGCGCTCGAGGTCGCGGGCCCGCGGCACGTGGCCCTCGGCGCGGACTTCGATGGCATCGATCGACGCCCGGCAGGGCTCGAGGACGCGAGCGGCTACCCTGCGCTCCTTGAGGTCCTCTCGCGTCGCGGCGTGGACGAAGAGACGCTCGGGCTTGTCGCCTACCACAATGCCGCGCGGGCGATCGCGGAGGCGACCTCCGTGGCTGCGGCGCCGTGACGTTGCGCGGCGGTCCGTCGCGCGCAGGGACCCGGGGGCGCAGGTAGACTGCCTCGCCCGTGCGCGTCTTCTACTGCGATCACTTCGAGGTGGTGCTGCCCCCCAAGCACCGCTTCCCCATGCACAAGTACGGCCTGCTCCGTGAGCGGTTGGTGCGCGAGGGGATCGTGGGTGAAGGGGACCTCGCGCCGGCGACGACGGCGCCGCTCGAGGATCTCTTCGCGGTCCACGACCCCGCCTACGTCCAGGGGTTCCTGGATGGCGACCTGCCGCGCAAGGTCGTCCAGCGCATTGGCTTCCCCTGGTCGGAGGAGATGGTGATGCGGTCCTTGGGGAGCGTGGGGAGCACCCTGGCGGCGGTGGACGCGGCCCTGGATGACGGCCTCTCGGGGACCCTCGCGGGCGGCACGCACCACGCCTATCGAGACTTCGGCTCGGGATATTGTGTGTTCAACGACCTCGCGGTCGCGGCGCGGCGCGTCCTCGACAGGGGCGCGGTGGAGCGCGTTTTGATCTTCGACGTGGACGTCCATCAGGGGGACGGCACCGCGTCGATCTTCGAGGAGGACCCGCGGGTCTTCACCTGTTCGATCCACGGGGAGCGGAACTTCCCAAGCCGCAAGCAGCGCAGCGATCTCGACGTCCCGTTGCCGGATGACACCGGAGATGAGGCGTACCTCACCGCCCTCGACGGCGCGCTGGATGAGGCCATGGAGCGCTCGCGTCCGGACCTCGTCCTCTACCAGGGCGGCGTCGATGTACTCGACGTCGACCGGCTCGGACGCATGTCGCTCAGCGAAGCCGGGGTGGCGGAGCGGGATCGGCGCGCCCTCGCGTGCTTCCGCGGCGCGGGCCTCCCCGTGGCCCTCACCCTCGGTGGCGGTTATGCCGACCCGGTCGAGGCGTCGGTGTCGGCCTACGCCGGGACGTATCGCGTGGCGCGAGCGCTCGAAGGCGGCGTGGACTGAGCTGGCGCTGAAACCTGTGTCGGCGGTGATCGTCCTGTTTCGTGAGGGCGGGCGAAGGCGCTCGCTCCAAGACCCATGGAACGGAGGGAGAGCGATGCGGATCGAGGCCTGTGACGGGACGGATGTGGATGACTTCGTTGTCGTAGAGGATGGCGAATATCAGATGCGAGTAGGCGAGGCTCGTTCGGTGGAGACCACGGGAGGCTCGGCGGCATGGATGCTTCGCATGGAGCTGACGGACGGCGACCTGGCTGGTCGTACCGCGGTGCTCGACTGGTTGAACTTCACCGACCGTGGGTTGCGCCGGGTTCGCATGGTCCTGGCGGCCCTCGGCTTTGATGTGACGACGTCCATGGACGTCGAACCCGAGGAGCTCATTGGGCGCGAGGCCATGGTCACGATCGCGACCCAGGAGTCGCGGCGGGAGAGCGACGGGCGTCTCTTTCGGCGGAGCCGTGTGGCCTATGACGGTTGGGGGGTCGTCGATCCGGAACACGAGGGCGCTGGGCGGACGGTCTAGGCCGCCGACGAACTCGGGAACGGCTCCGAGGGCTTTACACGGAGGATCGCGGGCGTGAAGCTCCATGCGTGTCTGAGCCCTTCGAACCTGACGAGGCCGCCATTGCGCGGGCCCTCGAAGCAGCCCGCTCCGTGAAGGATGCGGCGCACGCGCCCTACTCCCGCTTCCTGGTTGGGGCGGCGGTGCTGGACGCTGAAGGAGGGTTGTTCCGCGGTTGCAACGTCGAGAGCGCCAGCTTTGGACTGACACTGTGTGCGGAGCGCAACGCCCTCTCGACTCGGATCGCTGAGCTGGGTGGCGCGGGCAAGGGGGGCGAGGTCTCGGGCCCGCCAATCACGGTGGTCGCCATCCGGACGGACGCGGAGACCCCCACGGCCCCCTGCGGCGCCTGCCGACAGTGGCTCGCCGAGCTCGCGCCGAGGGCGATTGTGGTGGCCGAGGCCGCGGACGGCACCCTCGCCCGCTGGACCGTGGGCGACCTGCTTCCGGATGCCTTCCGGGGCGACCAGCTCGGCGACTGAGGGCCGGCCGCAGAGTTCATGCGGTGGAGCGCCACCGGGTGAGTGCCCGCTCGTCCTTCCGGTATGGGAGAGGACGGCATGGGGAAGGGGGGGACTCGTGGGTCGCAAGGGCAAGGCGACAAGAAGGGTCGCGGCGCCCAGGGCGAGGGCGGCTGTTGCCGGCGAGTCGCCTGTTTCCTGGCCATGGTCGCAGGCTCCTGCATGGACTCGACACCCTCTGTGCGGGACACTCTCAGCCATGGATTGGCGATGGCAGCAGGTGGGGCGCGCAGCATCCCAGAGTTACACCAGACCCCAGGGTCATGCGACGGAGCGGTCGGGCGACCGCGTCGGTTTGAGCGTGGCCATGGCCGTGGAGACGACCCCGTGACGCAGGGCTCTTCCAGGGGCGCGGCGCCCAGCCAGCGCCTTGAGTGGCTGCGTGAGGAGATCCTCCGCCACGACCAGCTCTACTACAACGAGGGTCGTAGCGAGATCTCAGACGCTGAGTACGACGAACTCTTCCGTGAGCTCAAGGCGCTTGAGGTGGAGCACCCCGAGCTCTTGACCCCCGAGAGTCCGACCCAGAGGGTGGGGGCCCCCCTGCCCGAGGGAGACAGCTTCGAGAAGGTCCGGCATGCGGTCTCGATGCTGTCCATTGAGAGCCTGCGGAGCGCGGAAGAAGCGCGGGACTTCGTCACGAAGGTGCACCGGTTCCTTGGTCTCGAGGAAGGCGCGGATCTCACCTGGCATGTGGAGCCCAAGTTTGACGGTGTCTCAGCGGCCTTGATCTACCGTGACGGCCTCCTTGTTCAGGGCCTGACTCGGGGCGACGGCACCATGGGTGAGGACATCACGGCCAACCTGAAGACGGTGCGCGACGTGCCCCTGAGCCTCGGCCTCGAGGCGCCCCCCGCACTGCTCGAGGTGCGCGGTGAGGTGCTCATCGCCCGGGGTCGCTTTGATCGCTTTAACCTCCACCGTGAGGAGCGCGGGCAGCCGGCCCTCGCGAACCCGCGTAATGCGGCGGCTGGGGCCTTGCGGCGCAGCGACCCGGCCGAGGTCCGTCGCTATCCGCTGGAGTTTCACCCCTATACCATCGTGCGCTGTGAGGGGACGCCGCTGCCGACGTCGCACGCGGCGCGCCTCTCGCTGCTCGCGGTATGGGGATTCTCGCCGCCCAGTGAAGATGCCACTGTCCAGGGGGTCGAGGGCTGCCTCGAATACCACGCCGCCATGGAGGCTCGGCGGGACCAGATCCCGTTTGAGATGGACGGGATCGTGGCCAAGCTGGATGACGTGGAGCTGCGCGATCGCCTGGGCAGCACCGCCCGCGCCACGAAGTGGCAGTACGCTCACAAGTTCGCGCCCGTGGAGGTCACCTCGATCTTGCGAGCCATCGAGATCCAGGTGGGCGTCAACGGCCGCCTCACGCCGAGGGCCCACGTCGATCCTGTGGAGGTGCTCGGTGTCACCGTCCGTCACGCGACGCTGCACAACGAGGACTATGTCCTGAACCTTGGCGCCAAGCCCGGAGACCGGGTGCTCGTGAAGCGCGCAGGTGACGTCATCCCGCAGATCACGGGGGTCTCCAAGGCCGGGCCCGCCGAGGCTCCCGCTGGCTGGTCCGACGAGATTCCGACGAGCCTCCGTGCCCGCAGCGGCGCACCTCGAGCCGGTGCGATCGTGGACCACGGAGAGGCCTTCGCAATGCCGGAGGCCTGCCCCGCTTGCGGAGCCGAGGTGGTCCGGGAGGGCAAGTATGTGCGCTGCCCGAACGTGTACGGCTGCCGGCCTCAGGTCATCGGTCGGACCGTGCACATGGCGGGTCGCAGCGGCTTCGAGATCGACTCCCTGGGGGAGAAGATGATCGTGCAACTCTTCGACGCCGACTTGCTGGAATCACCTGCGGGTCTGTTCGCCCTGAGAGAGGTCCCCGACGAGGCACTGGTCGCCCTGGATCGCTGGGGGCAGAAGTCGGTGGACAACCTGAAGCGAGAGCTTGATGAGGCCCGCAAGGCGCCCCTTGAACGCTTCCTCGCTGCGCTCTCCATTCCCGAGGTCGGAGGTGCCACGGCCCGCCTCCTCGCCCGGAACTTCTGCGAGCTTGACCAGGTCCAAGGAGCCACCCTGGAGCAGCTGGTCGCCGTGGACGGGATCGGAGAGGAGGTTGGAGCGCGGATCGTCGCCTGGTTCACAGAGCCAAGGAATCACGAGCTCATTCAGTCTCTGCTGGAGAGTGGGGTCGAGATCGAGGCGGAGGACGAGTCCTCTGGTGGGTCGGCCTTTGACTCGGCGACCGTGGTGTTCACGGGCACCCTTGAAGGTATGAGCCGCTTTGAGGCCAAGAAGGCGGTCGAGTCCCAGGGAGGGCGAGTCGCTTCATCCGTCAGCGCCAAGACCACGTTCCTCGTGGTGGGGGGCAAGCCCGGGTCCAAGGCGAAGAAGGCGGAGGCTCTCGGCGTCACGGTCCTGTTGGAAGCGGACTTCCTGGGTCGGTTGGCGGCCCCGGGCGGGAGCGAGGTGGACGGCGGCCCTGCGGAGGACGGGGCGCCAGAGGACTGAGTGCCAGGGGACGGGGTGCCTGAGGACGGAGTGCCATGGGAATGGGTGCCATGGGACTGGGCTCAGGGCGCCCTTCCAGGTGGGGATTGCGCCGGGTGCTGAAGGGCAGCCGTCAGCGCCGGGGCAGGCACTCGCCGCTGGGGCAGGCTAGACTCTTGCCCTGCCATGCCTGATGAGACCAAGAGCGAGAGCGGCGACGACGAGGTCCAGAAGCTTGTGGATGCGGCTCACGAGGGCGACGTTGACGCGTTGAACGACCTGTTTGCCCGCTACCACCAGACCATGGTCGAGGTGGCCCGGCGGAAGCTCGGGCCGCGGCTCCGGCTCAAGGAGGACCCGGACGATCTGGCGCAGACGACGTTCCGTGAGGCAACACGGGACTTTGGTCGATACCAGTACCAGGGTCAGGGGTCCCTCCTGCGCTGGCTCGTACAGATCCTGCAGAACAAGATCCGTGACAAGGCCGAGTTCTATTCGGCGGGCAAGCGGGACCTCTCGAAGGAGCGGGCCATGGACGGCGGCCCGTCGGACGGCGGGGAGGCCCCGACGCCGATGGACTTCGTGAGCGGGGATCTGTCGGTCACCAAGGTCGTCCAGCGTGACGAGAACGTCGCGTTGCTGAGGGAATCACTGTCGGAGCTGTCGCCGGAGCACCGCAAGGCGATCTCCCTCGTCTTCTTCGAGGGGCTTCCGCTTCGTCAGGCAGGCGAGCGGATGGGGGGCAAGAGTGAGGACGCCGTGCGGATGATGCTACGTCGCGCCGAGTCGAAGCTCGGAGACAAGCTCCGGTCGTCGCTCGGCGACGACTGAGGTCGACGGACCGGCAGCTGCACCGGGGCAGGGTCCAGGTGCGGCGGGGCGGGGGGCCGACTCGCCGGCCGGGCGCGTCGCAGTTCTTCCGTCCACGAGGTCGACGGACCTGCGTCACCCCGGGCGCAGCGTGTCCCGTGGGGGGGGGCCGTGGTGGTCTCCTTCAGGCTGCCGAGCCGTGGTTCACTTGCAGCGCGTCGCCGCGTGCCCCGACCCGTTTGAGGTCAACGGCGTGCACGCCGCGGGGGCTGAGGGCAAGCCGGGTGTCGCCTCCGGCCCAGACCCAGGGGACAGGCTGTCCGGCGGGTGCCCGCACCGGTCCTTCTTGTCGCCGGGAGCCCCTGGAGGAACCCAAGGGCATCCTCAGGTGCCTGGCTGGGATCGGGCCAGGGCCACGTGATAGGAGCGTGCAACTCGGGAGCGTAGGGCATCCACCTAGGGGGCGGGCTCGGACTGAGAGCGCCCGATCCGCCTGGGCCTGGCCTGGCCCAGGGCCACGGGGGCGGGTCCAGATCTCGAGACCGACCGGTTCCGCGCGCCAGCTGGTCCACCGGGCCTCCACGAATCGAGACACGTGGCGCCAAGTCGTCGGATGTTTGGGCTTCTCGTCGCCGGAAAAGAGACGGCGGGTTCCCAAGGGGCTGGAGCGTCGCTATCCTCTCCGCCTCGCTGCGTGGGCCAATAACTCAGTTGGTAGAGTGCCATGTTCACAGCGTGGAAGTCGCTGGTTCGAGCCCAGCTTGGCCCACCACTCTCCCCCTCCCTCACCGGGCCTGAACAGGCCGGAGGGAATGACCCGCGCAGAGCCGCGGCGAGGAGCGCAGCATGACCGTGAATCAACAGGAGTGGCTCGAAGCGCTCGAAGGGTTCCGTGGGCAGGGACGCTCCTGCTGTCAGGTCATCGTCACTGGCGTCAAGGGCTCGGCGCCCCGCGAGGTTGGGGCCCGGATGATCGTGGCGGACGGCAAGTTGGCCTGGGGCACGATCGGCGGTGGCCAGCTGGAGCACCTCGCGATTCAGCGTGCCACAGAGCTCCTCGCTGAGGAGGGTGCTGCGACCGTGACCGAGGCGGTCCCGCTCTCGGAGAAGGCCGGTCAATGCTGCGGCGGCGAGGTCACGCTGTTCTTCGAGAGCTTCAGCTGGACCAGGCGGCGCCTGGTCATCTTCGGTTGCGGGCACGTGGCTCAGGCGATTGCTGGCCTCTCGGACTACATGGGGCTCGACGTGCTGCTGATTGACTCGCGTTCGGCTGAGGAGGTGGAGCCGCCGCTCCCCGAGGCACCGCCCTACGAGGTGCTCTTCATTGACGCACCGGAGGAAGAGGTCGACAGCCTCCCAGAGGACTCCCTCCTGCTGGTGATGACGCACAGTCACTCCATCGATCAGGAGGTCGTGGCTCGTGCGCTCCGGCGAGGATCCTTCCCCTACGTTGGGCTCATTGGCTCGGATCGCAAGTGGGCACGCTTCAAGCGCCGCCTCGAGCAGCGGGGAGCGACCGCGGAGCAACTCGGTGGGGTCACCTGCCCGATCGGCGTCTCGAAGGGCTCCAAGGAGCCGCGGAAGATCGCACTCTCTGTCGCCGCGGAGATCGTGGAGGTGACGGAGCGTCTGGCTGAGAGGTCCAGGGGTTAGGCTCGGAGCCCATGGCTTCGGCTCAATCAGCACCCTCCCCGGCCACCGGCACGGGGCCGGGACGGACCAAGGCCGCGCCTGGTCGACCGGGGCACCCGGCCGAAGTCCGCCGGTTTCAGCGCGGGCTGCTCTTGCTGGTCGCGCTGGCTGCGATGGCGCAGCTGCTCATCGGAGCGGAGTCGTTCAGTCAGAACCCGATGGTGCTCGTCCCCCAGGTCGACGCGGCCGTGGTCTGGGCGCACGCGGGAGCGGTCAGCGAGGGGCAGCTGGTGGCCGACGCACCGTTCGATACCGCGCCGCTCATGGTCTGGTGGGCGGCCCTGGTTCGTGTCCTCGGCGGCGGCCTCGGGGCCCTGGCTGCTTGCCAGGTCGTGCTGTACCTCATCACCCTGGTCCTCATCGGCCGGATCACGCGGCGGCTCGCGGCGACCGTCGGTTCGCCGCGCTTCGCGTCCTGGGTGGGGTGGCTTGGGGCGGCGCTCTTCCTCCTGCTGGACGAGCCCGCAGCGGCCACCAACCGCGTGTTGGCGGGGTCCTTGCAGCTGGCCCTCACCGTCGGGCTCCTCGATGCGCTGACCGGGACCGAGGTGCGCGCTGGGCGCAGCGCCTCCTCACGACGCGCCGCGGTCGTCGGGGTCTTGACGGGGCTCTGCTGTCTCGCGTTTCCGCCTTACCTCGCGCTCCTTCCGCTCGTTCCGCTCTGGCTCTTTGCCGGCGGCGCGGGCGGCCAGCGGGCCGCCTTGGTTGCGGCCTTGCTGAGCGTCTCGGTCATCGCTCCGGCGACGATCCATAACTGGAAGGCCTCGGGGGAGTTCATCCCGATCAGCTCTCAGGCAGGCTTGACGTTCTACCACGGCAATAACCCCGCCGCGGATGGGACCCTAGCGGCGGTCGGGGTCGTGAACAGCAAGGAGGAGCAGGCGCTGGACTCGTTGGTGAAGGCCCGCCTCGCGCTCGGGGACGAGACCGCCGGGTGGAACGAGGCGAGCCGCTATTGGCTCGGTCAAGGATTGGAGTGGTGGAGGGCGGAGCCGGACCGGGCGCTCTCCGTCGCCGGGGTCAAGCTCTGGTACACCCTGACGGGGCGCCACTACGGCGACGTCTATCAACCCTGGATGGAGAGGCGAGATGGTGTCGCCACTCGCCTCTGGCTCGCGCCTCTCTCGCTCGCGTGGCTCCTCCCCGCAGGCCTCTGGACCTTGCTCGTGCTCGGCCGCCGGAAGGGGCTGCGGATCGCCGGGCCCTACCTGCTCGTCGTGGCGGTCCCCCTCGTCGTCTGCATCGTCTTCTGGTACACGCCGAGGTACCGGCTCCCTGCCAGCGCTGGGCTCTTGCCCCTGGCCGCGCTGGCCGCGGGTCATGTGGTGCGGGATCGCGCCCGGGCCTGGCCGGCGCTCCTCGCGTTGGTGGCTGGTGGTCTGTTCTCTGTCGTGAACGGGGCGACCGGGTTCGACCAGCACGACCTCCACGAGCGGCGTCATGCAGCCCGCATGGCCTCTTCCTTCGGCCAGCTTGAGCGGCACGAGGAGGGCCTCCGCTTCTTGCGGCAAGACCTCGCGCTCGCACCTGGCGACCTCGAGGCCACCAGCCGGGTGGTGATGCTGCTCCTGTTCATGGGGCGTGACGTCGAGGCGATGGACACCATCACCGGCGCACCAGCGGCGGTCCAGGCCATGGCCGGGCCGAGGATGGTCCTCGCCTGGACGCGGGCGACCAGCGCGTTCCCCGGAGCGCGTGACGGTGTCGAGGCGCTGTCTCTTGCGCAGGCCTTGATCGATGACCTTGGGCCGGACGCTGAGCGCCTGGACACCCGCGCTGCGGCTCGCGCGCGGACAGGGGACTTCCCAGGCGCCGTCGCCGACGCCGAACTGGCCCTGGCGGCGCTCACGGCTGGAGACGCCATGCGTAGTGAGATCGAGGCCCGTCTGGCGCTTTATCGCTCCGGGTCGCCGTACACACAGCCGATGAACCCAGAGCGATGATCCTCCACAGAGCCGCCCCTCGACTCCCCGTGCTCACGGCGCCGCTCCTGGCTCTGTGCGGGGCCTGCGGCGGGGAGGGGGCTGGAGCCCGACCGAACATCGTCCTGATCTCCATCGATACCCTGCGCCCCGACCACCTGGGGTGCTACGGCTACGGGCGCCCCACCTCCCCCAACATCGACGCGATCGCCGCCCAAGGGGCGCTCTTCGAGCAGCACATCAGCAGCGCCCCCTGGACCCTCCCGGCCCACGCGGCGATGTTCACGTCGGTGCCCGACAGCGTCCACGGGGTCGTCGACGCGGTGAAGTTCCGCCTCTCCGAGGACTTCGAGACGCTGCCTGAGTCCTTCCAATCCGCCGGCTACGCGACGGCGGGGTTCTTCGCTGGCCCCTACCTCCACCCGGCGTTCGGCCTCGGCCAAGGCTTTGACCGGTACGTGGACTGTGTCCAGACGGTCCCCGATGGTCACGTCGACGCGGACAATGAGTGGTCCATGCGAGACCCCGTCTTGAGGGCCTCACATCACGGGGTCACGAACGACAAGGTGTACGCCGAGTGGCAGCGCTTCTTCGGCGAGGCGTCCACAGAGGACGAGCCCTTCTTCGCCTTCGTGCACCTGTGGGACGTGCACTTCGACTTCACGCCGCCGCCGCCCTACGACACGCTCTTCGACCCGGACTACGACGGGCCCTTCACCGGGCGGGACTTCTTCTACGACCCCGCCATCAACGCGGCCATCCCCGAGCGAGACAAGGAGCACATCATCGCGCTCTATGACGGTGAGATCGCCTGGACCGACGAGATCGTGGGCCGTATTCGCCACGACCTCGGCGCGGCGGGGCTGCTCGAGGACACGATCTTCGTGATCACCGCCGACCACGGCACCGAGCTCTTCGACCATGGGGCGAAGGGGCACCGAACGACTCTCTATGACGAGCAGATCCACATCCCGCTCATCGTCCATTATCCGGGCGTGGTGAGCGCCGCGCGCTTCGTGGGGCAGACCCGGATGATTGACCTCGGGCCAACGCTGCGGGACCTCGCTGGGCTGCCGGCGGTGGCGACGACAATGGGCGAGTCCCTCGGGCCTCACCTGCGCGGGGAGCTCGTCGGTGGCCCGGACCGGCCCGCAGTGTCCGAGCTGATGAGCGTGGGGCGCAACCTTCGGAGCCTGCGGACGTCGAGCGGGAAGTTCGTGGTCAACCACGACGACGGCGGGAGTGCCTGGTTCGACCTTGGCCAGGATCCTGGCGAGCTTCAGCCGCTCATGCTCTCGCCTGAGGGCGGCGGTGCGGGCCTCAAGCGCCTCTACGACGAGGCGGCCGAGGAGATCATCTCGGGGCTCAGTCGAGCACCTGGGGGGGCGGCAGCGGCCGACGTACCCGCGAGCATTCAGCGCTCGCTGGCGGCCAATGGTTACGCCGGCGGAGACGACGACTGAGGAGCGCGCGGTGCCGCGAGCCCGCGCGCTGCTCCTGGGTCAAGAGAGCGGCCCCGGACCTCACGTGGAGATCCGGGGCCGCTCTTCATGGTCGCTCAGGGGGGGCAGGCGCAGGCCCGCCCTCCTCTGGGCCGCCTGGAGATCAGTTGAAGGTGATCTCGAGGCCGTCCGTGAAGTTGGACGTGGTGTTGCCGCCGACGGCGTCACGGTGCCAGGTGGTGAAGCTCCACGTCTCGCCGGCCTGCACCGCGATCCCGCCCGTGGGCTGGGGCGTGTTGGTGAGGTCGAGAGCCAGGGAGAACGCTCCGCTCGCGCCGGAGTTGAGGACTTGTCCCGGGCCAACGTAGCGCCCGATGGCTCCGCCGAGGCAGAGGTTGCCGGCGCTGCCGCCGGGGTTGGCGACCTGTGCCTGGGTCTGGCTGGTCAGGAAGAAGCCGAACGAGTTGACCGGAAGATCGCTCGCGGTGAGCGTCAGGCTGTTGTTCGCGACCTGATCCGAGCCCGTCGCAGAGATGCCGCTCGTGGCTCCAGTGGAGTTCGGGTTCGCGGAGCAGTAGTTGGTGCCGATGCCGCCGGTCGGGGTGCCCTTGGCGATGACGATGTTATCCCAGAAGTAGAGGTCGCCGTTGTTGCCGCCGCTGGAGAGGCGGATCTCATCGAAGTCGCCGCCGTTGACCATCTCGTCGAGGTCAGCGGTCCCGGTGGGGTAGTCCGCCAGGGGGTCGATCCACAGGCGGCAGCGGTTCTGCCCGGTCATGTAGTCCATGCGAACGACGATGCGCGCGGCGACCTGGTCGTTGGATCCCGGGACGACGACCGCCGGAGCGGAGCCCCCGAGGTCACCCTCGTCATCGATACCCCAGCCCTGGGAGTTCCAGGGGGAGCCGAGGAAGAGAGACTCAGCCGGGTTTTGACCGGCGCGCCAGAGGGAGAGTCCGCCGTAGTGATCCTGGGGCTGGCCCTGGAAGTTCACCGTGCTGAATGAAATCCAGATCGTCTCGCCGTCCGCGCCGAAGCGGTTGGTGATGGGGTCGATCAGCTCGGGGTGAGCGGGGAGGTCGAGCTGGCGGAAGGCCGTACCGAAGACGCCCGTTTGGCCGGCGTAGCCGCCAAGAGAGTCAGCGCCCGTGAAGGGGGGCTGGACCGACTGGTCGAACATGACCAGCTCGTCATTCGCGCCGCCGCTGACCCACCAGGCGTTGGACCAGCCGGTACCGCCGGCCTGCTGATAGAGAAGGCCCGGAACCGGATACTCGAAGGAGTCGGTGGCGATCGGGGTGACCTGCGCCGAGGCGATCGTCGCGAAGCCGAGGGCTGCGATTACGAAGGAAAGGGAACGATGCATGAGATCGAAGAGGAGAGAAGTGGGTTGCTAGGTGCCGGTACTCGCCCGACTTGCCTCGATCATCTCACGCCAAAATCCGCCTCACACGCCCGAATTGCGCCCTTTCACAGGGTGAGACAGAAAGCCATGGCGCGCCTGTGGCGCTCTGCCGCACCAATGGCTCAGATCGGATCACTTCCGAGAGGAGAGTGCTGATGCATGGCCCTTCCGAAGCGGTTGACGATGCCGTGCGTCATCCCCCAGATCGTTCGTCCCTCGAACCTCCAGGAGGGGAGACGGTGAATCACCTCGCCGTGTTGATACCGGTATGGCTCGTCGAAGGCTCCAGAAATAGCGGGCGCGAGCGGTAACCAGAAGGCCTCTGAAGCCTCGGGGCCGAGCGAGGGGCTCGAGGGGGTGAGATGGTGGAAGACGAAGGGAGTGATGAAGAGGTCAAGCCGTTCGCCGCGAGCGCGCGCCTGGACGGAGGGTAATTGGCCGATGAGTTGCCCACCTGAGCCGCCAGGGTCGACGCCGACCTCTTCGAGTGACTCGCGGCGCGCGGTGCTCTCAAGGCTCGCGTCGAAGTCTTCCTCATGCCCACCGGGTAGCCCGATCTGCCCAGACCAGCGATCCCCTTCGCGGATCGCTCGTCGCATGAGCAGCACCTCGAGCTCACCCATCGACCCGCCGCGCAGCAGCACCGCGACCGCCGCTCGGCGCGCGCCCGCGCCGGGGAGGTCGCCCGTCCCGTCGAGCTTCCCGACGGCCGCCTTCATGGCCTCGATGACCGCTGCGCTCATCAGTGTTCCCTGGGCGCTGCGTGCTCACCCGTCTGCACTCCCCAGAGTTGAGCGTAGAGTCCACCGTTGGCGACCAACTCCTCGTGGCGTCCGTGCTCGACGACCTGCCCGTGGTCGAGCACGAGGATCCGGTCGGCGCCGCGGATGGTGGACAGCCGGTGGGCGATCACGATGGTCGTGCGGTCGTGGGCGATGCGCTCCATGGACCTCTGGATGGCGGCCTCGGTCTCGTTGTCGACCGCGGAGGTGGCCTCATCCAAGATGAGGATCGCCGGGTCCTTCATCACCGCCCTCGCGATGGAGACGCGTTGGCGCTGCCCGCCGGAGAGCTTCTGGCCGCGTTCGCCGACGACGGTGTCGTATCCGTCGGGGAGGGTCGCCACCCACTCGTCGAGCTCTGCGGCCCTCGCGGCCGCGCGGATCTCGTCCAGCGAGGCCTCGGGGCGCGCGTAGGAGATGTTCTCGGCGATGGACCCGTGGAAGAGGAACACGTCCTGGCTGACGAGCCCGATGGCCTCCCTCAGGTCGGTCAGCTTGAGCTGGCGGAGGTCCGTGCCGTCGAGCTCCACCGAACCCGAGGCGGGGTCGTAGAAGCGGAGCAGGAGCTTCGTGATTGAGGACTTGCCGGACCCGGTCGCGCCCACGATCGCGGTGGTCTGCCGAGCCGGGAAGTCGAGGTCGAGGCCCTTGAACAGGGGAGGGTGGCCGCGGTAGCTGAAGTCGACGGCGCGGAGCCGCATTTCACCGTCTACGGTGGCGAGGGTTCGCGGGCCGTCGCTGATGGAGGAGGGGCGGTCGACCAACCCGAAGATCCGCCGCACGCTCGCCATCGCTCGTTGGTAGAGGTCGAGGGTCTCCCCGAGTGAGGTCAGCGGCCAAAGAAGCCGCTGGGTCATGAAGACCAGGATCGCGAAGGCCGCCTCATCCAGGTCGCCGTCCAGAGCACGCCGGCCGCCCACCAAGAGCGTGGCGGTGAACCCCGCCAGGATGAACATCCTGATGAGGGGAGAGAAGGCGCTGGAGAGGGTGATGGCCCGGCGGTTCGCCGCCCGGTAACGCTCGCTCTGCTCCTCGATCCGCTGCGCCTCGGTCTCCTCCTGCGCGTAGCTCTTGATGGTCGCCATGCCGCCGAGGTTGCCGGCGAGGTCGGCGTTCAAGGCGCCGACATGGGTCCGGACGTCCACGTACCGCGACTGGAGCTTGCGCTGATAGTAGATCGAGCCCCAGACGATCAAGGGCATGGGCAAGAACGCGAACCACGCGACGCTCGGTGAGATCCAGAAGAAGATCGCGCCCACGGCGAGGACCGTCGTCGACAGTTGGATCAGGCTGTTGGCGCCCCCGTCGAGGAAGCGCTCGAGCTGGTTCACGTCATCGTTGAGGACGCTCATCAGCTCGCCGGAGTCCTGGTCCTCGAAGAAGCCCATCTCGAGGCCCTGGACGTGGCGGTAGGCGTCGAGCCGGACATCGTGCTGCACGCTCTGGGCGAGGTTGCGCCAGAGGATCTTCTGCAGGTATTCGAACAGGGACTCGAGCACCCAGATGATCACCGTGAGGGCCGCCAGCGCGAGGAACTGCTGCCAGGGGTCCTCGATCCCCAGGCGCGCCACCCAGGACTCCTGCTTGTCCACCACGATGCTCACCGCCGCGCCGATGAGCAGCGGCGGCGCGAGGTCGAAGAGCTTGTTGAGGATCGAGAAGAGGACGCCGACCTTCACCCGCCCGCGGTGCTGACGCACGTGGGCCAGGAGGCGGAGCAGGGGCGACGTGGGGGATCCGGACATGGGGCGCGCAGAGGATAGCCGCCGCCATGCCGCTCTGCCCGGGCAATGGGCTACGCTCGCCGCCGTCATGAACGCCGAGACGCTGACCCACGCCGGGGGGATCGTGCTGCGCGGAGCCCGCGGCGCGCGCGAGGTCCTGCTGGTCCGCCCCCTCGCCCGACCGGAGGCCCCCTGGGTGCTGCCGAAGGGCCACATCGAGCCTGGGGAGGACGCGGAGGCGGCGGCGCTCCGTGAGGTCCGCGAGGAGTCGGGCGTGTTCGGACTCGCCCCACGCTGGTCTGGCCGGGTCGATTTCGAGGTGAATGGGGCGCGCGTGAGCTGCGGCTTCTATGCCATGGAGTGGGGGGGCGAGGAGGCCGCGGAGGAGCCCCGCGACCGGGCCTGGATCCCTGCTCGCGGCGTCGCGGCGGCGGTCCCCTTCCCGGAGACCGTCGCGCTGATCGAGGCGGTGCTGGCGGACGACCAGGGCCCGCTGGCCTGAGTGGGCAGGGCTGCCGCTCGCTTGCGCGTCGCGCGCGGTTACGCTCGCGGTCGATGCAGAATCCCGCTGGCTCTCCTCAACCCGTGACGTCCGGATGCGCGCCGACCTCCGCGGCCGAGCAGGACACGGCCATCGCGACGCTCCGCGGCGCCGCAGGTCGCTGGCGCGTTGCGGCGCTGGCCGACCAGGTCGAGCTGCTCGAGGCGCTCCTCCCGACCATCGCGGCAGCCTCCGAGGAGTGGGTGGCGGCGGGCTGCGCGTTGAAGGGGGTCCAGCGCGGCGCTCACGCCGAGACGGAGGAGTGGCTCGGCGGCCCCTACACGGTGCTCCGCGCCGTCCGCCAGCTCATCCGGTCCCTCAAGGACCTGGCGGCCCGTGGCGCGCCACAGCTCCCAGGCGTGGCGAGGACCCTCCCGAACGGCCAGGTGGCCGCGCCGGTCTTCCCCACGGACCCCTTGGACCGGATCCTCCTCCGGGGGATCACGGCGGAGGTCTGGTTGGACCCGGACGTCGCCCTCGACGGGCTCACGGAGAGCATGGCTGGAGGCCAGCGCGCGGCGTCGCGTCGGGCCAGGGTCGGCCTCGTCCTCGGGGCGGGGAACGTCACCTCCATCGGGCCGATGGATGTGCTGCACAAGCTCTTCTCCGAGGGCGAGTGCGTGGTCTTGAAGCTGAATCCAGTGAACGAGGTGGTCGGTCCGGCCCTGACGGACGCCCTGCGCCCGCTGATCGACGCCGACGTCCTGCGCATCATGTACGGCGGCGCCGAAGTCGGTGACCGGCTCTGTCAGCACGCGGGGATCGACTCCATCCACATCACGGGCTCGCTCTCGACCCACGACCGCGTGGTCTGGGGGGAGGGCGCCGAGGCCGCCGACCGCAAGCGCGCCGGGACACCCAGGAACGAGCGCCCGGTGACGAGCGAGCTCGGGAACGTCAGCCCGGTGATCGTGGTCCCCGGCCCCTGGTCCAAGGGGGACCTCCGGTACCACGGGGAGAACCTCGCCAGCTCGTTGACCACCAACGCGGGCTTCAACTGCAACGCGACGCGCGTGATGCTGACCCACGCGGGCTGGTCCCAGCGGGAGGACCTGCTGGCGGCGGTTCGTGAGGCGCTGGGGGACACCGAGGTGCGGCCGGCGTACTACCCCGGTCAGCAGGCGCAGCGCGACGCCTTCCTCGACGCGCACCCTGGGGCCACGCGGGTCGGTGAGGGTGAGGCGCGGTGGCTCCTCGCCGAGGGGCTCGACCCCTCCGAGCGCCTCGACCCCTGCTTCCAGCACGAGTTCTGGTGCGGGGCGATGGGGGAGGCTCCGCTGCCGGCGGAGGACACGGCGGAGTTCATCCGCAAGGCCGTGCGTTTCGCGAACGAGGTCGTTTCGGGGAGCCTGAATGTGACCCTGCTCGTCCACCCCTTGTCCATGAGGGACCCGGTCGTCGGGAGGGCGGTGGAGCGCGCGATCGGCGACCTGCGCTTTGGCACGGTGGCGGTGAACCTCTGGGCGGCGGCGTCCTTCCCCCTCGGCTCCACCACCTGGGGCGCGTTCCCCGGGAACTCGCTCGACGACGCGGGGAGCGGCATCGGGACGGTCCACAACACGTTCCTCTTCGACCGGCCGCAGAAGACCGTCCTGCGGGCGCCCTTCAGGATCTTCCCGCGCCCCGCCTGGTTCACGCGGAACCCATCGGGGCCTGCGGTCGGGCGCCACCTCACGTCACTGACGGCGAAGCCGACCTTCGGGCGTCTCATCCGCGTGCTCCTCGCCGCGGTCGGTCTCGGGCGCTGATCTGCCCTCGGCCCCCTGACGGGGCCGCAGACCAGCGCGAGCCTCTCGGGCCGCGCTCGCCTCGGGCCCGGGTCCCTCGGCGCGGCTGGACGTTCAGCAGTGCTCCCCTGGCGCCCGCTCGGTGCCTGGGCCCGGCGAGCCACGGAGAGCTGTTCGCCCGCCGATCCCCGCGAGGGGGACCGGCGCGGCGAGCGCGCTCACGAGCGGCTGGTGACCTCGAGGAGGTGGTAGCCGAACTGGGTCTTGACCGGGCCGTGGACCTCACCGACGGCCTCGTTGAAGACGACCGTGTCGAACTCCTTGACCATCTGGCCGGGGCCGAACTCGCCGAGGTTGCCGCCGCTCTTTCCAGACGGGCAGGAGGAGTGCTGCTTCGCGAGGTCCTCGAAGGCGGCGCCGCCGGCGATCTCCTCCTTCAGCTTGAGGCACTTCTCTTCCGTGTCGACGAGGATGTGGCGTGCGGATGCGCGGGCCATGGTGTTGCTCCTTGTTGGTTTGGGTCCCTGAAAAACGAGCGAGGAGCATAGCGCCTCAAGCCCCAGGGGGGCGTTGTCATACGGAGGGTCGACCTCGGGGCGACGGAGGGGGGGGCGGCTCGCTACCGTGAGGCCATGGCCCTGCGACATCTGCTCCTCCTGATCTACCTCACGGTCGCGGTGTTGAGCCTGACCGGACTCCTCTTCCGCGACCTCGCCACGGCGGACGGGCTGGTCCTTGGGTTGCCGATGGGCCTGGCCTGGGTCACCGGCTGGGCCGCGCTGACGCCCTTCGTGATGTGGGCCTACATGAGGGCGGAGCCCGCGGACGTGGACGCCGCGGACGGCGGGGGTGAGTCGTGAGCGCCGAGGCCCAGATCCTGCTGGTGGTCGGCGCCTACCTGGCGCTCAACCTCTTCGTGGGTTGGCGCGCGGCCCGGTCGGCGAGTGACAGCGCCACAGGGTTCGTCGCGGGTGACCGGTCCATGGGTCCCGTGCTCATGTACTTCGTCACGGGCGCCACCATCTTCAGCGCCTTCGCGTTCCTCGGGGCGCCTGGCCGCGCCTTCTCCACCGGCGCGGCGGCGTTCCACATCCTCGCCTTCGGCGTGCTGGGCTTCCTGCCCTTCTACTGGACGGGCCCGGCGGCCGCGCGGCTCGGGCGGCGCAAGGGGTACATCACCCAGGCGGAGCTGGTGGCCGGAGAGCTCGGCTTCCGCCCGCTCGCGCCCGTCATGGCGGTGGTCAGCCTGCTGGCCTTCGTGCCCTACCTCGCGCTCCAGATGCGCGGCGCGGGGCACGTGCTCGAGGTCCTCACCTCCGGGGCCATGTCCGTGGAGGTCGGCGCCGCGGTCGTCTATGGCGTGGTGCTGCTCTACGTGTGGCACAGCGGCGTCATGGGGGTCGGCTGGACCAACACCCTCCAAGGCCTCTTCATGATGGTCATGGCTTGGTCCCTCGGGCTCTACCTGCCGCGCGCGCTCCACGGCAGCGTGGGGGAGATGTTCCAGGCGATCGACCCCGAGTTCCTCCGGCTCCCGGGGGACGCCGCGCAGGCGGGCGAGCGCTGGTCCTGGCTCGGCTACGGCAGCTCGGTCTTCGTCATGGCCGCCGGCTTCTCCTTCTGGCCGCACCTGTTCCAGAAGGCCTTCGCCGCGCGCAGCGAGAGCGTCATCCGCCGCACCGTCGTGCTCTACCCCACCTTCCAGCTGTTCCTGCTGCCGATCCTGCTCATCGGCTTCGCGGCCGTGGGCTTCGAGCCCGCGCCGGAGCAGGCGGACCAGGTGCTCCCGCACCTCCTGCTCCAGCTCGACCTCCCGGCGCTCCTGATCGGCCTCTTCTGCGCCGGTGCCCTGGCGGCGTCCATGTCCAGCGGCGACGCGATCCTGCACTCGGCGGCGTCGATCCTGGTGCGAGACGGGTGGATTGTGGGCGCCAAGAAGACGCTCAGCCCCGAGGCGGAGCGGCGCGCCGTGCGCTGGATGCTGCTCCCGATCCTGGTGATCTCCTACGTCACGGCGGTCTCGTTCCACGAGGACCTGGTCGGCCTGCTCTCCTACGCCTACGGCCCGATGGGGCAGCTCGCGCCCCCGGTGCTCGCGGCGCTGTTCTGGAAGCGGGCTACGGGGATCGCCGCGCTCCTCGGCCTGCTCCTCGGCTCAGCGACCACGTTGGGCTGGCCTCACCTGATGCCGCCCTCTGACCTCCACCCCGGGCTCCCCGGCCTCGCCGTGAACGCGGCGGTGATCCTCGTCGTGTCGCTCATGACCTCCCGAAGGGCGTGATCCTCGCCGCGGAACGACCGCGGCCCGCCCCGAGTGACTCGGAACGGGCCGTGTGGGTCGATGGCTGCTACCGCCGGCGGCGGCGTTGGCCTCACTCGAAGACGATCTCGTAGCCGTCGGTGAGGTTCGACGTGACCGAGCCGCCAACGCTATCCCTGTGCCAGAGCTGGAAGTTCCAGGTCTCGCCCGGCTGAACGGAGACGGCGCCGGAGGGTTGGGGGACCTGGGTGTTGTCGATGACCAGGGAGATCCGGCCCAGGGGGCCCGAGCTCTGGATCTGGCCGGGGCCGATGTAGCGGCCGATGGCGCCGCCGAGGCAGAGGTTGCCCTGGCTGCCGCCGGGGTTCTGGACGAAGCCCTGGGAGCGGCTCGTCAGGAAGAAGCCGAAGGCGTTGGTGGGGAGGCCGACCCCTTCGAGCATCAGGTCGTTGGCGGCGACGCTCGAGGAGCCTGTGGCTCCCAGGGCGGCGGCGACGCCTGTCGAGTTGACGGCCGCTGCGCAGTAGTTCGTGCCGATCTCCGGGAAGCCGTACACGCAGACGGCGCCCTCGGTGAGGGGGGATCCGAAGAAGAGTCCGCCGGTCAGGCTCGCGAGGTCCTGCGCTCCGTTGGTCGCCACGTCGTAGCCGAACCAGTCGGACGTTGCGGGCGTCGATGCGACGAGCTTCTGGAGCTGTTGGCCGGTGCTGGCGTCGAAGGTGTAGGCCGCGCCCGAGCGAAAGAGCGGCGCGTCGGCGAGGTAGGCCCCGACGATGGCCCGGTCGCCGACCAGGTCCACGGAGGCCCCGAAGACCGCCTCCGCGGCGGCGTCGGACGCGGTGAGCTTGTGGAGCTCCTGCCCGGTGGTCCAGTCGAAGACGTAGGCCGCGCCCGCGAAGGGGCCGCCCGTGTTCTCGTCCCAGTAGGCGCCGACGAGCGCGCGGTCGCCGCTGATGGCGACGGAGACCCCGAAGAAGTCCTCTGGCTCGCCATCGGACGCCACGATCTTCCGGATCAGGTTGCCCGTGGGCAGGTCGTAGAGGTAAGCGGCCCCACGGTTGGAGTCGTCGCCGCTGGCGCCGACCAGCAGCGTGTCCCCCTCGAGCGCGACGTCCGAACCGAAGTAGTCCAGCGGCTCTCCGTCGAACGCGGTGAGCTTGTAGAGCTCCTGACGGGTGGCGGCGTCATAGACGTAGACGGCCCCCTGTTGGCTTCCCGGTGAGGTTTGGCCCTGCGCGGCGAGGATGATGTAGTCGTCGTTGACGGCCACGGCGTTCCCGGCGCGGTCCCCCGAGAAAGCGTCCGAACCCTGAATGAAGTCGAGGACCGCGCCGGTCGCCGCGTCGAAGACCCATGCCCCGCCCCAGTTGGAGCCGAAGAACGGCCCGATTCCGTCGACGTTGGTCGCGCCGACGACGGCGAGGTCACCGGAGAGGGCCACGGAGGCCCCAAAGTTGTCGTCCGGTTCACCCTGGGCGTCGAGTTCGAGGAGCTCCGTGTTGGAGCCCACCGCGAAGATGACAGCGGCCCGGCCGGGGTCGGAGACGATGGCGCGATCCCCGTCCATCTCGAGGCGGACGCCGAAGACATCGCTGCCAGAGGGAGGCGGGACCGAGGGCGTCAGCCTGTAGCTCTCGGTGACGGTCTGGGCGGAGCCGATCGAGCAGAGCGAAGCTGCGAGGAGGAGGGGCCGAATGGCGGGGAGGTTCATGCTGGGGGGAAGCTGGTCGGCAAGCGAGAAGGCCGCGGTTTGGCCAGGTGACCTCTCCTAATGACGCTGCGTAGCGGGGTCACGTGGGATCACGGCGCCTCTGCAAATTGTCGCAAGCTGCGGCGTCGATCGACCATCGGCATGGGATCGTTGCAGACCCAGGCCCCGAAACGAGAGGAGCGGGCTGATCGTCTGATCGGCCCGCTCCCCGCAATCACGATCTGGCCTGGTTCAGCTCTGGGCCTTGACCGCCTTGACGGCCTCGGTGAGGGCGGGGACGATCTCGAAGGCGTCGCCCACGATGCCGTAGTCCGCGACCTTGAAGATCGGCGCCTCGGCATCCTTGTTGATGGCGACGATGACCCCTGAGGTGCGCATGCCGGCGAGGTGCTGGATCGCGCCCGAGATGCCGACCGCGACGTAGAGCTGCGGGGCGACCGTCTTGCCGGTCTGGCCCACCTGCTCGCCGTGGGGGCGCCAGTCCAGGTCAACCACCGCGCGCGAGGCGCCGACGGCGGCGTTTCCGAAGGCGGCGGCGAGGTCCTCGACGAGCTTGAAGTTCGCGGCCTCCTGGAGGCCGCGGCCGCCGCTGACGACGACCGACGCCTCGTTGACGTCCAGCTTCGCGTCGGCCTTGGCCTCGGTCGAGGTGACCGTGGCCTTGGCCGGTGCGGAGACCGCGTGCTCGGCGCACTCGGAGGGCCCAGGGCCATCGACCGGTTCGAAGACGTTGAGGCGGGTCGTCGCGCAGAGGACCCCGCCGGTGGTCCCGAGGGTCGCGAGCGCCTTACCGGCGAGCCAGGGGCGCTTGACCTGGAAGGACTCCCCGGCGCCGATGAACTCGATGCAGTCCGCGAACGGGGAGACGTCGAGGTGGGCGGCGACGCGGGGGCAGAGGTCCTTTCCCCGGTAGGTCGCGGCGGCGAGGAACCCCTTGGCGCCCTCGGACTGGATCACCTCGGTGACCGCTGTGGCGACGGCGTCAGCGCTGAAGGCGGCGTCGCCGGTCAGGCAGATGGCCTTGGCTGCTCCAGCGGCGCTGGCAGCGGCGCCAGCCGCTCCCTCGCCCCAGAGGATAGCGACCACCTCGGCTCCCGCTGAGGTGGCGGCGCCGATGGCTTCGAGGCTCGCGCGGCGGACGGTGCCGCCGGTGTGTTCGCAATAGACGATGACTTTGGACATGGCTGTTTCTCCTTGGATCTGTGGGTCAGCGACTCAGAGGACCTGAGCTTCGTTCTGGAGGGCGTCGATCAGCGCGGGGACGGCGTCCGCTCCCTCGCCGACGATGCGGCCCTCCTTGCGAGCGGCCGGCAGCGCGACCTCGACCACGTCGGACTGGTTCTCGACGGCCTCGGGGGACAGCTCCTCGAGCGGCTTCTTCTTGGCGGCCATGATGCCCTTGAGCCCCGCGGTGCGCGGCTCGTTGAGGCCCTTCTGGCAGGTGATGACGGCGGGCAGTTGGAACTCGACCGTCTCGATACCAGCGTCGGTCTCGACCTTGGCGCAGCCCTTCCCGTCCGCGATCTCGAGGCCGATGACATCCGTCACGCACGGCCAGCCGAGGTAGGTGGCCACCATCGGACCAACGGCAGCGTTGTCGCGATCGGTCGCGACTCGCCCCATGAAGACAACGTCAGCGCTCATGGTGGAGAGCTGCGCCACGAGCGCCTTGGCGGTCGAGCGCGCATCGCGGCTCTGCCAGTCGTCGTCGGTGAGGACGACGGCCTTGTCGCCACCCTTCGCGAGACACTCGCGGATCTCCTTCGTCCCCGCGGCGGGGCCGAGGGTGAGGACAGTGACCTCACCGGAGCCGGCGGCTTCCTTGGTCTGCACGGCCTGTTCGACGGCGATCTTGTCGTAGAACGAGATCATGTACTGGAACTCGGAGGCGTCGAGGCCCTTGCCGTCGGCGGTCGGCTTGGCGACGGCCTCGGTCGAAGGTACGCGCTTCACGCAAGCGACGATGTTCATGGGGGGGCTGGGAGGGGGACTCAGAACGGGTTTTTCGGCAAGCAGAATAGCCGCCGCCTACGTCCCTTGGGACCCCAGAAACTCCCTTCCGGTGCCCCCTAGTCGATGAGTTCCCGCTCTTCCTGGGCTGAGACCCCCTTGGGGGCCGTCGTCTCGAAGTTTCGGCCGAGGTAGACCTCGCGGACGCGCTGGTCGTTGATCAGCTCCGTGGCCGTGCCCTCGCGGAGGATCTGGCCCTGGTGGATGATGTAGGCCCGGTCTGTGCTCTGGAGGGTCTCACGGACGCTGTGGTCCGTGATCAGGATGCCGATTCCCTGGTCCCTCAGCCGGTGGATCAGGACCTGGATCTCCTCGACGTTGATGGGATCAACCCCCGCGAAGGGTTCATCGAGGAGGAGGATAGACGGGCGCGTCGCCAGTGAGCGAGCCAACTCGAGGCGTCGCCGCTCGCCGCCGGAGAGGGTGTCGGCTCCGCTCTTGGCGAGGTGGCTCAGCTCGAGCTCGGAGAGGAGCCGGGCGGCCTCGGACCGGCGCTCCTTGCGGCGGATCGGCAGGGCCTCGAGCACGGCCAAGACGTTGTCCTCCAGGGTCATCTGGCGGAACACGCTCGACTCCTGGGGGAGGTAGCCCATGCCGAGCCGGGCGCGCTTGAACATGGGGAGCCGGGTGCAGTCCTTGCCGCCGAGCTGAACCGAGTCAGCGTCAGGCTCGACGACCCCCACGGTCATCCTGAAGCTGGTGGTCTTCCCTGCACCGTTCGGGCCGAGCAGGCCCACGATCTCTCCAGGCTCCACGTGGAAGCCGACGCCGTCCACGACACGGCGGCCGCGGTAGGACTTGATCAGACCCTCGACGTGGAGGGGAGGCTGGTCGGCGGTAGGCATGATGGTCGGGCGTATCGCGGGCGGGGCGGTCGAGCCGTCAGCAGTGGGGCGTAGACCGGAAGGATGCCGCCTCAGCGCACCCACTTCCAGCGGTAGACGTCGTGCTGCGGAGCGAGCGGCCAGACGACGGCGAGCGCTCGGCCGCGGATGAGGTCTCGCGGCACGAAGGGCGCCACCTCGTCCGTCAGACGATTGACCTCGCCGCGCTCGAACACGTGGCGCTCCCCAAGCGTGTCGCGGAGCACCAACTGCTCCCAGTTGCGCTTGTTCGGGAGGTACATCGGGTTGGCGTCCGGGCGCGGCTCCATGCTCTCGCGGAGGTTGCCGCTCAGGATGTCGCCCTTGCCTTCGCCGCCCTCGACCTGGAAGTGGGCCAGCGTCCAGTCGCGACCGTCGGACGAGTCCTGGCTGTTATCACCCAGGACCACGTAGTTCCCCTCGGGGATGGTCCAGCTCTTGACCTTCTGGCGAGTCGGGTCGTAGGTGTAATAGATGTCTCGCCAGACCTTCAGGTCGTCGATCTCGGTCTCCGACCCCTCCGGCGCCTCGATCCGGAGCGTGACCTTGGAGCGGCCCCGGTCGGGGGCCGGGGGGATCTCTGCGGAGGCGATCTCCTCCCCGTCGATGCGCAACGCGAGGCGGTCATTCAGGTTCTCTACCTCGACCTCCACCAGGTCCCCAGAGGGCAAGCGGCCGGAGCCACCCGCTCCCGCGGGCACTGAGAGGTCCTCGCCGTCGAGCCCCGTGGTCACGATCCGGGCGCGCTCACCGACGGGCGCGGTCGGGCCGGGGAGGAGGAACTTGAAGCGCCGGCGCCCCTCGTGGAGCTCGATGGCGACCTCTCGGCAGCCTGCGCCGGCTCGGACCTCGCAGCGCACCCGCAGGTCCGAAACGTCGTTGAAGTTGGAGCTCTTCTTGCGGCTGTTGATCTTGTCCTTGATGCCCTCGGGGTACCCGTCGACGTAGTTGTCGCGGATGGACTCGTAGGTCCGCGGGAACGTCGCCTCGCCTCGGCCGGTGGCGGAGAAGCGGTCTCCCGAGGCGTTGGGCTTGATCTTCCAGCGCCCTGCGGTGCCGGTGGACATCCTCCACTCGCTCTCGGTGTCGAGGAGGCGTAGCTGGGCGTCCTGGATCGACCGTGAACGTCTG